>CAMDUB010000108.1 GCA_945878575.1 Phycisphaera mikurensis NBRC 102666 | reverse complement strand
CCCGAGCCGCACAATGGCTCTGGAGGCCCATCGGTGGTTGCAGTCGTTGTGTTGTAAGCAACGAGCGCAGGCAGAGTAACTACGGTCGGAGAAGTTGCGCAATTGTTTGAAGGTGTCCCTGGGCTGGTGCAGGCGTACACAAACAGATCGCACGCTGGGATTGCAAGATTAACGCAATCTTGGTTCCAAGCAACTGCGCAGCAGTCTGGGCTAAGAGCGCAAACGGTCTCGCAGCAAGAGGTGATGTTGCAGCCACCGGACGCATGCGCTACATCGCAGTCGCCTGCCGTCGCAGTGCACTGCGGATAGGCTGGAAGCGAGGCTGCGATTGTCAGCGAATCCATGTACGCCTGGGTGCTCACAGTTCCACCACCACGGGTATTGGTAATGTCAAATTCATCTGCCGTGTAGTTCACGGTTGAGGTTTGAACAACATCGGCCCACTCGGAGGCGCCGACCTTAATCGCTGGCATTCCACTCGAACGGTTCCAGCGGACACTCACTTGCGTGTAGCCCGTTTCTGCTACTGTCAAGGGTGTTGTAAAATTGATGAGGTAGTTACCAGCAGTACCTACGCCCAGTTGACCAACATCGAGCCACTGCACCATAAAGACTTGGCGGTCGTAGGCTCGAACTTGGAAGCCGCAGCACGCCTTCAGACTGGTGTTGGCTCCGGTTGGGTCAACGACATAAAGAACCATACCGTGACGAGCAGGTACGTTTGTGACGCCAACGACCGCTGGGGTGGGCGCAGTGACCCACGCCGAGAACTCGATGGAACTTGCACCGTTGGTCTGTGCCGCCCTGATCGCATCAATGATTGGGCCGTTTGCACCAGCTTCTGGGTAATCAGCCGCCTGGAAGGCGAAGCGACCTGAAGTGGTGGCGTCGATACCACTGACTGAACTAAAGAAACCGGTACCCGCCTGTGCGCCGGGACCACCGGAGAACACGACGGACATCTCTGGAACAGCGACGATGGCTGCTGCCTGCGCGGTCGTCCAACTCTGTTGCAAGTTGATGGTGCCCACCGTGTACAGCGGCGAGTCAAACCCGCAGGAGTAAATTTCGGTTTGAGCCATCGCCGGACACGCGAACGTGAGCGCTGTCGCGGCGCAAGCGGTGAAGAAGGTGTTTCTCATGATTCGTTGCTTCCTTGTGAATGTGAACGGGACTTCAATGCCTTGAAAAGCGGGGACGGGGGCAAGCCAGGCACTGAGGACTTGTCACCGACGCGTAGTGAAATAAATGCAAACCTCACACACTTATAAACGTAATCCAACCCGTCTCCCCCTCATAGGGAACGGGAACTTGGACTGACTCGACAATAATGGCGTCATCCGTGAGGAACACAACATGTGATTCCCGGAAAAAAGTAGAAATTTCGCGCTTGTTATCGGCTAGTCAAATCCGTACGTCGCCGGATCCCTTGACAATCTCGCCGATAACCATGGCGGTTTCCCCCATCCGCGCCAACTTGGTGCAGACGGCATCTGCGAAAGTTGGTCGAACGATCAGCGTGTAGCCAATCCCCATGTTGAAGACGCGGTACATCTCATCTTGCGCCACATTTCCGTGTTCGCGCAGGAACGGGAAGATGGGGTTGGGTGTCCAAGCGGCCGGGTCGAGGACGGCGTCCACCTTCGGTCCGAGCGCCCGGCACAGGTTGCCGGGTAGTCCGCCGCCAGTGATGTGCGCCATCCCGCTGACGACTTTCTTCTTGCGGTACCCGGACAAGAGCTTGATGATTGGCTTGGCGTAAATCCGGGTTGGCTCAAGCAGGACCTTCCAAAGCGGATCCGGACCGAGTTCCGGATAGATGCGGTCGAGGTCCAGTCCGGCGTCCTTGATGATGCGCCGGACCAGTGAGAAGCCATTGGCGTGCACCCCGGAAGAGCGGAGGCCGATGACCACGTCGCCCTTCTTCACTCGGGCCGCGTCAACCACGCGCTCCAATTCCACTACGCCCACGCAGAAACCAGCGATATCAAAGTCTCCGGGCTTGTAGATGTCCGGCATCTCCGCGCATTCGCCGCCGATGAGCGCGCATCCAGCGATTTCACAACCCTTGGCAACGCCTTCGATCATCTTGGCGGTTGCCTCGGGATCAAGCTTGGAAAGGCCCAAGTAATCAAGGAAGAACAGTGGCTCAGCGCCCTGAACGATGAGGTCATTGACGTTCATCGCCACGCAGTCGATGCCAACCGTGTCATAGATCTTGCGCTCTGCGGCAAGGAGCACCTTGGTGCCAACGCCGTCGGTGCAGCCAACCAGCACCGGATCCCGGTAGTTGTTCTTGAACAGTTTCTGGTTGTAATCAAGCCGGAACATGCCCGCGAACGCGCCGTGTTGACCCATGACGCGCGGACCATGCGTGCGCTTCAAGAGACCCTTGATGCGGTCGACTACCTCATCACCAGCGTCGATATCGACGCCCGAATCTTTGTAGGTCAGGGGCGTTCGGATGACTGCGGGTGCCGGAGCTGTGACGACATCAGACATGAACGCCATACTACAACGCAGCGGCTGGCGGTTTCACAAACGGTATGAGGAGCAATCCGGGGATTCCTGCCAGCATGGCTACCACTAAGAATCCCGGGTAATCGAGCGCCTCTGCCACGGCGCCGCTCATGCCCCCTGCCACCGCATTGCCAGCAGCCATCAGCGCGGTGAGCAACGCGTACTGCGTGGCGGTGTAGCGACGATCGCAGATGGACATGAGGAATGCCACAAAGCCGCTCGTCACCATTCCAATGACTATGTTCTCCAGGGCAATGGCTGGCATGAGCGCCCACACGGGTGGCGCAACTGCCGGTGTGGCATGCACGGTTGCGCCGTAGGCAATGGCCAGTGCCAAGAACCCAGCAATGCTTAACGAATGCGCAAGGCCAAATATCCACAAGCAGCGGATGATCCCCAAGCGCGCCACCATCCAACCACCCGCCGCGGCGCCAACGATGGTCATGGCGAATCCGAACGCTTGGCGCACCCAACCGATCGACTCTGCGGAATAGGCGAGTCCCTTCATGAGGAGCGGCGTGGTGATGTTGGTGGCAAGTTGGTCTGGCAGTTTGAATAGCAAGACGAAGGCGGCCAAAAACAGTACGCGCACGCCCCATGCTGAGTAGAAACGCGCGACTGGCTGCACCAGCGATTCGGTGAGCGTTGGTCTGGTGCCGCTGGCAAGTTCGGGCTCACGCGCACTGAGTGTTGCCACCACGCCAAGCCCCATGGTAAGTGCTGCGCCCAACGTTGCGAAGCGCCACGTGATGGTCTCCGCCACCAGCAGCACGCCCGCACCTAAGACCACGAATGCAATGCGGTAGCCAGATACGAATGTGCTTGCACCGGCACCAAGTTCAGTGGGCGCAAGCGATTCGGTGCGGAACGCGTCGGCAACAATGTCTTGTGTGGCGGAGAAGAACGCGGCAGCGCAGAGGAGCGCGAAGAAGATTCGGTTGTGCAGTGTGGCGGCGGCGAATTCGTCGGGAGTCCATTCGATGCCAGGCGCGGGGTCGGTGGGTACGGGCCCCCACAGCGAGAGTGCCACGAGTGCCAATAGGGCGAGCGACTGTGACACCACCAACCAACCGCGCCGCCGGCCAAGTCGCCCAAAGAGCGGCAGCGACGTGCCATCAACAATCGGGGCCCACAGAAACTTCAGCGCGTACGGCAACGTGCAGAATCCCAGCGCGCCGATAGCGGTGACGCTCCAACCAGTGCTGGATGTCCATGCCTGCGTCACCGTGGTGACCAAGACGTTTGGCACTCCGCCTGCAAACCCCAGGGCCAATAGCACCAACATCGTCCGGCTTCCATAAAGCGCGGCGAATGACGAGCGAGAAGTTGTTGCAGTGGAGGGCCGATCCGTGGCCATAGCAGAAGGTTACCGATGCCCGCCACCGCGAAGTGGCAAAACGACAGGACCCCGACCGTGAGGCCGGGGTCCTGAATCAATCATGCAGGTCGTGCTGACTTATGAGCGACGACGGCGTCCACCGATCAAGCCAGCGACTCCCAGGAGAGCCATTGCGCCTGGGGCGGGAACGAGCGTTCCGTTCACGTCCACCATCATGCGGCTTGGAGAGGATCCCGGCGGAGTGCCGAAGGCGAAGAACGCTTGGAACACACCGCTGCCGGCATTGTTGAAGATGCCGAAGGCGTTGAGAGACGAGCCCGTAGTGGGAGCGTTCACGACGCGCCAACCGTTGGCCGTGTTTGCGGCGTTTGCGCCCGTGAACTCGACACCGATCCAGAACCCACCCAAGCCCGCGTTGGAGACGGTTTCCAGGTTCAGAGTGACACCCGATACCGCGCCCGTGTTAACGAGCTGAGTGACGCTAGCAGCGCCAGCGCCGAGGGAAGCGGAGGAATAGATCTCGTAATTGGCGCCTCGGCCGAAGTTGACGCCATCGAAGGTCATTTCGGCGGCATAGATCTTGATGCCAACATCAACCAACGCACCGGACGATACGAGGCGGCGAATGCCGACGATCGCGCTGTCGACCGCGAGCTGGGTTTGAGCTGCGGTGCCGTCAATCGATGTGAAGCAGTTCATATAAGTAATTGCACCAGCGCCAGCATTAAAGCGGGAGCCAGTTTCTGTGCCGCCTCCGTAGACGAGCGCGGCGTTCGATGCCGACGTGGCGACGAGCGCAAGAGTAGCGGTGGCGAACAAGAGAGATTTCATGTGCAGGGACTCCAAAAGGGAAGGGAAAAGGGAAATCAAGAAACAAGCAAAGCAATGTTTCAATCCGCGCGGCGCATTCGCCGAGCTAGACGCCCTTTGACCAACCTCTCGTGTCACCCCAGAACAAGTAGATAGTGCCCCCCCTTTGGGATGGGTCAAGAAACAGTGCTCGGAATTTGTTAACAGTGCGTGTGGGGTGCCGGCGCCATAGTCAAATAACTAGACGGATACAGCTAAAAACCCCTTAAAAATCGGGGTTTTGCCGTGCTGGCGAGTGTCAAATTATGACCGCCCGTTTGGGCTAAGCGTGGCTGTGGACCACTGCCGTCAGGCTGCTCAACATCATCGAGCCGAGGTCGGCGGGACTTTCTGCCACATTCAAACCGCAGCCGCGTAGGGCATCCATCTTCGCCTGCGCGGTGTCATCCGCACCGCCGATGATGGCACCCGCGTGACCCATACGACGCCCGGCAGGAGCAGTGCGCCCCGCGATGAACGCCACCACTGGTTTGTGCTGCATGTTGGCCTGAATCCATCGGCCGGCGTCCACCTCGTCGGTGCCGCCGATCTCGCCGATCATGATGACGCCATCGGTGTCTTGGTCGGAGGCGAACATTTCCAGAATGTCGATGAAGTTCAAACCCTTGACCGGATCGCCACCGATGCCCACGCAGGTGGACTGCCCGATGCCGCGTTCGCTGGTCTGCCAGACCGCCTCATAGGTCAGCGTTCCGGAGCGACTGACAATGCCAACGGCCTTGCGGG
>CAMDUB010000107.1 GCA_945878575.1 Phycisphaera mikurensis NBRC 102666 | reverse complement strand
TTCGCACACGCCTTTGATCGGGAATCCGGCGCAACTTCCTATGTGCACGGGCCGTGGCGCCTCTTAGTTATACGCACAGAATTACCAGACTCGCAAAAAGACATTCACCTGCGCTCATTTTTGAGTCGTCCTTCCATTCAGGTAGTTCCATCAAATGAAACCATTGGATTTGGCCCGGAGCGTAAGGCGCTGATCAAAGCAGTTCACGCGGTGATTCGGCGCCATCCGGACTGGGTGAACGCAGTCCTTGATGATCCGCGCGCTCGGCATTTCTGGAGTGATTCAGACTTGGATCGCATGCGAAACAAGTGGCTGTTGCCGCGCGCGTGAGCCTGGCGCGCGCGTTATCGATGCAGCCATAGTTCTGACGCCCACGATAATTATTCCCTGTACTTTAAATAAACGTGCTTCAGCATTGCATTAGCCATTGCTTTGCACTACACTTGTTTTCCCATTATGGCAAAGAAGACTTCTACAAAGAATCCGTCCGAGACTCGCACCGCAGCCGCCTCCAAGCCTGGCAAGACGAGCAACAAGGGCAGTGTCGGCGCCGCGTTCGCAAAGCGCACTGCGAGCAGTATCACGGGCGACATCCGTTCTTTAGCCGCCGAAGTGAAAGATCTTCGTTCACTGCGTGCCAAGTACGACCAGCTGCTCGTGGAACATCACGGCCTCGTCGGCGCGCTGCGCGAACTCTCCACGGAACTTGCGGGGAGTGCACGTTCAGCATGGAAGCAGTATCGAGCTGGAGGTAAGGGTGGCAAGGGCAGCATGACCAGCATGACCAGCTCCAGCACGCTGATGGGTCGCCCCCGTGTGCGCGCCGCAAGCGCGGAAGTAGACGCCATGACCGCCAAGCTTCTCGCTTCGCTTCCAACAGCGTGGAGCACTAAGCAAGAAGTGTGCCGCGCCGCCGGACTCGACCCGACCGAAGCGAATTCCGCGTTCCGCCGCTTAGTTCTTGGTTACACACGCGGCGGCAAGAAGGTGCACCCTGCGATTGAAACGAACGGCAAGCGCGGTATCGAAGGCCGCTACCGCAAGGCTTAATCCCACCGGTGAGCACTGATCCCACACATCTTGGTCACTCGGCGCGTGCGGTGGCCCCAGCTCCCCGCGCGCACCTCTCCACGCTCGCGCCCGACTGCGTCCCTGCTGACCTATCGATTGCACTCGCGGCGGCTCGCGCAGCGGCTCGTGCGGTGCAAGCGCTTGGTGATCCGCAGTTGTTCGCCGCTGGCTCAGTGATTGACAAAGGTGTGGCTGGTCCAGCAACAGTGGCGGACATTGCAAGCCAGGTGGCAGCCACCATCACGTTGCGCAATGCATACGGAGATTCCGTGCGCATCGTCGCCGAAGAAAGCCTGGAAGAAGTAGAAGCGCTCGGCGGCGATTCGCTCCTTGCGCTGGTGGCCACCGCGGTGTCCGTTGCTGGAATTACTTGCGACATCGCAACCGCGCGCGCAGCACTCGCTGGTTCGGCGGACCACGGCGGCGCGGGAACCTTCTGGGCGATCGATCCACTTGATGGAACAAAGGGCTATTTACGCGGCGGACAATTTGCCATCGCTATCGCCCTCGTCGTTGACGGTCAGCCAACCGTGGGCGTCTTAGGACTTCCTCGTCTCTCTGCAGTTGGCAATGGCACCGACGCAGTCACTGGCGGTGCAGGCGTGCTGGCGGCAGCCGTTACTGGTGGTGGTGCCGTGCAGACGCCAATCGACCACTGGGCTCCTGCGCGCATCGATGCCTATCAGTGGTCGATGGGTGATCCGCTTCGTCTGGCCGGCAGCGTGGAGCGCGGGCACAGTGCTTCGGATTCCTTGGAATCGCGAGCGGCGGCGCTTGGCATCGTTGAACCGGTTCGCGTTGATAGTCAAGCGAAATACGCGCTGGTTGCCCGCGGCGACGCCGATGCGTACCTCCGCCTGAGTCCCACCCCCGATTATCGCGAATGCATCTGGGATCACGCTGCCGGGGCGCTGGTGGCAGTCGAGGCTGGTTGCACAGTGACCGATTCGCGCGGAATTCCCATGGATTTTTCTACTGGCCGTCGTCTGACGCAGTCACAAGGCGTCATCTGCGCTCCGCCACGACTCCATGCGGAATTGGTCGCCGCGCTTGCGCCGCTCGTGCGGTAGAACACACGTATGGCGCATGTTGCCCTTATCGGTGGTTTTGGAGATCTGGTCGTCAAGCTGCGCGGAACGCTTATCAAAGCGCTTCGCGACGCGGGTCATACTGTCACGGTGTGCGTACCGCCGCCGTCGGTTGCCGCACGTCCAGGCGTGATGGCTGGACTGTCCGCACTGGGCGTTCGAATGGTGGAAGCGCCGCTCGTTCGTGCTGGAACCAATCCGCTGACTGAGTTGGCACTTCGCACCTTCTACGACGAGTTCATGGCGCGCGAGAAGCCAGACATCGTCATTGCGTACAACCCAAAGCCGGTCTTCTATGCAATTCCGGCCGCGCGCCGCGCTGGCATTCAGCGCAGTGCTGCCATGATCACCGGTCTTGGCTATGCGTTCACAAGCCAAGACTTCAAAGCGCGCCTCTTGTCGATTGTGGCCATGCGTCTCTATCGCCGCGCGCTTCCGCTTGCATCAACGGTGATCTTTCAGAACTCCGACGACCGCACGCACTTTGAGCACCTGGGACTCCTTGGCGCGGTACGTGATGTACAGACTATCCCCGGCTCCGGTGTAAACCTCGAGCACTTCCCGCACGTGCCGATTACGGAAGCGCCAAGTCGCATTGACTTCCTGTACTTGGGTCGATTCTTGCGCGACAAGGGCATCGCTGATTTCGCCGAGTCCGCCCGCGCGCTTCATGCGCTGCGCATGGACACCAACCGTTTCCGTTGCCAAATCGCGGGATGCATTGATGAGAATCCTTCGAGCGTCACCGAGAGCGACATTCAACACTGGGCGAAGTCCGGCACTGTTGAGAATCTTGGTCGGCTTGAAGATCCGCGCCCGGCACTCGCCGCGTGCAGCGTGCTAGTACTTCCAAGTCACGGTGAGGGCATGCCCATGGCCGTTCTTGAGGCCATGGCAACCGGTCGCGCCATCATTACTTCTGAGGCTCCCGGTTGTCGCGAAACGATCATCGATGGTGAGAGCGGCATCCTGGTTCCTCCTGGATCGCCCGCTGCATTGGCGGTGGCCATGGAGCAATTCCTGGAAGACCCCGCACTCGTGGTGAGTATGGGTCGCGCCGCACATGCGCGAGCCGTGAAGATGTTCGACAGCCGTACCGTGAATCTGCGGGTATTGGCTGCGTTGGGGATCTAACGGTAAACCGAGAGCGTTCGGACGTCTGGGCGTCAGTACGTAGGACGGCGGGCTGCGGACGTTGCATTACCGCTCGGCAATGTCGACCACTTTGCCCGGTGCATCACCAAGGTCGCACGAGCCGATGCCGTACACAAATCCGTCGGCAGCGTACGAGCCGTACTGAATGAAATTGCGTTCACCACGGCGCATCCAGAAGTCGGCGGTTCCGTCGTCGTTCCAGTCCTTGATGTTGACGATGCGGCCATCGGTCAATCCGGTACGCCGACGCGCCTTGCGAATGTAGTTGCCAGCTTCGTCCTGATCCATCAGGTCAACATCGTCACTGGCTCCTTGCCAGAAGATGTCTGGTTGACCGTTGCCATCAATGTCACCGAACCCTGCCAGACGGCTGCTGATGCCACGACTCGCAACGAGCGGTGCAAGCACAGAGCCATCACTCGCGGTACCAGGAACCAGGACGCGAAGGTCGCCAGACTCGCGGTCGCGCATCAGGATGTCCGGGGTGGTCTTGGTGCGGAAGTTGCCAGTGGAGATGCTCCAGTCTCCCGGTGGCAGCTGGTACTCGACTGTGCTTGCAATGGCACCAGCGTCAATGTTCCAGATGATCAACTGCAAAGGATCCAGGATGCCGCGGAGCAGCACATCGTCCTTACCGTTGTTGTCAAAGTCCGCGGCGGTGATCGCATCGAAACCAACAGGCAGCGTGTCGATGGTCATCACTTCCAGGATCTTCTTGGCATCTCGCTTCCAGTAGCGGAGGACTTCTTGGTCATCCACAAAGAGCACGTCACCGGACAAATCGCCGTTCATATCCCCGCAGCCGACGTAGCGAGCGCCCGCTGGCAGCTTGCCAAGTTTTCTGAACGACGGCTTGTTGCCTACCTGCTTGCCATCCGTTTGCATGATGAAGACGTTGTTGCCGCTGAGTGCCACAGCACTGCCCTTGATGATGCCCCAGTTCTTGATGATGGGAAGCAAGGGAAGTGTGATGGCGCCGGGGCCACTGGTGATTCCGCCACTCGGGGCGCCGCCGCCAGCGATGCCGCCGCCGGTTCCGCCGCTGCCGGTACCAGGTGTACCGCCACCAATCACTGGCCGGCCGTCTGCGCCGAGGACTCCCCACGCTGGACCGGAAACATTGTCATCACCGGTGCCAACTTCAGCACTGCGGTATTGAAATGGATATGCAGAGCCGAGGCCACCGGTTGGGGTCTCGGCGCTGACAATGCTGAAAGCGGTGTTGTTTGGTGCAACGGCTACGGAGCGACCCAGGCTGATACTTGCCGGAATGCTTGGACCCCACAGGTCGCCACTGATATCACCAGTACCGCGAATGCCCCACGTGGAGCCACTCTTGACAAAGGTAAATGCAGCGCCCGCGTTGATGATCTGTCGATAGATGGTTGGATCATCGATACTTGGAATGGCGGTGTCGTAGCCAGGAGCGCCGACGAGTACTTGCGGTGGTTCAGTGTGGGACAGCGCTACCGAGTAACCGAAGTTGTTGTTGATGTTGTCGGCGCGTGGCAGGAGTGTTGCGTCGACGGACCACGTGGTGCCATCGTCGATGCTCTTCATGACGTATGCGGCGCCGTTGCCGGCAACAGCAGTGCTTGCGCCGGAAGCTTGGGTTGGCGCACCAACCACGAGCCAGTCGGCGTCATCACCATCAAACACAGCAACGGCAGAACCGAACTGCGCGCTTGCTGCAGGAGTTGGAGCGGTGACGCGTGCTGCGACATCCCAAATGCCTTCGACGCGGGTGAACACCAAGGCACTTCCGGCGTTGATTCGGCCTTGAACGTCATCGTTTTGGGCACCAGCAACCAGGATGTCACCGTGCATGGCTAGCTTGGTACCAGTCTGATCATTGGCGCCAGCGGCTTCATCTTCCAACTTCTGCATGAACTCGTAGATGCCGTCGCTGTTGCGCTCGTACACATAGATGGCGCCAATATTGGAACTTCCCGAGAGCGGGCAGCCAGCGGCGATGGTTCCATCATCAATAGCTACCGAGAATCCGAATTGATCGATTGCTTGCAGCTCTTCCGGCGCAAGCACCTGCGTGGGAACGCGTGTCAGCGATCCGTACGCGGCAGCGTTCGCGGCATCGCCCCATGAATCATCGCTGCCCTTCGTGTAGACGAACGCCGCGCCACCGAACATGGCAACTGCGTCGTAG
>CAMDUB010000106.1 GCA_945878575.1 Phycisphaera mikurensis NBRC 102666 | reverse complement strand
TTCATTTCTGCACTCGAACGCGCCGGTGAACTCCACCGGGTGACGGCGGAGGTGAACCCACAACTTGAAATCACTGAGATCGCCGATCGCGTTAGCCGGATGCCCGCACTGGAAAGTTCCGGCGCTCGCGACTTTGATCCCGCCATGGCCGGCATGGGCGGACGCGCCCTGCTCTTTGAGCGCGTGACCGGCAGCGACTTCCCGCTGGCCATCAATCTCTGGGGTAGCTATCGCCGCATGGAACACGCGCTCGGCTGTGCCGCCGATCCGCGAGGAATCTCATCGATCGGTGCTCGCATTGCCAGCCTCACCAAACCGGTGCCACCACGCACCGCGCGCGAATTCCTTGCCAAGGCACGCGAGTTTGCACCACTTCTCAAGATCGGCCCCAAGCGCGTGCGCCGCGGACCGTGCCAAGAGGTAGTGAAACTCACTGAGCGCAATGAAGTGGATCTCACGCGCCTTCCCATCCTCAAGTGCTGGCCACTGGATGGCAACCCCACGGCGGTTGGATTTCCAATCGATGCACGCGCCGCTGGCACCGCCGCAGGCTCCGGCCGCTACATCACGCTGGCTGGCATGCACACCGTCCATGCTGATGACCGCGACGCTGCGCGCCCCGCCAGTCACAACATCGGTATGTACCGTAGCCAGTTGCTCGGGCCAACATCGCTTGCCATGCATTGGCACATGCACCACGATGGCGCATCGCACTGGCGCAGTTGGAAGAAACTTGGGCAGCGCATGCCGATCGCCATTTGCCTTGGTGGCGAAAGCGTTATGCCGTACGGCGCTACCGCCCCGCTGCCGCCCGGCATCAGCGAACTGCTTATGTGCGGTTTCTTGCATGGGCGCGGCATACCGCTGGTGCGCGCCAAGACTGTGCCGCTGTGGGTGCCCGCGAATTCGGAAATCGTGATCGAAGGCTGGGTGAGCACCGAATGCGGCGCCATCGGCTGGCATCCGGACAGCGGCGAGCCACTCGGCCCTGGCGCTGTATTTGAAGGCCCTTTTGGTGATCACACGGGTTTCTACAGTCTGCCGGACCGCTATCCGCGCGTAGAAGTTTCCGCCATCACGCATCGACGCGATGCCATCTACCCGACCACCGTGGTGGGACTTCCGCCGCAAGAGGATTACTACTTAGGCAAGACCACCGAACGCGTGTTCCTGCCGCTCCTCAAGACCATCGTTCACGACATTGATGACTACCACCTGCCGATGTTCGGGTGTTTCCACAACGCAGCGTTCGTGCGCATTCACAAGGCGTATCCGCTGCAAGGCAGGCGCGTCATGTCCAGCGTGTGGGGCGCTGGGCAAATGGCGTGGACCAAGATGGTGTTTGTGTTTGATGCCAACGCACCGATCCATGATGAAGACGCAGCCATGCGCCACTTCTTTGCGCACTGTGATTTCCTGCGCGATGTGGTGAGTGTGCAAGGACCGCTCGACATTCTTGATCACAGTGCACCGTGGATCGGCGCTGGTACGAAACTCGGTTTCGACTGCACCACCAAGATCACTGGCGAAGCGTGGAACGGTGTGCCGCTTGGCGACCCCGCACAACCGTCAGCGAGTGGGATTGCGAGCGCACGCGCGCGGATTGAAACTGCAGTGCGTGCGATCGTGCCTGCGGCGCAGGTGGAATTCCCCGAAGTTGCTGCTGGTCGATTGTGCACGATCACTGTTCCTGCGCATGCGAGCGCGGTTCAAGAGCAGGGATCTGCACCCATAAATCAGGGCGAGACAATCGCCGCAGCTATCGCACGGGCGGCGGTTGGCGCTGCTGGGCCGGCTGATGTTCATGCGCCGCACGACGGTGCAGCGGACCTGATCATTGTGCTTGATGCGCATGCGGATGTGCAGGTGCGTGCCGACGGACATAACCAAGCGACCACGGACGCGCATACACATACGCCAGCGCACACCGCCGGCTGGCGCGCGCCATTCTTCTTCCTGGCATCAAACGCTGATCCCACGCGCGATACCTTCCGCGCCGCGCGTCGCATTGCATTCGATGCAACACGCAAGGAACCGGGCATCGGGCGCGTAGATCTACCGGTTCGTGAATATCCGCCCCTGGTTTCCATGGATGCTGCCACTGCGGCACTGGTGGATCGCCGCTGGCGCGAATATGGGTTTGAGGGAACTCCCGTGCCAACGCGCGGAGCGCACCCGTGACCACGCCTGCCGTTCCGGTGGATACGCATGCCGTCCCGGCGAACACGCCTGCCGTTCAAGCGAATATGCCGGTCGATCAGGTAAACATGCCCGCCATTCCTGGCCGCGTCGTTGCGACGTGGCGCATGCTGCTGATTGCGCTCATCACCGTCTATTGCACGCTGGCGACACTCGTGGTGCGCGGGTTGATCGGCGGCTTCGGACTCGGACCCGTCGATTGTTTTGTGATCGCTCTATCAACAATGATTGCAACGCTTGCAGTGCTACCGATGGGTGCGGTGATTGATCTGCCGGAAGCACTCTGGCAACACTGGATTCCGGAACGCCGATGGCGCGCGGGCCGCTGCCCAACGTGTGGATACGACGCACATCGCACGCTTTGCCCCGAGTGTGGCACACCGTTTGCGGCGCCGGTTGCCTACGCATCCGACTGGCACACGCTGCGGCGCACGTTATGGATTGTGTTCCCATCGTGGGCGATGGGTGTCGCCGCCGGTCTGGTGCTGGTGCACTTTGATGAGCGCGCGTTCGTCAGCAAAGTTGACAGCATGCGACGCAGCGAACCGGAACTACGCGAACATTCGAATACGCGCGCGTGGCCTGCAGAATTTGCAACGATGACGTGGACCGCCGGTCGCGGCTTCGCTGGCCTGCCACCCTTTGAGTCACCAAAGACTGATCATCGAGCGATCGACAAATAGATCGCCGCGATCGAGTGCAATCACCTCGGCGCTGGTGCCGGAGCAGGCGCCGATGCTGGTGGCTGCGCTAACGGCGGCGCCGGAACCTGCGTCAAGTTTGCTGCGGCCGGCGCGGAGGCGCCCTTTGCATTCGGTGCTGCAGCTGGCGTCCCGCGCACAATGTTTGCGGGCGTGGTCTTTGCTGAAGTTGGCAGCGGATACTTCGCCATGAACTCTGGCTTCAGCACGAAGTAATAGAACGTTCCGTCGGCGTATTGGTTGCCAGCCAGAATCTCTGCGGCAGCACCGACACCCATATAGATGTCCGCTCGACCCGCGGCGCGAATGGCACCACCGGTGTCTTGGTCCATCATGAATTGATTGAATTCGTTCTGGCGACCGGCATAATCAGACACCTTGGTGTCAAACATCATGACGAGGCCACGCGGGAAGATCTTCTTGTCAGTGGCAACACTCGCGTGGTCAGTCACCGGCACGCCCAGCGAACCCGCGGGCCAACTCTTTCCGTCATACATGCCAAAGAACACCATGTTCTCATTCTTATCGATGTACTGCTGCACCAACGCACTATCTCGCTCATAGAGCCGACGAATGGTGGGCAGATTGCGCTCGCGCTTGGTGATCACGCCGCCGTCAACCAAGCTGGTTCCGAGCCCGGTGTACGGACGGCCGGTCTTACCTGCATAGCCCACGTACTTCACCGTGTTGTCCGGCATAATCAACTTGGCGCTGCCGTTGACTTCGCAGACATACACCTCAAATGCGCTGGAAAGCCAGATGAGTTCCGAGCCAGCAAGTTGGTTGGACGCCAGCAATTCCTTGCGCGAAGGCCACGGAACGATGCTGCCATCAGCGGCGCGACGACCAAGCGGCTCGCCGGTCACTGAGTCCGTCACCAGATCCAGGGGACGACGATAAAGCGGATATTTGAAGGTCTCGGTGGCAGTCATGCTGGCCTTCAGCTCCGGGGAGCAATAGCCAGTCATGAGCGACTTACCCTTGCCGTCGTAACCACGCGTCTGCCAGATATCAAACTGTTCGTAAACGGCATCTTGGAACGCCTTGGCATCGCTGCTCTTGGCGGCCAAATCGCGGAAGGCGTAGACGCTGGCGGCGGCTTGGTCATGGCCAGCAACCACCTGTGAGATGGGGCCCATCTGCTCGGAGCTGTAGTTCTGCCGGCTAGTACCGGTCATGAACCACTGCGCGCTGTAATCGATTGCCTTGGCAAACTTGTCGTCGCGCGCCTTGTAGGCGGCCGCAAGGTCCGGGTATTCCTCCCGCGAAAGTTTGCGCAGACCGTGCTCACCGGGCGGTAACTGAAAGTCGGGGTCAAGAGCGGGCGTTGGCTTCTCGGGCGTTTCGCAACCCCCCAGAAAAATGGTCGAGGCTGCCGCGAGGGTGCCAACGGCCACCAGCATGGCGCCGGTATGGGCGCGACGAAGGCGGCGAGCGGAAAGAGCGTGGGTCGTGATGCGTCCGAGCATTCGGTGGGTATCGGCAAAAGGGCTGCGAAAAATGCAGAACTGTGGCTACACTTCTGACATGACAACTGCCACTTCTCCGGTCCTTGCGGCGTTCGGGCTCCCTGGCGGAGCGGAGATGATCATCATTCTGGTGATCGGACTCCTGCTCTTCGGCAGCCGCCTGCCGTCCGTCGGTCGAAACATCGGTAAATCAATCACCGAGTTCAAGAAGGGTATGAAGGAAGCCGGCGAAGAGTTGTCCAAGGACGAGTCCCAGGCAGCCACCACGCCGCGCCAGCTGACCGAAGACCAAATGGAACGCGCCACGCAAGAAGCTGTGCGCCGCGTCAAGGCTGAGCAGGCCGAGCAGACGAAGTGATTGGGGCTGGGGCGAGGGCTGGCGCAGGACGCGGGTCCGGCGCAAGTTGCACCGCCGCCTTGCCGAGCGCGTCACCAATCAACAAGTAACTTTCCCCGCTCCCGAACCAGTGATGGCCGTGGCCGGGGTTTGGGCATTCCTTTGCATCGCGGAGAAACTGTCGCGTGGGGACGAAGCTGGTTCCGGTTGCCACTTCCTTATGCAGGCAGCCGTCGCGCTGCCCGTGACGGAGGACCTCGTTGTCCATGTTGCCGGTTTCGCCGACGACAAAGGCGAGCTTCGGGTTTGCAAACTCCGCGCGCATATCGGTGATGAGGTGCACCAGATTGCCTTCGTACTCGGCGGCCGCTTTTTCATCGCAACCATCGTTCCAGCCTTGGAACCAGATGACCCCGTCAAGGCGCGGGGAGTAGCCAGCAAGCGCGGGGAACTGCGTGGGGATGGCCGCCACCGCAGCGCGGTACTCGGCGATCATCTGCTTGTAATACGGTCCGACCGCGCCGCCGGCACTTGGCGGACGAAAGTCCTTCGCCAAACTCTTGCCGCCCCACGCTGTCTTGATGAGAAGCACTGGCTCGGCGAATGCGTTGCCGAGTGCGCGACCAATGCCAAGCTCTGGCCCAATGTGGTGTTTGTCGTCATAGACCGCAAAGCCCACCGAAAGCGGACCGGCTTTCTGCGAGCCCTGCTCCGTGAGGTACGAAACAAACACATCGTCGCGCACGAACCACGAGCCGTCTACAGCGCGGAGATCGCCCCACGCTGCCTTGTTGGCCGGGTTGTCCACGAATGTGGCAAGCGTGCCGCGACCGCCGTTGTAATCACGAGCATCGTTCAGATCAACAACGCCGTGGCCTTCCATGTTGGATTGACCGGCGAGGAGATAGACGCG
>CAMDUB010000105.1 GCA_945878575.1 Phycisphaera mikurensis NBRC 102666 | reverse complement strand
GTCAAAGTAAGTGAAGTCTGATCCCTGACCGCCAATCTTGCGCGGACCGGTGACGAACTGCATTTGTTGATTCGCAAAGCTGCTGAAGCTCTTCAGGCGACCGTCAGAGAACACCGCGACGCGGTCGAGCGGCGTGAGATCCACTTGCTGCGAAAACGGGCGATCGTCAGCGCGCACCGGAGCGCACGTCAACAGTGCAATCAATGCAACCAGCAACACGGAGCAGCAGGCGGACAGCGAGCGTTGTGAACTATTACGCATGGACGGACTCCGTATGGTGCTTTGCAAACGAGGGGCGCCGGCCTTCAGCCTTGGCGCGCGCGATCTCTTCAAGAACAAGTCGTTCGTTGCGGCGCTTGATCACAGGCTTCACATAGAACGCGTACATCATGCCCAGGCAAGCGACGATGCAACCAATCAGCTGCACCCATACGCCGTGGCGATTACCGACGCCAAGCACCGTGTAGTTGAGACCGGCGCTGGCCAGCCCGCCTTGGCGCGCCTCTTCCGGTGGGTCCCACTGACTCTGGAAAAATGACATTCCGTCAAACTCCACGGGTTCATTGACGCTGAGGCGTTCAGGCGCGCCCCACGTGCCGCCGGTTTCCTGAAAGCGCACCACACTGGTGTAGTTACGAATGCTGGAACTCTGCCCGGAGAAGCCGCCCACTTCGGTGGTCAACTCAAATGTCTCCAGTGCAACGGGAGCAGGGAGCGGCTCGCGCTGACGCGAGAAGAGCACTTCAAGCGCAGAGCCGTCCGCAAGTGTGACCGTGCTGGGCGTCAGCCAATAGCGGCGCAAGACATCTTGTGGGCGATCGAAGACATAGGGGTGGTAGGTGAGCCACTCGGCGGCTGATGCAGGGGCAGCGACCGGCGCTGTTGATTCCGCGGCGGCCTTCACTGGGAGCACCTGATTCAAACGCATCATGGAGAATAATTCGCGTGCGTCGCGCTGTCGTTGTGATTGCGGCACGACGAACGGCTTGGACTCTTGAATAGCGTTGGGCATCCAATCGGTCACCGTCAACTTGACGCCGGCAGCCAGTTCAACCGGAATGCGCGGTGTGACATCCACAACGCGGGCTTCTGGGCGACCAAGCGAGTCAACTAAGCGCAGCCGACCCGCTTCTGGACCAGCCACCAGCAATGCGAGTGCGAGGCCATTTCCGGGGCGATATTCCACTTCCAGTGATTTGTCAGTGAAACTCTCGCCGCCGCGTTTCATGGCAGCCATTGGATCTTCGCCAGGTGCCAAGTCGCGGCTCATCGTTGGGTCGCTGAAGGTCCAGCGGCGGAATTCACCAGCGGGCGTTCGCAGTTCAAGAATGGCTACGGAGAGTTCACGACCACCGATCGGCAGGTCATCCTGCACCGCCACTACGCGGTACGCGTATCCAGAATCCGCCGGACCGATCGGGCGCCACTGCGCATCCTTGTCCGTGAGCGCGGCGTCCTTGACGGACTCAGTCAACGTGATGTTGCGCGATGGAACGCGGAACACCAGTGTCGGTTGTGCCAAGAGCGGTGCAATCTGTTCTTCATCGGATATCTGCCGAATGGCAAGCACGCCACCATCGGCACTTCGCTTCTCTGGGTCGGAGGCAACCAGGCGGTACTGCGCCGCTCGACCCTCGGAATCGGAAACGTCAACTGCTGCTACCGCGTTGGGAGCCGCGTCGGTTCCGCCCGGTATCAAGCGCGTGCGCATCTGCCCGTAGCGCAGGTATCCGGTTGCTTCAAAGACAATTCCCGGTGCAGGATCATCAGGCGCCGCAGCGGGAATCATGACGCGGAGTGAGCGCGGCTCGGCGCTCTCAGCGGGACCAAGGAAGACCTCGTTGAGATCCGGAACGTAGTCGTTATAAAGAGGCAGCCCGGTGATTGGTCGCTCCACCCAACGCGTCTCGCCGGGGCGACGCACATAGAGCGCCCAACTCTTTGCAAGGTCGTTCTTCAGGTAAAAGTCCGTTTGCGGGCAGTAATCAAGCGCCACAAAAAGGCGAGTATCAATGATCGGCTTGCCGGTTTCCTTCACGGCGCGCTTCACTGGCTGCGCTTTGTCTTGCGTGAAGATCAGGTCTTCGGTGTATTCCGGATATCCAGCGATCACCTGACGCATGAAGCGGCGGTCAGGCGCCGTGATCATCAGGTTGACGCTGTAGGCGCGCTTACCGATATCAGCACCCGAGCGTAGTTCCCACGCTGGGTCGATCGACTGCACTTCAACGTCGTAACGATCCGCGCCCTGCCCCACAGTGAGCTTGCTACCCGGCATAGCCACGATCGTTCCGGTTGCAATGAGTTCCGATGCAGGACCATCCTTCGCCGCGATACCAATGGTGACGGTGCGGCGAACCACGGGGGCCTCGCCTTCAATCTTCGTTCCAAAGTAGATCACGCTGCCGACAATCAGCATGATGATGCCGGAGTGAATCATCCACACGCCAAGGTTCACTACCCGCAGCGGAATCCGGCGCAAGGTGGTAGTGACCAGCGTGAGCGCAATGAGTCCCATGAGTAGATCGAATGGCCACCAGTGGAACCATTCAAATTCGGTCATCTCGAAGGGGCGCCACTGCCGCATCTGCGCGTGCACCCACGCATCGGGGTGGAAGAAGTTTGGATGAATCGGATACAGGATGCCCGCCGACCCCACCGACATGTAGACAAAGAGAATCGCAAGCAGCACGATCCCGAAGCGAACGCTGCTGAAGAGGTCGAGGATTGGTCGGATCAGGGAGTGCATAGCGTTTTGCGGTAGCGGATCCTGCTCGGTTGCAGGGATTGCCGCAATCCTATGCAGCGAGACGTCAATTGGGCGGGCGAGATGCACATGAAATTGGCGGCATCCCGTGGCAATTGCTGCGTATGATGCGCACCCCAACAAGGAACTATCCATGAATACCACCACTCGTTTGCTCCGAACCGTTACCGCTTCCTGCGCCCTTTCCTTCATGTCGGCGGCTGTTGCCCAAGAGCCAATGGCTCCGACCCCTGCTACGCCGGCCACTGCTGCCCCGGAAGCGCCCGTTGTTCAGGCCCCTGCTGCGACTGGTCCAGTCTTCATTCTGCTTGACACAACCAAGGGCTCCATCGTCCTTGAGCTTGATCCGGTGAAGGCACCAATCTCGGTTGAGAACTTCCGTCGTTACGTCAAGGAAGGTTTCTACAACAAGACGGTCTTCCACCGCATCGTTCCGAACTTTGTAGTGCAGGGCGGCGGATTCGACGAACAGTTCATGCAGAAGAAGACCAACGATCCCATCAAGAACGAGTGGACCAATGGCCTGAAGAACATGCGCGGCTCGATTTCCATGGCTCGTTTGCCGTCACCAGATAGTGCCACCAGTCAGTTCTTCCTGAATCTGAAAGATAATCCGGCCCTCGACGGCGCCAACGGTCCCGGCTACGCGGTGTTCGGAAAGATCGTGGTCGGCATGGATGTGCTGGACGCCATGGGCGCCATTCGACCAGGCCCGGCGGAAGCCACTGATCAGACCGGAACGAAGCGAATCTTCCCGGATGTTCCGTCAGAGAAAGTTGTCATGCGCTCCGCGGCTGAGATTGATGCAGCCGCTGCGGCGACGATGATGGCTGAGGCGAAGGCAGCAGCGCCGGTGGCGCCAGTTGCACCGACGGCACCGATAGCAGCACCGACCGGCGCAAATCCGCCTGCCGTAAAGCCAGCAGAACCGGTTGCACCGGTAGCGCCAGCGGCGAAGTGATTGCCATGTGAGCGGCGTGCCGCTCTTCGATTGAAACACCACGGCGCGGCGCCATTCAGGCCCGCGCCGTGTTTCTTTGACGCCCGTATCCTGCCCGTCCCATGGCAACTGACTACCTCAAGCGATTCGGCATCGCGCGCGACGCGCGCCTCCTCCCCCGTAATGTGAAGACGGCCACGATGCTCGCTGAAGGAAAGGCGATTGACAGCCTTGAACCGGCGACCGGAAAGATTCTGGGCACCATTCGACTTGATGGTGCCAAGGAGTACGAGCGCGCCGTTCGCGCCGCGCGCGAAGTCCAGCCGGAATGGGCCATGCTGCCAGCGCCGAAGCGCGGCGAAATTGTGCGCCTGATCGGCGAAGAGTTTCGTGCGCAGAAGGATCAACTGGGCGAATTAGTCGCGCGCGAGATGGGCAAGATCTACGCCGAGGGCCTTGGTGAGGTGCAAGAGTGCATCGACATCGCAGACTTCGCGCTGGGACTCTCGCGGCAGCTCTACGGACTCTCCATGCACAGTGAACGCACCCGTCACCGCATGTATGAGCAGTGGCATCCACTGGGAACGATCGGCATCATCACTGCGTTCAACTTTCCCGCTGCCGTGTGGGCATGGAACGCCATGCTTGCCGCGGTGTGCGGCGACACCATGATCTGGAAGCCTTCCCTGATTACGCCACTCACTGCGATCGCCATGAACAAGGTGGCGCAAGATGTGATGCGCAAGCAAGATGTGTTCGTGCCGAAGTGCGGCCGCGCGGAAGACGTGTTTGGCCTAGTGATCGGCAGCGATACCGAGGTGGGCGAGACGATGCTTGCTGATCGGCGTCTGCCGCTGATCAGCGCTACTGGCAGTACCCGCATGGGTCGACGCGTGGGCGAGGTTGTCGGCAAGCGCCTTGGACGCACGCTCCTGGAGCTTGGCGGCAACAACGCGATCATCGTGATGCCGGATGCAGACATGGATCTGGCTGCGCGCGGCGTGTTGTTTGGCGCGGTTGGCACTGCCGGTCAGCGCTGCACCACTACTCGACGACTCATCGTTCACAAGGATGTTGTTGGCGAACTGACCAAGCGCCTGGTGAAGAGTTACAAGAGTGTTCCGATCGGCGACCCGATGAAGAAGGGAACGCTCATGGGACCACTGATCAATGCACGCGCCGTAGAGAACATGCGCGCGGCGATCGTGCGCGCTGAGGCCGATGGCTGCAAGGTGCTTGCTGGCGGTACGGCAGGTATCGATCGCTTCCGAAAGAAGGCGGGTAACTTTGTGGAGCCGACCTTGATCTCCGTTCCACGCGGTGTGGTACCGGCGATCTGCTGCGAAGAGACCTTCGCGCCGATTCTCTACATCTTTACGGTTGATTCATTCGATCAAGCACTCGCCATCAATAACGGCGTCGATCAAGGGCTTTCCAGCGCGGTCTTCACTGACAGCGTGCGAAGCGCGGAACGATTCCTTTCCGCTGAAGGCAGCGACTGCGGTATTGCCAATGTGAACATCGGTACCAGCGGCGCGGAGATTGGCGGAGCGTTCGGTGGCGAGAAGGACACTGGCGGCGGGCGCGAATCGGGCAGCGACAGTTGGAAGCAGTACATGCGCCGACAGACCTGCACCATCAACTGGTCCAAGGATTTGCCGCTCGCACAAGGCATCGTCTTCGGCTGATCGAACCCGCAAACGCAAGGAGGATTCGTTATGGCACTTGATCGGAACCAACTCGCATTGCGTGCTTCGCGTGAACTGCGCGATGGCTATTACGTAAACCTTGGAATTGGAATACCCACACTGGTGGCAAACCATGTTCCGACCGGCATGATCGTGTGGCTGCAGTCAGAGAATGGGCTGCTGGGCATGGGGCCGTTTCCGAAGGATTCGGAAGTTGACGCAGACCTTGTGAATGCGGGCAAGCAGACCGTGACGGCGGTCAAGGGCGCGAGTTTCTTCTCAAGTGCGGATAGCTTTGCGATGATTCGTGGTGGGCACATTGACCTGGCAATCTTGGGAGCGATGGAAGTCAGCCAAAGCGGCGATCTTGCCAATTGGATGATTCCCGGCAAGCTGGTCAAAGGGATGGGCGGCGCCATGGACTTAGTTGCGGGCGTGCGGCGCGTGGTGG
>CAMDUB010000104.1 GCA_945878575.1 Phycisphaera mikurensis NBRC 102666 | reverse complement strand
ATCTTTCACTCCATCCAAGGCGAGAGCACCTGGGCAGGCGCTCCGTGCGTCTTTGTGCGCCTGACGGGCTGCCCGCTGCGCTGCACCTACTGCGACACCGAGTACGCGTTCCGCGAAGGTCGCACGGCAACCCTCGGCGAGATTGTCGACGCGGTGCTGGCCACCGGCTGCCCGCTGGTTGAACTCACCGGCGGCGAGCCCCTGGCCCAGAAACGCGCGTTTGATCTGATTCGCCTGCTCTGTGACCGCGGGCTGACCGTGCTCATTGAGACATCCGGCGCCATGGACATTTCGCCCTGCGACGAACGCTCCATCCGCATCCTGGACATCAAGACCCCTGGAAGCGGTGAGAGCGCCCGCAACCTGTGGTCCAACATTGCCAACCTGCGCGCCCGCGACGAGGTGAAGTTCGTACTCACCGACCGCGCCGATTACGAATGGGCAGTGAACACGATCGCTGAGCGCGGTTTGACGGAACGTGTGCAGCGCGGCGAGCTGGGCGCCATTCTGATGAGTGCCGCGTGGGCGCAGCCCAAAGGACTGGAAATTGCCGGTTGCCCTGGACTTTCGCCACGCTCGCTCGCGGAGTGGATTGTTGCTGATCGCCTCGCCGTGCGGATGCAAACACAAATGCACAAAATCATTTGGGAACCACAGACGCGCGGCGTATAAAGATCCAATCGTGGAACATGCAGTCGACCTGAACAATCCGGATCGCCAGCGCGCCTTTGCTGAACTCATCGGGCGCCACTATCCAGCGCTGCGTGATCTGGCTGCACGAACCCTGCGCGCTGAACACGAAACTGCGGGCTTTGGCGCTGCTGCGCTTGCACCAACATCATTGGTCACTGAGACGGTGCTGCGGCTCATGAAGCAGGATGACTTGCCCGTGAATGACGCGCATCTGCGTGGATTGGCCAGCGTGTTCATGACACGCGTGATTGCTGACCGCCGCCGTGCACGTCTGGCTCTGAAACGTGACATCCGCATGACGCAACGGCTCGACACCGAAGTTGGTGCCGGGCTGCCCGAGGACGCGCCGGATACATCAAGCCGCGCCGACCTTGAGCTTCTTGAGAAGGCGATGATCGATCTTGCCGGCACGCATCCGCGTGAAATGGAAGTAGTCACGCTGCACTCAGTGGCCGGAATTTCTATGGACGTCGTGGCTGGTTTGGTAAGTGTCAGTTTGGCCACCGCGCATCGCGACTTAGTGGCAGCACGCGCCCTGCTCGCGCGGCGATTGCGGTCACTACGCGAAGTGCGGTGAATTACTTGGGCTTGTTGGTATTCGCCAACGCGATGACCTTGACCGCCGCGCCGGAACCTTGGAACACTGCTAAGAACGGGGCTGGATCGGCGGGCACGGTGTCCCAGCCGACCTTCTGCCCCATGGTCAACGTGCAGGTAACAACCATCAGATCGCCACACTGTGTGGTGCGCGCGTCAGCGAGTACCGGGGCCTCAGTAGTGGCAACTTTGGCGCCCCGAATCATGTCCGCGCGCTCTTTTTGACCTTTGAAATTCACCACTTGGAATCCTTCGGCAAGCATTCCGTCGAAGGTCGGCAAGTCTTTGGCGTGTTGCGCCGTGAGAAATTTGGAGAGCAGCGCGGAGCCAGTAGCGTTCAGCGCCGCATCACCTGCAAAGCGTGGTGCAGTGGGCGCGGGTCGGACAGCAGGCATTTCCAGCGAAGCCCATGCAGCCAATCGCCACGCTCCGTCAACCTGCTGCCACACCGCTAGGCGCGGAGCGGGCTCGGAGGGGAGCTTCTTGCCATTTACGGACTCTCCTGCTTTCACAAGACAGGTCACCACCAGCGCATCACCAACGCGCGTAGCCCGTACACCGCTGATGGTGGGAGCGGTGACACCAAGCGCGGTAATGGCGGCGACTTCGGCGCTGCGGTCAAAGGCGCCTTCGAAATTGATTCGCTGGAAGTTTGCTTGCATGCCAGCTTCAATCGCCGCGCGATCCTTGCTCACCATCTTCTGGAACCAACCATCAAGAAGACCGGTTGCCAGCGTGTTGAGTCCTGCTTCATCCTTGGGCCAAGCGATAGCTGGTGCCGGCGCTGCGGGCGCCGTTTGCATGGACGTAGCGATGGGGTTGCTTGCAACCGCAAAGAGTTGCGAAGCGGCCACGATCACGGCGACAGAAGTCATAGGTGTGTAATGCATGTGAATCTCCAACAACGGTGTACCACGATCCCTCGGGGTTCATGCGCACGTCACCAATTGTCGGATCCCTCGGGCAAACGTTGCACCCCAAACTGCGTCTCCACCGCGCGCGCACCCTGCTCGTCGCCCCACGCTGCCAAGACCCCCGCAAGCACGCGCGCTGACAGCGCAGACACAACCCCCTTGCCATCACCGCCAGCCGCCATTGCATCGCCAAGCTGGGTCATGGCGCATTCATAGGCGGTGTCGTAGTCGCAGACTCGGTAGGCAATCGGGGAGAAGAAGGCCAAATACCACGGGCGCAATCCGTCGGTTGGAATTTGGCGGTGGTACTCCGGCCACAAGAACCGTCTGTAGACCTGGTACGCGTCGTCAAAGTGCCCCAAGTTGGAGCATGCGTACGCCAGGTTCCAATGAGCGTTGACCGTGCGCGAGGCGCCGCTACCAAAGTGATGCTCCATGCGAGCACACAACATGGTCATGCTTTGCAACATGTCATCACTGGTGAGACCATCAATCGACAGCATGGTGAATACTTGCGTTTCCGCAAGTAGCAATTGCGGATCGTTGGGCGAGAGGTGCTGCTCAAGGTATCCCCGCGCTGCAAACACTTCAGCGGTCCGGTTGGGATATCCGTCGGCGCGAACGAGTGTCGAAATTCTGCTGAGGGCATAGGTGCACCCCGCATCAATGGGATCATCAAGCAGCGAGGCGTACCACTGCGCTGCCATCACCCGAAGTGATTGATCCGTGATTTGTGAGAAGAACGGCCACGGCTGACGTTCCATGCACATCAGCGGAATGAGCGAGCGCGCTTGTGCACTGCGAATGTCGCCACTGGCTGAGAGACGCGCAAAGATCATTGGACCGATCACGGCTGCACTGGCGCGGTCGTACTTCAAGGCCATGCGATAGTAAAGCGGTGCTAACTCTGTGAACGCCGTGCTCTCACCGGCTGGATCAGCCTTGAGGACCCCGTCAAACGATCGATCTAAGAGCTCATACGCGCTGCGATGCTGCCACGCTTCCTGGTGACCACGGACGACAATCGCTGCCAGTCGCCCAGCGACCAGCGGATCATCAACGGCGACGGTGTCGACCAACTTCTCAATGCGCCCAAACACTTCCTTGCCAGCGGCGGGATCTTTGGTGGCACTCTGCTGCGCCACCATGTCTTCAATCATCGACTGCGCAAACTGCAGCGTTCTTTCAGAGTGGCGCTGTGCCGTCTCCGACAACTGTCGTTGATGGCTCGCCTGCGCGGTCCAGAGTACAAACTGCACCAATCCGCCCACGATGGCAAGTGTGGCTACAACGGCAAGTGCGGTGGCCAGTCGATGGCGGCGGACCATGCGCCATGTCCGTTCCCAGGGTGCGAGCAATCGCGCAGCCACTGGCAATCCATCCAAGTATCGATGAAGGTCATCCGCGAGCGCTGCCGCCGATGCGTAGCGATCCTCTGGATGCGCTGCGGTCGCGCGGCGAACAATGGCTTCCAAGTCACCGCGAACTACTTCGGCCAGCTCGTCCGGTTTCATTCCACGCGCGGCTGCCACGGCAGCGACGGCATCCGGGTTCGCAGCCGCCATCTCGGCAAGCCACGCGCTCGGTGGAACCACACAAGGAACTTCCAGCGGGCTACGCGGCAGTTTCGACGGTGGTCCGCCCACTAACAATTCGGCGAGCACCGTTCCCAGCGCATACACGTCGCTGCGCGCGTCGGCAATTCCCGCGCCGTGCATCCATTGCTCGGGGGCCATGTATTGCGGTGTTCCCAGGCGCTGCCCCTCAGCGGTTCGAAGGCTGGCGGCATCCGATGGATCGACCGCCTTGGCAACGCCAAAGTCAATGACCTTGGCAATGGCGCGGTCAGCGCTGCGCGTCACCAAAATATTCCCGGGCTTCAAATCGCGATGAATGACGCCCTTTTGGTGTGCGTGTTGCACGCCAGCACACACATCAATGAACAGGCGCACCCGGTCACGCGGACGCAGGCGGCGTTCGTCACAAAGAGTGTTGATGGGAAGACCATCAATGAACGGCATGACAAACCATGGCCGTCCGTCATCAGTGGTACCGGCATCAAGCACGGTGGCCACGTTCGGATGATCCATGAGCGCCAAGGTGTGGCGTTCGTTCTCAAATCGGGCAAGCACTAACCGCGAGCCGGGGTCGCGGCGCAGCAGTTTGAGCGCCACCAGTCGACGTACTGGCTGTTCCTGAGAAGCGAGCCACACGGTGCCGAACCCACCTTCACCGATCTGCGTCACCAGCGTGTAGCGACCGATGCGCCCCACGCCTTCCTCCATACCCAACTGCACTTCGGTAGCGGCGCGCGCGAGTAGTGCGTCAATCTCCGCAAGCATGCGCGCGCTGGGCTCACCAAGGGTTGCGAGATCCGGGCCGCGCAGGATTGTTTCTCGCGGTGTTTCTGGAGGTGTTGCTGGCGGCGTTTCTGGCGGCAATCGCACACCAACAGGCGCCCCAGCCTGCGAGTGCAGGTTGGAAGACTGTGCAGCCGAACTATCGTTTGCCGCCGGGATCATGCAGGAATCCTAAACCAATTTGCAAAAGCCGCAAAAGCCATCGGCACAGTGTTCGCTCAGTACACCCAACCCTCAACCATGGCAACCTCGGGCACCACGGCGGCCACGGTTGGCATGGTCAGGATGATGGCGTCAAGCATGTCGCCTTCCTCGTCTTGAATGGCTTCGCTGACAATCTGCGGCGGGATGGAAACCTTGGAATCGCTCAACAAACGAATGATTTCCGCGCGCACCTTCATGGGCGGATCGCCGGCGCCCTTGTAACCGCGCTTCGGCCAGCCCTTGAGATGCAAGATTGATGCCGGGCAACCTTCACACACCACGACGTCGCCCGATGTACCGGGGAGGCAGGGTTCGATCCGAATGCCCTCTTCTGCGAGCGGCAAGAGAACTTCGCACATGAATGTCCACGTCTGCTTGAAGACGCGCAGGTTCAGTGGCGACATGGGCGTATTCATGGCGATGTCGCAGGCGCGGCGTGGCTCGCGACGCGTGCGTTCGCGGACTGCTCCGCGCCACAACCGCGGCGATGCCAGGCCCTGCATCCAGCGTGCCACTGCCATCCAATCATTTGCCAATCCAAATTCGCGAACGATCTCCGCGGGGATTGACATCGGCGCATCCACGCGCCAAACGTGCGCGCGCTTGTCATCACGTGAGGCGAGGATGGCACGAACGAGTCCACGGCGGTCGAGCCGTCCCATTGATTCGACCGGTGTTCGCAGCGAAGACATGTCACGGGTGATGACGCGAATCTTTGCTGCTCCGCCGGAATCAGCTCCGGAGAAATCAACACCGTGGAGAATGACGCCGTCGGCGAGACCGCTCGACTGGCTCTGCTGTGAGTTACTTGACTTCATTGATTCAACCGTTCCCGCACTGACTCTGTGGCTTACCGCATGGGCAACATGATCCGGTGTGTACATGCGTCTGGCCCACCGATGAACCGGCAACACCGAACACACTGTGTTTGCGCGTGAAATGGCGGCCCTTACCAGCCGGGTCTTCGACCGGCGCATCCGCATCACGCATGGGGCGGAGGAGAACGATCACTTCACCATCATCTTCGCAGGCATATTCATACTGAGGCATGTGCTTACTTCCTTGAGTTTCGTTCGCCAGCAGCGCGTGGTGCTTTCACCGGTCCCGGTGGACGCGGTGGCTTGGTTGGGCCACGACGCGGAGTAGACGGCTGCGTATCACCGCGACGACCAA
>CAMDUB010000103.1 GCA_945878575.1 Phycisphaera mikurensis NBRC 102666 | reverse complement strand
TGATGTTGGATTGATGTACTTGATCTACGGTTTGCCAGAGCTGGGCATGTGCGCGCTTGCCACCAAGATTGATACTGCGCACGGCGTGCAACTCTGGAACAGTTTCGCCAAGCACTACTTCGCAGGGCGCCCGGCAGAGGAGCGCGCGTTCTTTGATGCGAACCGGTATTTCCTGGCGTCGCTCCGGATTGTGTGCGCGATCAACTATCTGCCGCATATGCGGGAGCAGTTCAGCAAGCAGGTGCGGGAGTTGTTGCTGCCGAAGATTCGGGTGGAGGCGGGGGTTGGGTGAACGCACTCAACCACCCGCAGCCGCTGCCTCGATTCGTTCCACCACCTTGGCTGGGTCTCGCACCCATTCCGTGCTCCAGACGCGCATGGTCCGCCAGCCGAGGCTGCGCAGCACTGCTGGCCGCAGGATTTCCCGGTCGGCCACCGTGGTGCCCGAATGCCAGAACGGCCCGTCGAGTTCGACGCCCAAGCACCAGCGGTCGGGATGCGCTTTGTCGCGCAGCGCCAAACTGATGCGATAGTTGCTGCGTCCCACGTGTCGGTCGACGGTCCAGCCGCGTTGTTCCAGTGCGCGCGCGATCGATTCCTCCAGCGCGTCGGGGTTGCCGGCGTGTTGCGATGCAGCGTCGAGCGGGTCGGCCTTCGCCGCGGCGGTCTGACCGCACTCCGCAAACTCCAAGAAATCGCGAAGCAGCCGGATGCCCGCAGCACCGGACTTGCCAAGGTCAAGGTCTCCCGCGCGGATAGTGCTGAAGACGATCATCTGCTCCCGCGCGCGCGTGATGGCAACGTTGAGCCGTCGCTCACCGCCAGCGCGGTTCATGGGGCCGAAGTTCATCGCTAGCTTGCCCTCGGTATCGCGACCGTAGCCGATGGAGAACATCATGGTGGCTCGCTCGTCGCCCTGCACCGCCTCCAGGCTAGAAACGGACCGCGACCCGCCGAATGTGTACCTGCGCGACTCGGGCGCACTGCCCCATGAGGCATATCACTGGGCCACGCCGCAGGGCGCCGAACTTGACCTGCTCCTCGTTCGCGGCGACATGCGATTCACCATGCGTCCAGGCATTGAGGCGCTGCCGGTGGCGGAACTTGATGCACTCCGTGGAGCATTGGGCTGATACAGGGCCTCTGGGTCTTCCTCTGCACAACTAACCCCAACACTCAATTCCCCGGCGCCGGGCCCCAGTTGTAGAGCAGTCGACCGAGGTCCACACCGTCGATGAAGCCGTCGCCGTTGAGGTCACCGATTTCTGCGCCCACGATGCCCCACAGCGCCAGAAGGATCGCAAGATCCGCGCCATCTACGAAGCCGTCTGCGTTGAGGTCGCCCCGTCCGTATGGACAGGCGGTGACGACGGAGCCTTGGTATGCGGATGGCGTTCCGAAATCGCGGATCGCAACCGTGTGGTAACTGCCTGCGGCGATCTGCTTCACCTTGCCGATGTCCGCAGGGACATTGCACTGACCATAGGAGTTGTCGCCCCAGCAGTACACGCGTCCCGCAGTCGTCAGCGCCACCGAGTGCTTGCTTCCCGCAGCGATTGATGACACCGGGCCCATGTTCGCTGGAACGGTGAGGTTCGCATCGTTGTCATAGCGCGCCCATACATAGATCGAACCGTCGGTCCGCCGAACCAGCAAGTGCCGATCGCCGATCGCGATTTGCGTGATATCCCCAAAGTTGCCCAGGATGTCGTCCTCGCACGGGCTCACCGAGTACGGCCGCCAACCGCCCTTGCAAAGGAAGGTGCCATTCATCGTCACCATTGCCTGAGCATCATTACCTGCAGCGACGAGACGCGCTTGTTGGCCATCCCAGAAGTCTGATGGCAGGCCCAACAACTGTTCCCAAACATGAATCGTGTTGTTGGTGTCGACCGCCATGGTGTAGAAACTCGATGCCGCTATCTGCCTGATGTTGCTGAGCGCCGGCATGTTGCCGCATTGCCCGGAATACGAGCCGCCCGCACATCGCATCGTTCCATCGTTGAGGAGTCCGACCACGTGGCTCCATCCCGCGGAAATTTGGGTGTAGCGCTGGCCATTTGCCGGCTGCGCAAGATTGTGCTGGCCGTACTGGTTGTTGCCCCACCCAAAGACCTTGTACGGCGGGTTGGCAGACGAAGCGATGCTGAACTCCATGCCTGCTGAGATGTGTTCCGGGTTGTCCGCGACGTTGGGAACCGCGCTCTGGCCAAGGTCGTTTTTGCCCCATGCGACAAGGTTCCCGTCGGCGGAGAGTGCCATGGTGCGGTCGTAGGAGGCCGCGATCGCCACGATGTTCGTCAATCCGGCGGGAACGTCGCATGCGCCTTGCATGTTGCTTCCCCAGCATCGCACGGTCAAACTTCCGTTGTCGAAGACGATCGCTGCGGAGTGCCGCAGCCCCGCCGCGATGCCACCGTCAAGGACTTCGAGGAGCCCCGCGGGAATTGTGCACTGACCATCGTCGTTCCAGCCCCACGCTGCGAGCTTCAGGTCGCCGCGCTGGGCAATCGTGTGAAAGTATTTGGAATTAACGTGGATCACGGAGTACGCGTCTGCGGAGACGTCCCACGCTCCGCGGAAATTTTTGCCGCCCCAGCATCGCACCACACCGCTCGTCGTCACTGCAACGCTGTGGCGGTCGCCCGCAGCGACCGCGATGCATGGGCCAAGATCACCAGGGACTGCAATCAGTCCATCCGTAGACCGGCCCCAAGCGCGTACGAGCCGCGAACTCTGCTCGAGCGCCACCACATGGTGCGGACCGACCGCAGCCATCCGGACGGCGGGAAGATCCGAAGGGACATTGCATTCTCCATAGATGTTGGAGCCCCAGCATGCGACGCGCCCGTTCTGCGAGTTCAAGGCCATCGTGAATTCGGAGCCGGCGTAGACCTTCGGCACTCCGCCGCCGAGCGTTGGATCTTGCGGCGGATTCACCCAGGTCGGACCGCTCCCGGCGGGAGCCGCTCCCCAGTTCGTGAACTTGCCGCGTGCAAACGCCACGCTCCACCGCTCGCTCGCGGAGAACGAATACACACGACCGAGCGCTTGCGGCACGTTGCACTGTCCTTCGTTGTTTTGACCCCAGGCAACCAGCGGGTTTGGGCACTGCGCGGCGGCGAGTGAGGCGAAGAGGAGTGCGGCGCAAGCGGCGAACGAAGAGGGGCTGTGTCGAAGGAAGATCATTGAATATCTCGATTTGGCAAAGGCCTGCCAGCGGAACAACCGCCGTGGGAACCAGCAAAAATGATAACGCGGAATGTGTGGGAATCAAAGTACTTGTGGGGAGTCTTGGGTGTCCATGATTGGTGGGCGGGACCACACGCTCAACCACCCGCAGCCGCTGCCTCGATCCGTGCCACTACCTTGGCTGGGTCTCGCACCCATTCCGTGCTCCAAACGCGCATGGTTCGCCAGCCGAGGCTGCGCAGCACTGCCGGCCGCAGGATTTCCCGGTCGGCCACCGTGGTGCCCGAATGCCAGAACGGTCCGTCGAGTTCGACGCCCAAGCACCAGCGGTCGGGATACGCCTTGTCGCGCAGCGCCAAACTGATGCGGTAGTTGCTGCGTCCCACGTGCCGGTCGACGGTCCAACCGCGCTGTTCCAGTGCGCGCGCAATCGATTCCTCAAGCGCGTCGGGGTTGCCGGCGTGTTGCGATGCAGCGTCGAGCGGGTCGGCCTTCGCCGCGGCGGTTTGGCCGCACTCCGCAAATTCCAAGAAATCGCGCAGCAGCCGGATGCCCGCAGCGCCGGACTTGCCAAGGTCAAGGTCTCCCGCGCGGATAGTGCTGAAGACGATCATCTGCTCCCGCGCGCGTGTGATGGCGACGTTGAGCCGTCGCTCACCGCCAGCGCGGTTCATGGGGCCGAAGTTCATCGCCAGCTTGCCCTCGGTATCGCGACCGTAGCCGATGGAGAACATCATCGTGGCTCGCTCGTCGCCCTGCACGGCCTCAAGGTTCTTGATGAGGATCGGCTCCGGCAACTGTAAGACCGTGGCGCGCACGGCCTCGTCCCCATCGACGAGCGCGTCAAAGAGATCCTGCACCAAGTTCTGCTGCGCGATACTGAACGCAACCACGCCAAGCGAGCGGTTCGCGGGGCTTGCATCCGGCGACCGCAGTCGTGACGCAAGCTCCGCAACCACCGCCTCCGCCTCGGTGCGGTTGGTGCGCGTCTTGGAGCGGTCGTACGTGCCCTGCACCACGCGCAGCGAAACGCCGAGCAGCGGGTGCGACCGGAAGGCCGAAGGAAACGTCTGCAGCCTGCCGCCGTAGATGTGCGCGTTACTGAAGGCGATCAGCCGCTCGTCTCGACTGCGGTAGTGCCAGCGCAACATGAGCTCCGGGAAACGGCTCGCAACGCATTCGTCAAGCAGGCTCTCCAGTTCCTCAAAGCCCTGATCGTCTTCCGGTGCGCTGCCAGCAGTGGTGCCGGCCTCGGGATCGTCGCCGCCGGCACCGCTATCAAAGAAGCTGGTGGGCGGAAGCTGCTTCGAATCGCCCACCACCACGGCGGACGTGGCGCGCGAAAGCGCACCGAGCGCATCTGCCAGCGGCACCTGCGATGCTTCGTCGAACACCACCAGGTCGAAGGGCGGCAGCGCGGGATCCAAATGCATGGCCGCGCTGAGCGGACTGGCAAGCACGATCGGCTTCACCGCCGCCAACGCGCCACCCGTCTGGCGGATCAGCGTGCGGATGGAGCGCCGCGGGCGCTGCAATCCACGAAGTTCCGCGAGGCGTGCCATCTCTTCGCCGCCCACTTGGTCCGCCGACGCGAAGCGCTGCTTCACTGACGCCGCCGCACGTTGCGCCACCGTTCGTCGCGATGCATCAAAGGCGCGCGCGTAGGCATCGGACATGCGCTCCACGAGCACCGGGTCAAACGAACGGAACTGCTCCACGTTGTTGTGCAACGAGCGAAGCCACGCTTGCAGCACGGCGCGCTCGGTGATGGCGGGCGCGTTGGCACTCATTACCGTGCCCGCGCGCACACCGTCAGCGATGGGCCCAACCCCTGCCTCAATCGCGGCGTGCTCTGCAACGCGCCAGGCAAACCACTCGGCCAGCGTGTCCACGGCGCCGGCCCAGCGCCGGGCCTGCTCCGCGCGCTTACGGGCGCGATCGCCGTTGCCCGCGGCCGCGAGCGATTCAAGCGCTTCCGCGCCTGCGGCGATCGCCGTGGCCATGTCCTTCTCCTTGCCGCCCGCGGCGCCGGGATTCGCAGCGCCGGCCGCCTGCTCCACCGCGGTGGATGACGCGCTCACTGCGGCAAGCGCCTCCAGTGTTGCCATCGCTCCCACCGAAGCGGTGTTGCCTGCGCCCAGTGCAGCAACGAGCGCCGGAACGAGCGGTTTAGCAGCGCCGCGTGCGGCGCGCACCTCGCCGATGAGAGCGAGGGCCGCCTCGAGCGATACGCGGTCGGTGGCCACCGGCTGCGGCGCGTGCGCCGCGAGCGTGCGGGCGATACCGCGACGCGCCCACCAACCGAACGGCCAGAATCGAGCGCCGCGTGTGCGGAGGTCCGTCACCAGCGGCAGCGGATCTACGCCGAGCACCGAGTCCTCAAATCGCCCGTCGGCACGGAACGCCGCATCGGCGCGCTCGGCACGCGCGATGCACTCTGCGGCGGCGCGAAACTCGCGGGACTTCGCTTCCCACCCAGCCGTCGCCTCAAACGCCAAGGCGATGGTTGTCATCGGCGCGCCCGTCTCGCGTGCCTTGCGCACCGCGCGCGCCACGGCCAGCAGCGCTGCCGCAGGCGCAACGCCTCCAAGGTCGTGAAGCGGGTGGGACGAAAGCAAAGAGCCACGCGCAGCGCGTGCGCCCGCATCCGCGGCGGTCTGCGCGGCGGCGATCATTGCATCAACCTGCGCTTTGGTCGCCAGCGCGTTCACCGTGCGCGAGAGATCAAACGCCGCCCCCGGCAGTGGCC
>CAMDUB010000102.1 GCA_945878575.1 Phycisphaera mikurensis NBRC 102666 | reverse complement strand
GCTACATGAAGAAGATCGGTATTCAGATCAGCGCACAGCCGCGGCCCCGTGATGGCAAGAAGGGATACGTGGTGAATGCCACCGATTTCCTCAAGCAAGACCTCTCGGTGGCTGAAGCGGTTGCTTCGGTGCTGCTGACGCAGTCGGTGCTGGGTACTCCACTCGCCGCGGATACCGATGCCACGGAGGGCGGTGTGCACCGCATCACCGCCAGCCTTGGTAGCGCTGTACGAAGCAAGCTTGATCGACTCTCCGGAAGATTTGCGGTGCGACTGCTCCGCGCCGCAAAGCCTCCGCGCACGGACGCGTTCCGCGTGGTGCTTGATGCCATTCTTGAGAACTTTGTACTGAATGTTGAATATGAGTCGCCGTATGGAGTGAAGAAGGCGAGCGGTACCGCGGCAAATAGTGCCGGCGCGTCAACCAAGGCACGACGCGTAGAAACTGTACAAATTGAGCCATTTGGTGTGTTTTTTGCACGGCGCAGTTGGTACGTGGTGGCACGTAAACGGCCGTCGGGCGCCATGCGTCTCTACAAGCTCGCTCGATTCAAGCGCGTCTCTATCACTGATCAAACGTTTGTCATGCCGCGCGGTTGGAACCTGGATGCGTACCTGAAGCATGCATGGGAAACCATCCATGACGCAAAGTCCACGCCCGTGAAGGTGGTCATCGACCTGACGGCGTCGGTCGCCGGAAACATGATGGAAACACTGTGGCATCCAAGTCAGCACTTTCAGACGCTTGCTGACGGGACCGTGCGATTTACTGCAACGGTTGCCGGCTTCGACGAACTCGTGTGGTGGGTGCTAGGGATCGGCAGCAACGCGCGCGTGGTGGAACCAGCTGAGCTTCGTAAGCGCGTGCATGATGAGATCCGAGCCATGCACCGCATGGTGGAAAGCGAATCGTGAGTACGCGATGGTGGATGAGCCGATCAATTTCGATTTGACTCCCGAGCCGGAGGAGTCCGCGCCAACACCCGCAGTTGGTACGGATGATGCGCCGGCCGTCGGGGCGAGCAACCTGTCGGGGGCCGGAGCGGGCGTGTTGCCAGTCGTCGGGGCGAGCGATCTGCCAGCTGTTGGAACGAGTGCTTTGCCAGTCGTCGGTGCGCGCGCTTTGGGCTCGATATCTAGCGGGGTTGCGGCGCGACCGTTGCCACCACTTCCGCCAATTCCCGAGTCCCGTGCCGCGGCGTATCCGTTCGCCATGCAACCGAGATTTCAAGCGCACGCGCCACGTCCGCGGGTTTCACCACGCCAACGATTGCTGTACGGGATTTTGGCTGCCATCATTTCAATCATTGTGGTGATTGGCATCGTGGTCGCGCTGCAGGCCTTTGATCGCGCACAACGGGGTTGAGTGGGGTACGTCATTCGCATGTAGTGCGAGGTGGCAACGAAGCCATTTCGCAGATTCGCATGGAAATAGGGCAGTCAATTCTGGGTGGGCTCACCGGCGCTCTACCTTTGCCAGATCAACGGAGGCACGCGCTGGTGCGTGTCGTGAACTGTTCGAGGCGCAGCGACATTGCTGCCATTCATCTAACAAACGGCGGCCACTACCGCACGGAGGCGATCTCATGTCTGAACATCGTGACGCAAGGACTATGCGTGCCGGCACGCGCACGTTGGGTGATCCAGCGCACTTTATGGACGTTGCTACCACGCGACAGTTCATGGGCGCGCCTCGGGTGATTGCCATCCTTGAGGATGCCATCGACCGTGCGGTGGCCGCCGGGCGAGTCTTGGAAGACACGCTGATCACCGGTCCGGATGATTGCGGAAAACAAATCATCGCGCGTGCTGTTGCGCGTGATGCCGATCAACGAACGGTTGAAATTGATGCCGCGTGGATTCGTGATGCGAAGCACATGGCGCGCGTATTGCGGTCCATTGATGATCGTGACGCGTTGATCGTGCGTCGCGTGGAGGAATTACGACCCTCTGCGCTACGCATGTTTGTATCGCTGCTTGGGATGCGCGCACTTCCTCGCGAGGCCGACAGTGGAGAACCGGTCGCCGATTGCACAGTCATCGCCACCGCCGTTGTGCTGCCGCGGAGTATGCACGTCTTGCGGCGCATGTTCCCGCTGCAGGTGGAACTCTCCGCACCGTGCGCCGTGGCGCGCGCGGCGGCGGCGTTTCGAGCCATTCAGGCGATGGGCGTCACCGGCACACCGGAACTGCGAACCATGGTCGCCGAGCGCATGGCACCAACTGGCGGCCACTTGGCAACACCGATAAATCCAATTGATACTGCGCGGATCCTGGCAGCCATGGGCTGATTCACATGGACAGAATTTCGCGCCACACTCAGCGACGGCCAAGAAACAAGCCGCCTGCAATTGGCGAAACACTCAATGTCATCCAAGAAACAAACCGCCCGCCCCGTTGCTGGGGCGGGCGGCGTTTGTTACGAAACTAAATCGTCACAACTTATCGAGAAACTATTCAATCAATAGTCCTCTTCGCCGTGACTGTGACCGCCGGCGGCCTTCTTCTTCTCTTTGACGTCAACGATGGCGCACTCGGTGGTGAGCAAGAGCGACGCGATACTCGCGGCGTTCTGCAGAGCAACACGCTCCACCTTGGTCGGCACAATGATGCCGCTCTTGACCAAGTCCTCGTACTCGCCAGTAGCAGCGTTGAAACCGAAGTTGGTGTCGGACGAATCCTCAACCTTCTGGGCGACCAGGCTGCCATCAAGTCCGCCGTTGGCAGCAATCTGCTTGATCGGTGAACTAAGAGCGCGCAGAACGATGTCAACGCCAACCTTCTCGTCGCCTTCAAGCTCCTTCTTGAGCTTCTCGAGCGCCTTGCGGGTGCGCAACACTGCAACGCCGCCGCCGGGGAGGATGCCCTCTTCGACAGCCGCGCGGCACGCGTGGAGTGCATCCTCGACGCGAGCCTTCTTCTCCTTCATTTCAACTTCGGTAGCTGCACCAACGTTGATCTGCGCAACGCCGCCAGCCAACTTCGCCAGACGCTCTTGGAGCTTCTCACGGTCGTAATCGCTGGTGGTGCCTTCGATCTGGCTCTTGATCTGCTCAATACGACCCTGGATGTCCTTGGTCTTGCCGCCGCCATCAACGATGGTGGTGAAGTCCTTGCCGATCGTCAACTTCTTGGCCTTGCCGAGCTGCTTCAGCTCAACGTTCTCCAGGTTGACTCCCAGCTCTTCCATGATCGCTTCGCCGCCGGTGAGGACTGCGAGGTCTTCCAGCATTGACTTGCGGCGATCGCCGAAGCCAGGTGCCTTCACCGCGCAGCACTTCAAGACGCCGCGCAGCTTGTTGACCACCAGCATCGCCAAGGCTTCGCCATCGACGTCTTCAGCAATGATCAGAACTGGCTTGCCACTCTCGGCGATCTTGCCGAGGATCGGGAGCAGGTCCTTCGCGCTGGAGAGCTTCTTCTCGTAAATGACGATGTATGCGTCTTCGAGTTCGCATTCCATCTGCGTCATGTTGGTGACGAAGTGCGGGCTCAGGTAGCCCTTGTCGAACTGCATGCCCTCAAGGAGCTGCACTTCGGTAACGAGGCTCTTGCCCTCTTCGACGGTGATGACGCCGTCCTTGCCGACCTTGTCCATCGCTTCGGCAATGATGCCGCCGATTTGCTTGTCCTGGTTGGAGCTGCATGCGCCAACTTGCGCGATTTCCGTGCTGCTCTTCACTGGCTTGGACATCTTGCGGAGGTGTTCCACAACAGTCTCCACAGCCTTGTCAATGCCGCGCTTCACCGAAGTCGGGTTGGCGCCAGCAGTGATGTTCTTCAGGCCTTCGGCGTAGATCGCCTCGGCGTACACGGTGGCAGTGGTGGTGCCGTCGCCCGCGTCCTTCGACGCCTTGCTGGCAACTTCCTTCACCATCTGTGCGCCCATATTCTCGTAGGGATCCTCGAGCTCGATCTCCTTGGCAACAGTCACGCCGTCCTTGGTGACGGTGGGAGCGCCAAAGGACTTCTCAAGAATCACCACGCGACCCGATGGTCCGAGAGTGACCTTGACGGCCTTTGCGAGTTTCTGAACGCCGCGGAGAATCTTCTCACGTGCGTCTACGTCGTATGCAATCTGCTTTGCTGCCATGTTGCTATTCCTTTGCTTGCTGTGTGTCGTTAGTAACTGTCTTGAATGTCTGTGTCGTGTTGAACTGCTGCAAACTCTTGTGCTGGCGCCATCGCGTCAGCCAATCTCTATCCAGACCACGCGCTCGGCATCGAGCACGAAGATCTTCAATCCGTCGCTCACCTTCACCAAACCATCGCTTTCCTGTGGAATCAGGAACGCGCGCTTCATGCTCAGCACATGAGCGGTTGCGAACTCGATTCGCACATCACGTTGGCCGTTGAGTTCGGACAGCGCTTTGCGAAGCTGAAGTGAATCCATCGGGTGTCCTCGATGAGTCAGTGAACGGCGAATCAGTGCATTAGTCGACGATGCCGAGGATCTCTTCCTCGGTCATGATCAGGTACGGATCGCCGTCGATCTTGACTTCGGTGCCCGAGTAACTGGAGAAGATGACCGTGTCACCCTTCTTCACAGTGAATGGGACGTAGGTGCCCTTGTCCTTGTTGAGAATGCCGGCGCCGAGAGCAACAACCTTGCCCTGTTTTGGCTTGTCCTTGGCGCTCTCTGGAAGAAAGATGCCTGAGTCAGTCTTAGTTGCGGCTTCGTCGCGCTTGACGAGGATCTTGTCACCGAGTGGTCGAACCTTCATGAGTATCTCCTGATATGAGTAAATGGATACGGAGTCTGATCGCGGGCTACTGCCCGCCGGCGGCGCGACGCGCGTCCGCTCGTTCGATCGCGGCGGCGCGGTCTGCCGCAACCGCCCGATCGATGAATTGGCGTTCCATGATCCGCTGCATGATGCGGAGCATGATTTCTGGATGGCATGGACGATCGACAACAGCGAATGCGCCATCGAGGAGTGCGTCCACCAGTCCGCGCGATGCTTCGCGGAGAGTCGCCTGCGGTGGTCGAACGACAACAACCGGCGGCGGTGCATCAAGGCGACGCAACAGTTGCATGACGCGCGCACCAGCGGGTTCGCTGCTGCCAATGGAACTGTCGTCGAGCGGCAGCGCAAGGTCCACCACTGCGATGTGCACCGTGACGCTACGAATCACGTTTGACGCTTCGATCCCAGAGCGGGCCTGAATGACGTTGACGCCGTGGGCGCCCAGGATCTGCGGAACAGCGGTGGTCCACGCGTCTTCACGCCAGCCACCCGAAGTCAGCAGGACGTTCATGAGCGGCGAACGCTTTGGACCTGCGCCATGGCCGCTGCCGCCAAAGGCGGTGTGGTCAGCGGGCTGAGGATGGAGCAGTCGAAATCGCATGCGCAAGGAGTATGAGGAGATGCAACAGACGTGCCAGACCGGTTTCTTGTGCTACATTATTAAGTCCGGTAATAAATGCTCTTTGGCACGCCAATTGCTTGCTGGGGTCAATCTGATTGCCACGGAGCGATGCCGCCCGGAACACCCGCTGCCAGTCTGGCAGCAGCCCGCCAGGGCGGCTCGCTATTTCCTACGCTGCTCCCATGCACGCCGGCACCCCGATCGCAGTCATCCGTCGCTCCCCTTCTGAGTGGGCCAACCGCCGCGCCGTGGTTCAGGGATGGGTGCGCACTCGACGCGACTCCAAAGCCGGCATCAGCTTTGTGAACCTGTCGGATGGCTCGTGCTTTGACGCACTGCAACTGGTGGTGCCGAACACACTGACCAATTACGCCACTGAAGTGATGCGCCTCACCGCTGGCTGCAGCATTGAAGCCGAGGGCACCTTGGTGCAAGTGCAAGGCAAAGATGGAACAGTGGGCGTGGAAATGCAGGTTGAGAAATTGCAGGTGCACGGGTTTGTTGAAGACCCAGACACCTATCCAATTCAACCGAAGGCACACAGCATGGAGTTCCTGCGCGAGCAAGCGCACTT
>CAMDUB010000101.1 GCA_945878575.1 Phycisphaera mikurensis NBRC 102666 | reverse complement strand
GACTGTGATGCGTGTACTGGCACAAACACAACCAATTTGAACGCCTCACCAACGGGCAGCAGCGCAGCCGGCCGAAGCGGCTCGAAACCGGCGCTCAAAGCGAGTGCATCTGCTCCGCCAGCAATGCCCTCTGCAAGCCAATCGTTCACTCCGCCCTTCACTGCATCAAGGGCCGTATGTGGCGAGAGAAGCGCAATGCCCGCTTGCGCCGCATCAAGCAACAGGCGCTGTCGCGGGTCGTCCGATGCCAAGCGTCTGAGTGGGTCAAAGATGGGCGGGTGGTAGCTGACCACTGCATCCACGCCCAGCGCGAGTGCCTCTTCCATGACAGCCGCGGTCCAGTCCACTGCCACAAGCACGCGGCCGCAGGGCGCGGCGCGATCGCCAAGCAAAAGACCAACGTTGTCCCAACTTTCAGCAAGCCGAGCGGGCGCCACCGCCTCCATGGCCACGGCAAGTGCCCCGACCGACGACGGTCGACCCGCGGGCGGGCGCCCCGATCGACGAGTCCGTCCAACAGGAGCGATCGGGCGGGGGCGGCGTGGTGCTGAGCGTGCCATGGATTGCAAGAGTAGCGTTCATTCGTCCGGAAACCCCTTGACGGGGGGCCGAGAACATCGCACTCTTATGTCAGTTCAGAACCGGGACCGCACGGATGCGGCCGCCAATGACCGGCATGACTGCTGGTACAGCACCTACGGAGCTCCTTTGGGGCTCTGACAACTGAAGGATCGCGCGTTGACCACTCACACCCCTCACGACGCGTCTGAAGCCCGAAGCACAACCCAATCCGCCGCGCAGGGAGCGTTGGCAACCAAGAAGTACTTCGTGCTCGACACGAATGTGCTGCTGCACAATCCGCAAGCGATCTTCAAGTTTGAGGAGCACGAGGTTGTCATTCCACTCACGGTGATTGAAGAGCTGGACACCTTCAAGAAGAACAATGATGAAACCGGCCGCAACGCGCGCCAGGTGGTGCGCGGCTTGGACAAATTACGCAGCATCGGCCATCTGTTCGAAGGCGTTGTCTGGAACGAACAAGGCGGCATCATTCGCGTAGCGCGCGTAGAGCCAATGGAGGACGAACGTTCGCTGGAGCTGAACAAGAATGACAATCTGATTCTGAGCGTTGCCGCCAAGTTGAATCGTCAAGGGCTGCGCACCATCTTCATCACCAAGGACATCAACGCGCGCGTGAAGTGTGATGCGCTGGGAATTGATACTGAGGACTTTGAAGCCGATCGTGTGGACGCTGATTGGTTGCACTCCGGCTATTGCTCCATGCAGGTGAGCACGGAAGTCATCGATTCCCTCTATCAAGAGCGACAATTGCCGCGCACCATGCTGGATATCACTCCGGGAAGAACGCCGGACGGGCAGTTGATGAAGTCGGAAGATCTGGTGCCGAATCAGTTTGTCATCCTGATTGACCAAGCAGATTCCGGGCACACGGGCCTGGCGCGCGTGCTTGGAAATACTGGGCATCTGATTCCCGTGACCGGACCACGCAAGCCGGTGTACGGAATAATGGCGCGCAATGTGCAGCAAACCATGGCACTTGATTTGCTGCTTGATGATGATGTCAAACTGGTCACGCTGATCGGGCCAGCAGGTACCGGCAAGACATTGATGGCTATTGCTACCGGAATGCAGAAGGTCTTCAAGGAAGAGCGCCTGGACAAGTTGTTGGTGGCGCGTCCCATCATGCCGCTCGGTCGCGACATCGGTTACCTACCGGGCGACAAGGACGAGAAACTATCCATGTGGATGCAGCCGATCTTTGACAATGTCGGCTATCTACTCTCCACTCGCTCCGCCGGGCAAGGCGATGCAGACAGCAAGAGCACCGAGCAGCGCTTGGATCAATTGATGGCGACCGGCAAACTGGTCATGGAGCCGTTGACCTACATTCGCGGTCGCTCCATTCCCCATCAGTTCATGATCATTGACGAGGCCCAGAATCTCAGCCCCCATGAGATCAAGACCATCGTGAGCCGCGTTGGCGATGGCACCAAGATTGTGCTGTGCGGCGATATTGGACAGATTGATAACCCGTACCTGGATGCTGCCTCCAACGGCCTGGCGCACGCCATTGAACGCTTGAAGGGTCAGACCATCGCTGGGCATGTCACGCTCAGTAAGACCGAACGCAGCGAATTGGCCAGCTTGGCGGCGGAAGTCCTCTAACTAGCGGCAAGAAGAACGAAATTGCTGAACTCCCTGGTGGGGGGCTACAATCCCCCACCATGCTCGACCTCCGATCATCAAATCCGGTTCTCGCCGACACCCAACTCGCAGCTGATTCACACGCCCGCCCAGCGACGCAACTGGCAACAGTGGCTGGCGTAGCACAGAAGACCACCATCGCGGTTTCGCTGGCAGTGGTTGGTGGCATTGGTGGCGGCGTGCTGGTGCGCACCGTTGGCCAAGGCGCCATCTGGGGAATCTTCATTGCAGCTTTGGTTGCCAGCCTGGTGTGCTTCTTTGCGCTGTGGCGCAAGCCGGAGCGCGCGTACTGGGCGGCACCGCTCTACAGCGTTACTCAAGGCGCCATGCTTGGCGTGATGGCGCTGCTGCTTGACTCAATGTTGGCAGATCGCGGCATCACTGCGTTTGGGGGTTTGGGACTGCAAGCCTTCGTCATCACACTTTCGATTACTGCCGCCATGCTCATCGTCTACCGCGCCGGTTTGATCCGCGCCAACGGACGATTCGTTGCCGTGCTTTCAACGCTCACCATTGGTATTGGAATCATGTACTTGGCGCAGTTTGTGCTGGGCTTCTTCAGTATCGAGATTCCTGGGTTGTCGCTGCAAAGCGCTACGCAGGGCGGAACGATGGCGTGGGTCGGCCTGGGCATCAACGCGGTGATTCTGTTGATCGCGTCGCTGTGGCTGATTGTTGATTTCCAACAAGTGGAGACCGCAGTGGCCAGCCGCGTTGGCAAGGAGTACGAGTGGTACTTCGCCTACGCGCTCATGGTGACCTTGGTCTGGATCTACTTGGAAGCACTGAAGCTTGCGTTCCGCGCGGCCATGATGGCCAACGACCGCAAGTAGTTTGCTTCAGCCAAGCGCGTCCCACGCCAGCATGGCCGCACCAAGGACTCCTGCATCGTCCTTGAGTTTCGTCACGCGAACGCTCACCTTGGGCGCAATTGCTGATGGGAACACATGGCGTCGAATGGAGTCCTCAACGCGATCGGCGTAGGGCTTTCCCAGTGCCTCGGTGATACCGCCACCCAAAATCACCGTGCGCATCGAAGCCATGGTGATCCAATTGGCAATGCCAATTCCAAGTAGTTCCGCTGACGCATCCACCACTTCACGGACCAGCGGATCGTTGGCGTTGTAGCACTCGGCGATTCCACTGCTGCCCAGAGGTCCGGCCTTGCCGTCGGCTTCGTGGCGCGCCAAAATTTTGTGGAAGAGCGATTCTGGATTCAATCCAGCCAGCGTGCGCAAGGAGCGCACAATGCCAGTGCGGCTACAGAATTCCTCCACCTTGCGGCTTCCCGGCTGGCCGTTGCTGTACATGATCACATGCCCAAATTCGCCGGCGGTAAAGAGGTCGCCACGCCAGATCTTGCCGCCCATCACGATGCCCGCCCCGACGCCGGTGCCAACCCAAACCGCCAGCAATGATTCGCAACCCTCGCCAGCGCCAACAGTGGCTTCGCCCCACGCGGCAACATTGGCGTCATTGTCGACAGTGACCGGAATGCCGAGCCGCTTGCGCAAGATCTCCCCCAGCGGAACATTTTTCCAACCGAGGTTGCCGGCGGTAATCACCACACCCCGTTCACTATCAACCGGACCGGGTGCCCCGATACCAACCGTTCGAATGTCTGCGAGTTTCACATTTCCCGCTTCGCATGCGGCCTCCATGGTCATCACCAGGCGGTCAATGACAACATCGCGACCCTCCTGTGCCTTGGTCTTCTTCTTTGCACGCGCCACCACCCTGCCGCGGCGATCAACTACGCCCACGCTCATGTTGGTTCCGCCAAGATCAATGCCGATTGCAAGTTCGCTCTTTGCCATGGATGCGCCAAGATAGCGCGGCTTCGTACACTCATCCGCCATGCCAGACAATCCCCATTCCAAGACGGCCGCTCTCACCACGGCACAAGTGGCTCATGTGGCCAAGCTCGCTCGGTTGGAAGTAGCCCCGGGGCGCATTGAGGAGTACCGAACGCAACTCGCCGCGGTGCTTGGGCATATTGCACAACTTGACGCGGTTGACCTCGCTGGGGTGGAGCCGATGGCGCACCCATTTGAGAGCCACAATCGATTGGCTGCTGATATTCCGGTGGAGGGCCTTTCCATTGAGGCCGTACTCATGAATGCGCCCGCGGTTGAGGGGCGATTCTTGGCGGTACCCAAGGTTCTGGCAGAGGGAGACTGAGATGACTTCGCCTACACACACGACGCCCGTACACAACACACCCAGTGATATGACCGCCCTTCGCGATGCGGTCGCCACCGGCACCACCACCGCGGAATCGATCTGCGCGGGAATGCTGGCGGTCACGGCCGAGCGCAACACCGAGATCAATGCCTTCCATGAGGTGTTCGCCGAGCACGCCCTGGAGGCGGCGCGACGCGTGGACAGCGACGCGCGAGCAGGACGCCCATTGCCTCCACTGGCAGGAATGCCCATTGCCATCAAAGACAATGTGGCCACCACGCTTGGTCGTACCACGTGCTCAAGCCGCATGCTTGAGAACTATCGATCCCCATTCGATGCCACCGCTGTGGAACGCCTTGCACACGCGGGCGCAGTGGTGATGGGCAAGACCAACATGGACGAATTTGCCATGGGCTCGTCAGGCGAGCACTGCAAATGGGGGCCCGTGCGCAATCCATGGGATAGCACCCGCGTACCCGGAGGCAGCAGTGCCGGAAGCGCAGCAGCAGTAGCCGGCGGAATGTGCGCCGCCGCAATTGGTAGCGATACCGGCGGGTCGATTCGGCAGCCCGCGTCATTCTGCGGCATCGTTGGATTGAAGCCAACCTACGGTCGCATCTCCCGCTGGGGACTGGTTGCGTTTGGATCAAGCTTGGACCAGATTGGACCAATGACGCGCAGTGTGCGCGATGCCGCGCTCATGCTTGACGTGATGAGCGGCATTGATGAACGTGACAGCACCACTGCCGATCGACCACCGACCGAACTTGCCAAGACTGTCGAGCGCCCCATCGAAGGCCTGCGCGTTGGCATCCCGCGGCAGTACATGAGTGACGCCAATGACACTGAAGTAAGTGCTGCAGTGCACGCGGCAGCCGACGCATACCGCGCGTTGGGCGCCACCATTGTTTCCGTTGAATTGCCATTGACGGATGTTGGAATCAGTACCTATTACGTGATTGCGCCCGCAGAAGCGTCCAGCAATCTGGCTCGTTATGACGGCATTCGCTACGGACACCGCGCGCAATTGCAGCCTGGCGAGGATCTATTCACGCTCTACGCTCGCTCACGTTCGGAAGGATTCGGCCCGGAAGTGCAGCGCAGAATCATGCTGGGCACGTACATGCTTTCCAGCGGCTACTACGACGCGTACTACAAGCGCGCGCTGCAAGTGCGGCGGCGCATCAAGCAAGAATTTGATCAGGCTTTCACTGCGTGCGATGTTCTGCTTGGTCCCACAGCGCCAACCCCCGCGTTTGGATTCGGTGCAAACTCCGATCCATTGGCCATGTACCTGTGCGACGTCTACACCGTCAACACCAACATTGCGGGGATCTGCGGCGTGTCAATTCCAGCCGGATTTGCTGAACGCAACGGCAAGCATCTGCCGATCGGCGTGCAGTTACAAGCGAATGCGTTTGAGGAAGATCGATTATTGCGGGCGGCGCGAATGTTGGAGCGCGCGCTGGCTACAACAACTGGTGCACATGTTGCGCGAATGTGATGTTTACTGAGGTCGAGGAATCGCGCCGAGGCGCAACATCTCAACAGCAAATGCCTTCGCAAACAGCTCGTCCCGCTGTGGTTCTGTAAACACGCCAATGTTCACAACGGTAGTGAAGTCACCGCTACTGATCCGTTCCACGGT
>CAMDUB010000100.1 GCA_945878575.1 Phycisphaera mikurensis NBRC 102666 | reverse complement strand
GGGGCGCATGTGGTCGTAGTGCGCGCTGACGATGATGTAGCCCGTACCTGCGCCCGCTACCGCGCTTCCATTGGCAACCGGACCGGGAAACACGGCCACCAGATTCGGGCCAGTCTCCGGATTCTTGTCGATCGGTTGCCGAAATGAATCACCGCTCACGCCAGGCTTTAAGCCGATGGACGTGAACTTTCCAGTAATCCAAACAGCTGCCTTCTCTGCAAACGGGCTGCGAAAGAAGCGCCCGCCCATTTCATCACTCGCAAGTGCTGTGACATCGCTCCGAACCTCATCGGCGGTGATGGCGCTGCGCACCGTGGTGAGCGGGCGAGTGGTGGCGACTGGGTCACCGGCAAACGCCGATACGCAAAGCGGGGCGCACCACAGTGATGCCGCGAGTGTCACGATGGGCGTATAGAAGTGCTGCATTGAATGACCTTTGAGTAAGTTGCAAGTACTACTTGGACTGGGCGACGTCCGTCGTTCAACGTTCGTGTGCCACTAAATCTTCATAGGTCTCACGTCGACGAACCGTGGTGAATTGCAGGCCGTCCACCAATACCTCGGCGGGCAGTGGCGAACTGTTGTAGCGGCTTGCCATTGACATTCCGTACGCGCCCGCAGTGAAAATGGCCAACAAGTCGCCGCGCGCCACAGGTGGCATGGCGCGGTCGAGTGCCAAGTAGTCGCCGGTCTCGCACAGTGGGCCAACCACATCAACATTCACCAGGCCAGTCATCGCTGGCTTCTCCTCGCGTCGCGTTGGTATGAACGCTGCGGACGTCTCAGTTGGCCAGATGAAGTGGAATGCGTCGTAGTGACTGGGTCGCAGGAGAGCGTTCATGCCTGCATCGCAGATGGCGAACGTCTTATCGCCGGATCGTTTCACATATTGCACGCGTGTCAGCAGGATGCCTGCGTTTGCAGCGATTGATCGCCCTGGCTCAAGGACGATGCGTAACCCTGCGCGCACGGCTGGTAGCAACAGTGGAACGATGGCCTGCGCGTAATCAAGAGCAGCAGGGCTCTTACCAGTTTCATAATCAGCGGCGAAACCACCGCCGACATCAAGGACGCTCACTGTAAATCCTTCAGCGATCAGTTCATCGCGCAATGCCAATGCTTTGCGCACGGCCTCAACATATGGTTCTGTTGTGTACACCGGCGAACCGATGTGCAAGTGCAATCCAACCAGCCGCGCGTGTGGGTCGCGTCCGTAGGTCCGGAAGAATGCGCGGGCGCGTTCGATATCAACGCCGAACTTTGTTTCTTTGGTGCCGGTGGTTGTAAATCGATGTGTGTGCGGATCAACATCCGGGTTGATCCGAAGCGCGCATTCGCAGATGGCATTGCGCTCCTTGGCGATGCGCGCAATGTTCACAAATTCATCTTCGCTCTCAACGTTAAAGAGGTAGATGTGTGCATCAAGGGCCGCTGCAATTTCGTCATCGCGCTTGCCAACGCCGGCGTAGACGATGGTGGACGGCGGCGCGCCGGCGGCGCGTGCACGGAAGAGTTCGCCACCAGAGACGACGTCCATACCGGCTCCGCATTCCACCAACGTGCGGCATACCGATAGATTTCCACAACTCTTCACGGAGTAACAGATCAATGGATTCACTTCAGCAAAGGCTGCAGCGATGCGCCGGTGATGTTCAACCAGCGTGGCTCGGCTGTACACGTAGCAGGGCGTGCCAACAGCGCTGGCGATGTCGTGGGCGGGAACGCTTTCGCAGTGCAACGATCCGGCGGAGTAGTTGAAGAAGTCCATGAGCGGCGCAGTGTATGAGGTGCGCCTCTGATTGCGTTAATCAGCCGCGGATGCAAGTGCGACCGCCCTGGGTGCGGCGGGTGACTTCGACTTGGGCGACTGCTTTGCTGCAGGCGCACGGGTGCTTGCGCCCGCACTGGAACGCTTGGTTGCCTTGCCGCTCCCAAGCACACTTTGTGCCAGTGTTCCCAGGATCGCCATGCACACCAGCACGATCAACCATCCGCGTGCGCCGGTTGGCATGGGTTCGTACCCGTGCATGGCCAGGAGCGGAAGCGCACCGACGACCAACAGCCACGCGCCCGCCAGACTGGTCAGAATTCGCGCCACCAGCGTGGTTGCCAGTAGCCCCATCAGGAATCCAGCAACTGCGCCGGCGGCAATGGACGCGGTGAGCAGTGTTCGATACGCGGGTGCGGTTTCTTGAAATGCAAGCTGAACGCGGTCGCCCGCTCGGTGCGCAACATCCACCGTTGATTGCAGCATCCGATCACCCGCGGGTAGCGCACTATCGGCAGCATCACTCAGTGCTGTATCCGTGGCGGTACGTTTGGCGTTGGATTCCGCAACGCCGCGTGGACCAACCAGAATTTCTAAGAGATGTTTACCTGCACGTTTCCCCTCGCCGGGGTTCATTGTCTCGCGCGTGTTCACTACCAGCGCGTGGTTCAGGTCGCGGGGTGCGGTGTCCAGCGTGCCGCCAGCAATGATGGCAAAGGCGATCAGCGCTCCGACTGCAGCGCCCACCACGCCAGCCATCAGTCCAACGGTTGGTCGGTAGAGCATGGCGCCGGCAAGGAGTCCGGCAACTGCACCGAACGCGGCTGCGGCCCACAGCGGTACGCCCGGCAGGAGCGCGCGCGCAACGACCACTGATCCCAGGAACCCCACCAGCATGGCGGCCAAGACCACTGCCGGTCGCAGCAACTGCGCCCCAAAGAGGAGCAGCAGCGTGGCGCCCACCATGGTGCCAACCAGGACGCCCTTGGCGGTGGGTGCCAGGTCAGTCATGGCGAGCATTTCGGGCGTGGAAATCGGTAGCAGAGCGGTGATCATGGTGTCCCTTGCGCGCAGTGTGATGTCAAGCCACTATCGGCTCGCCTAGCCTGTCGCCTGTGAAAGACGCCTCCTCCGCGCATGAACATCCCGCCCCCGGCACCGAGGGGGCGTTCCGGCACCCAGCAAACGGCCTTGCCGGTTCGCAGAGCCCGTACCTCTTGCAGCACGCGCATAACCCCGTGGCATGGTCGCCTTGGGGTCCGGAGGCCATCGCAGAAGCGCGCCGGCGCGGTGTGCCGCTCTTTGTCTCGATCGGATACAGCACGTGCTACTGGTGCCACGTCATGGAGCGCGAAAGCTTTGAGAGCGTGGTGGTGGCGGGGCACTTGAATGCTGGATTCGTTCCAGTGAAAGTTGACCGTGAGCAGCGCCCGGATGTTGACGAACTGATGATGACCGCGTGCCAGGTGTTCACGCAGCTCACCGAGGGGCGCTCCAGTGGTGGCTGGCCACTCAATGTGTTTCTTGATCCCGACTCGCTTGAGCCATTCTTCTGCGGCACGTACTTCCCGCCACAAACTGCGTTTGGCAGACCGTCATTTGTTGAACTCTTGCGCGCGGTGACTGGCGCGTGGCAATCGGACCGCGCCGGAATGGCGCAGCAGGCGCGGCGTATTGCGGACGTCGTGCGGCGGCAGATGGCGTTGCCAGCGGCAGGTGATGCCGCCGATGCCACTGCGCTTGGCAGCGAAGAAACTATTGGGCAAGTGTCTTCCGCATTGATGCGCATGTCGGATCCAACCAACGGAGGCTTTGGCGGTGCGCCAAAGTTCCCGACGCCGCCGTATCCGCGATTTCTATTGGAAACCGGCTCAGGATCTGTGGATCAAGTGCTTCGTCACACCCTGGACGCCATGGCGATCGGTGGAATATTTGATCAAGTGGGTGGCGGATTTCATCGCTACGCCGTTGATGCCACGTGGACGGTTCCACACTTTGAGAAGATGCTCTACGACAACGGTCAGTTGGCTTCGCTGTACGCCGACGCGTTCCGGCGCTGGGGTGATTCGTTGCATGCAGAAACCGCTCGGCGTACCTGTGAATATGTGATTCGCGAGATGGTCGGCGAAGATGGAAGATTTCTGAGTGCGCAAGATGCGGAGGTCGCCGCGCGCGAAGGTGCTAATTACGTATGGACGCCTGCGGAAGCGCGTGCGGATTTAGAGAGCGCCGGCTGTGCAGACGATGTTGCGTTTGCGTTTCGCATGTACGGGCTTGATAGTCCTGCCAATTTCAAGGACCCGCATCACCCGGATGCGCCCGCTGTTCACGTGTTGCGATTGTCGGAGCGCCCGGATCAACTCGCGCGTTCCATGGGCATCACGGACTCGGAGTTCCGAACGCGCCGCGCGCGTGTTGATGCCGTCCTCTTGGCGGCACGCATGCTCCGTCCGCAACCGATGACCGATGACAAGACGATCGCTGCATGGTCCGGCTTGATGGCGGAGGGTCTGGCTGACGCAGCCGACGCGTTGGGCGATCGGCACTTTGCGGAGGCGGCCGGGCGTGGCATTAGTTTCGTACTTGAGAACATGCGTTCCGCTGATGGTGGGTTGCTGCGCACCTGGCGTGGCGGTACAGCATCGGTGGACGGTTTCCTTGAGGACTACGCACACATGGCGAACGCGTGCCTGGCACTGGCGCATGCAAGCGGCGACTGGCGCTGGCGCACTGAGGCGCGCACGCTCATTGCGGCTGCCGAGGTTCGATTCCTGGATCCGGTCAGCGGCGCATGGTTTGACTCTCCTGCTACCGCGCCGGACCTCTTCACTCGCGTGCGCAGCGTTGACGACGGTGCCGTTCCCAGCGGAACGTCGAGCATTCTTCGCGCCATGGCCGTCCTTGCCACTGCCGAACGCGATGCCTCGATGCTGGTTCGTGCCCAACGCGCGATTGCAGCCATCGCGCCTGCGTTGCACGAACAGCCCGTGGCGGCCAGCGCAACGGTGCTGGCAGCACGACGGGTGGCGATCGCATTCCGCGATGCAGGCAGCGATCTGCAACGATGAATGGTGAATGGTGAATGGTTAGACTTCTGGTTTCCCACTCTGAGCGCAGCGCGAACACACACATGCCATTCAAAGTAGCACTCATTTCCACCGGCGGCACCATCGAGAAGACCTATGACGAACTGCACGGCGTGTTGCATAATCGATTGAGCGTCTTGGATGCCATTCTCGCGTCCCTTGAATTGGATGGCTTAGAGATCACCCGCGTTCCGCTCATGAATAAGGACAGCCTGGATATGAATGAGGCTGATCATGCGCTCATTGCCGATCGAACGTTAGCGCTTTGCGCTGACCATGACGGTGTGGTGATTGTGCACGGCACTGATCGCCTCACGGTCACTGGCGAACGCATTCATGCGCGCATGAAAGCAACCGGTGGATGCATCAAGGCGGTGGTGCTCACTGGTGCCATGCGTCCGTATGAACTTCGGCGCACGGATTCAGTGCAGAATTTGACGGAAGCACTCTGTGCCGTGCAGATTCTGCCGCCCGGTGTGTATGCATCCATGCATAACCGTGTGCTGGCATTTCCCGGGGTCCGCAAGGACTACGAGCGCATGGCATTTGTCAAGGATTGATAGTCCGGCGCGCTGTTTACTGGCGCACTTTCAGTCACTTCGCCCGCAACGAATCGAACCACTTCTTCCACTCCGCAGTTGCACGCCCGTAGGTGCCACGGTGATTGGCATCCGGTCCAGCGCTGATGGCCTCGACGGTATTGCTGCCTAACGCCCGCTGATACATGGAGGGAAGCTGTGCAAGACCAATAGTCAGGCATTCATCGATATCGCCGTAGTACATACGAACGTTGGTCTTCACCTGCCAGCGGTAGGCGTGCAGCTTCTGAATGAGCGTGCAGTACGTTGTGCTTGCAAAGTAGTTCGGATCGAAATACTCCTTGCGAATCAGTTTGTGCAGGTCGCCTGGCCATGGTTCGGTATACGGCTCCTTCATGTAAATCTTGCGCGCAAGCTCATATTGCTCGTCCGTGAAGAGCGCTTTGGCAAGGCCAGGAACGCCGTAGTACTCCTCATAGGAGAACGCGGTCAAGATGAACATGGCGGACACCCATGGTGCGTCGATCGAACGCGGATGATTGAGGAAGCCGCTGAGCATCACATATCCATCGCATTGCGCGGCGGCAGTGCCGACCGCCGCAACTGCCACGTTGTTCTTCTCAAGGACTTCAAGGAAGCACATAGTCACCACGCCCCCTTGCGACCAGCCAGTCAGGAACAGCTCCTTGGGCGAAATTCCTTCCTTGGCAAGCACTGCCAGCGAGGATCGGTACATGTCCATACATGCCTGCTGCTGGCT
>CAMDUB010000099.1 GCA_945878575.1 Phycisphaera mikurensis NBRC 102666 | reverse complement strand
CTGCCACGAATGAGATTCACCGGAACGGCAATGCGCCAGCCCTCGGACGTTTCCCGCATGGCGAGTGTGCCGCCAAGTACTTGTTTGCCATCAATGGTGAACGCCGCCGTTCCATCGCCAAGATCGTCGACCACCAAACGCGAACGGTTCGCATCAAGCCAACCGAACGGATCGGCCATCACCGAGGTGAATACATCGCCGAAGCCACTGCGGTTTGCCCACGAGCCGCCCTTGGCAAGTTCCTTCGCCACATCGGCTGGATACTTCGCCTGCAACTTCTTGCTCACGCGCCAGAGTTGCGCCAGCATGTCGCCGGTCTTCTTCTTCACGTCGCTGATGGCGCTGGCCTCAGTGACGCCGTCGGAGAAGGTCATATCGCGCGCCTCGATGTCGATCATGGTCGGCAAGAGTTCCGGGCGTCCGTCCTTGACCATCTGAGCCATGGCATCAACGGTCAGCGCTGGAGTGCTGGAGTCATAGCGGGGCTTCTTGCATCCACCCAAGACGACCATCGAAGCAAACAGAAGCAGTGCGAGGGCACATGAGGCAGGGCCGTTGGCATGCAAACGCCTACCGGCAGCAATGCCGTCAAACACGTGCAAACTCGCACCTGCGCGCTGTAGCTGCCGAGAGACTGACGCCATTTTCGCCATGTGGGCATAGTAGGCGGGTTTCCTCCCTTACACTTTTTGCGATGCGCATTGAATTGAACGGTCAACACAAAGAACTGGACGGCCCCGCCACGGTGGCACAGTTGTTGCTGAGCCTTGGACTGGAGCGCGCCCCCTGCGCAGTGGAAGTGAACGCGCAATTGGTTCGCAAGGCGCTGCATCCAACCCACGCGCTTGCCGAAGGTGACCGCGTTGAGGTGGTTACCCTTGTTGGAGGCGGCTAACGCCGAAATTCTCATGACTACCGATCAACCACGCATCAATGTTCGAACCGCGCCAGTGAGCCCCGCTCTGCCGCCGCTCCGCATCGGAAGTTTCACCCTCACCAGTCGATTGGTGGTCGGCACCGGTAAGTATCGGGACTATGCAACGATGCAGGCCGCCATTGAGGCGTCCGGCGCCGATTGCGTCACGGTGGCCGTGCGCCGCGAGCGCCTCGTTGACGCAGAGGGGCGATCGATCCTGGACTTCTTGCCGCTGGAGCGCCTGACGATTCTGCCAAACACCGCCGGCTGCTTTACAGCGGATGATGCAGTGCGCGTTTCCCGGCTTGGTCGCGAGATCCTGGAACAGCTGGGAAACCCGGGCGCTGGCTGGGTGAAGCTCGAAGTGCTCGGCGACCGAACCACGCTGCTTCCGGACCCGGTGGGAACGCTTGAAGCATGCAAGGAGTTGGTGAAGGACGGCTTCACGGTGCTCTGCTATTCCAGTGATGATCCAATCATCGCGGCGCGACTGCGCGATGCGGGCGCGGCCAGTGTGATGCCTGCTGGAAGTCCGATTGGTAGCGGCCGTGGCATTGCAAATCCCGCAGCAATCCGCATGGTGATTGATCGTCTCAAGCTTGCCGAACAAGGCGGCAGTGCCGATTATCCCGTGATCGTTGATGCTGGCGTTGGTACGGCAAGCGACATCGTGCACGCCATGGAACTGGGCGCGGACGGCGTTTTGCTCAACACGGGAATTGCGCACGCACAAGACCCGATTCGAATGGCGCACGCCATGCGGCTGGCGCTCGATGCAGGTTGGCACACAGCGCGCGCAGGGCGAATTCCGCGAAAGCTTTATGCCAACGCAAGCAGCCCGTGGGAAGGCGTCATCACGCACATCCCAGGAGAATGAACCCGCTCTCCCTGAGGATAGTGGTGCCGTACATAGGGACAGTGGTGCCAGGCACCTATTTAGTGATCGACGCGATGTCCAAGAATTGGCTCGAGTTCCTTCACCATCGCCGCGACCGTCGCCGCATCGCGTGACTCAAGGTTCAATCGCAACAATGGCTCCGTGTTTGACATGCGGATGTTCGCCCACCAACTGCCGCAGTCGATGCTGAGGCCGTCAAGCGTGTGGAACTTGGCGGTCGGATACTTGGCACGCAACGCGTCCAGCGCGCCTTGCTTGTCCTCGTTCTCGAAATTGATTTCGCCGCTCTGCGAGAACTTCCGGAAGCGCTTGATGCATTCGGACACCGGCTTGCCGGCCGCCACCAACGCACTCACCACATTGATGAACGCGCGCGCACCACTGTCGGTGCACCACATGTCGCCAAAGTAGAAATGCCCGCTCAGTTCGCCGCCAAACGGCGCGCCCGTCTCGCGCAACTTCTGCTTCATGAATACGTGTCCGACGCGCCCTTCAACCGGTACGCCACCCGCCGCCCGCACACTCTCTTCAACCGAGCGCGTGCTGCGCAGGTCGTACACAATCGCAGCGCCCGGCTGCGCCTTCAACCAGCCCTGCGCCAGCCACGCGGTCAGCAAGTCGCAGCCGATCGGCTCACCCTTCTCATCAATCACCATGCAGCGGTCGGCATCACCGTCAAAACAGACACCAAAGTCAGCCTTGAGCGTGCGAACGCCTTCGCGCGTCGGCGCCAAATTCGCTTCCACCAGCGGATTTGGTTCATGCACAAATTCGCCACTGGAATTATCAAAGTTGATCGGGGTGATCTTCAAACCCTTCACCGCGCTGAATACCTGCGGCACCATGGTTCCCGCCATTCCGTTTGACGCGTCGATCACCACGTGAAGTGTGCGCGTGCCGTCAAGAATTTCCTTGGGCAAGAGCGCCAGCAAGTGCGCGCGGTAACCACTCCATAGGTCGCGCGACTCCTCAGTTCCACCGCCGGGGCCCATGCCTTTGCGCGCACCTTCGGCAATCAGCTTGATCGCACCAAGACCGGTGTCCTGACCAACCGGCTTTGCACCAACACCACTCACCTTGAAGCCGTTGTATTGCGCAGGATTGTGACTCGCCGTGGTCTGCACCGCACCCGCGGCATTCAACGCATTCACTGCAAAGTACGTGAACGGCGTGTCCACCATGCCGACATCAACTACATGCGCGCCGGCTTCAATCATGCCGTCCTTCAACGCGCGCACCAGGCTTGGCGAACTCTTGCGCATATCACGACCAACCACCACCAGACGGGCTCCTGAATCCGTCCGACCTTCCTTGGAAGCCGTCTCCAAGAGGAAACGCGCTGTGCCGTAGCCAATTTGCCACGCATCGGTCTCGTTAAGAGGCTCGGGGTAAATGCCGCGGACGTCGTACGCCTTGAAGATCTTCTGAAGCATGGAGCGCGGATCGTAGTATTCCCGCCATGAACATGAAGCGCGCCCATACGGCCTTTCACACGAAACGCAGCCTGACTCGCATCGTGGCAACCGTTGGACCGGTGTCAAACTCCACCGCCATGCTCACCCGACTCGCGCGCGCAGGGGTCAGCGTCTTTCGCCTGAACATGAGCCATGGCGACCCCGCCACCCACGCACGCACCATCGCCACCATCCGTACCGTGGCCAAGTCACTCAAGCTGGAAATCGGCATCCTCGCCGACCTGCCCGGTCCAAAGATTCGACTCACCACGATCGAACGTGGCGAGACCATCCGGCTCCGACACGGCGATCCGGTACGCATTGTGCGTGGCAACGGAGTGATTGACCCCGATGCGCGACCAATCACACTGCATGTTGACTACAAACGGTTTACTGATGATGTCGGCACCGGAGATCGCGTGCTGATTGATGACGGCGCCGTGCAACTGCGCGTGCATGCCAACCGCCGCGGCGTGGTGGAGTGCGTGTGTGAAGTTGGCGGCATGATCTCCAGCCGCAAGGGCGTCAATCTTCCCGAGACCGCCGTCAGCCTGACCGCGCCAACCGCGCGCGATCGCGTCTTGGCTGACTGGGCCGTGCGACACGGCGCGGATTTCGTAGCGCTGTCGTTTGTGCAAACGGCCGCCGATATCACCAGCCTGCGCCGCACCCTTGCCCGCAGCGCAAAGGCAAGTCGCAGCCGCATTCCCGGCATCGTTGCCAAGATTGAACGCCCCGTGGCACTCAACTCGCTTGACGCCATCGCCGCCGAAGCCGAAGCGATGATGGTGGCGCGTGGCGACCTGGCCATTGAACTGGATTTTGCGCGTGTTCCAGTTGAACAACGCAGAATTCAGGCTGCCTGTGAGCGCGCCGCTATCCCGTGCATCGTTGCAACGCAGATGTTGCAGAGCATGATGGAAGCGCCACTTCCAACACGCGCCGAAGCGTCCGATGTTGCTAGCGCCATCTTTGGCGGCGCTGACGCGGTGATGCTGAGCGGCGAGACCGCTGCCGGCAAGTATCCGCTCGACTCTGTTTCCGCCATGCGCCGCATTGCCGAGGAAACCGAATCATGGCTGCGCAACCAACCTGCACGCGCACTCCGTTCGCGCGAATTAGTAGAGAGCGACGAACCCGCCGCAGTGCTCGCCCGCAGCATGGCGCAGATGGCCACCGAAAGTCGCGCGCGCGCCATCATCGCTTGGACCGATCCGCGTTCCTTGCGATTCATCAGCCAGACCGATGTCAACGTTCCGATCTATGCGTTCGGCGCCACGGATGCCGAACTGCGCACCCTCGCACTGCTGCGCGGCGTGCGCGCCATCCGCATGACACACCCGTCTGATTCGCGCGACTTTGTGCGCGTGGCGGAACGCATCTTGCGCGGCGCGCGGCTACTCACCACCCGCGACCGCGTGGTGGTGGCCACCGGATTTGCCGGCCACGGCACCGAGCGCCTGTGGCTGCGCCAAGTGGGCGCGAAGGTTGTCTGACGCCAATTGCCCCGGTAATGGCGGATAACGCTGAAGTTATGGCGCATTCGGCACCTTTCTCACCGTGTTAGCCATTGCGAAACACACGGTTTCTCGGTAACTTCCGACGTTTCCCCACCAGTCGGTGGGGACGACGCGGCCCACAGGTGGACACCGCGTCGTACGGTTACCCCGCGCGGGGTTTCCATCGTCCTCGCTCCAAGCGCCCTTGGTTCGGGACGGCCGCCGAATTTCGGCGTCCACCGGTCGTGCCCGCGGTGTCGCTGCAGTTGCTCGTAAGGAGAGCCAACATGTCTGATCAGAAGTCACTCGCTAAAGAACTCGTCGAAGCCGGAGTCATCTTTGGACAGCGTCGTTCCAGCTGGAACCCGAAGATGAAGCCGTACATCTTTGCCACCAAGAATGGCGTCTCGATCATCGACATCAAGGAGACTATCAAGGGTCTTCTGTTGGCCAAGAAATTCATCACCAAGGTCGTCGCAAGCGGCAAGGACGTGTGCTTTGTCGGCACCAAGCGTCAAGCCCGCGGCGCCGTCGAGCAATACTGCACTGAATGCAAGATGCCCTACGTCACTGAGCGTTGGCTCGGTGGCACACTCACCAACTTCCGCACCATCCGCGAGCGCCTGCGCCGCTTGGAGGAACTGGAGCGTCTCGGCGAGACCGGCAGCATCAAGAACTACTCCAAGAAGATGGAATCACAGCTTGCGCGCGAAGAGAAGAAGATCTTCCGCAACCTCAATGGCCTGCGCACCATGGGCAAACTCCCAGGCGCGCTCGTGGTCATTGACACCACGCGCGAACTCAATGCGTTGCTTGAGGCCAAGGCCCTGGGCATCCCAACCATCTGCTTGATCGATACCGACGGAAACCCGGATTTGGCTGACATTCCAGTGCCAGCCAACGATGACTCGATGCGCTCCATCGACATCGTCATCCGCGAACTCTGCGCGGCTGCCTTGGCAGGTCGTGGTGATCGCAGTGGCGCAGCTCCTGAGGAGATGGGCGCAGCGATCGCAGCTTCCGGGGAATTGGATGCACCTGCCGGCCAGCGCCCGGTTCGTCGTTCCAGCCGCAGCCAGTTCCGTTCTGACAGTGGTCGTTCCGCGAGTTCCGACGCCCCTGCTGCAGCTCCGGCCGCAGCACCGTCAGCAACCACCGGCGCGTAAATCGAATTGCACATTCCAATCAACATAAACACCCAACACGAGGTGACTGAATGACTACCGCCAACATCAATTCAAAGGTTGTCATGGCCCTGCGCGAGCGCACCGGCCTTGGCATGATGGACTGCAAGGCTGCTCTGATCGAGGCTGGCGGCGACGCCAAGCTCGCTGAGGAGCGCTTGCGCGAGAAGCTCAAGGGCAAGATGGATACGCGTACCGATCGCGTGGCTGGCGAAGGCTGCATTGCCATCGCTGTGTCAGGCAAGAAGGCCGCCATCATTGAAGTGCGCGCCGAGAC
>CAMDUB010000098.1 GCA_945878575.1 Phycisphaera mikurensis NBRC 102666 | reverse complement strand
CATCGATGGCACCCTGATGACCGCGCACCAGGGAGTCCACGGCCACCACGCGGGTGGCGCCACGGGTAAGTAATTCACGCACGGTGTGCGATCCAATGTAGCCAGCAGCGCCGGTAACGAGGTACTTCATGCTCGGGTAATGTTATCGGGTCGTCTAATGGACATGTTCCGGCCGAGGATGGGTATGATTAACTTTCGATGAGCCGCCACGGACGGTGGCTCGCCCCCAGCCTCGCTTGTTGCGGCTACCGCCTGTGGTTCTTCTCGCATGGATTTCGCCACCCCGACTCGACCCTCTCTCCGTGATGCCGCCCCGGCTTGCCCTGCAGCCGAGGTTGTGTATCCCTCCTCGGCCGAACTCCGGCTCTCCGGCACTGCCGCACTGGGAGTGATCGCTCCCGATGACTTCCGTTTGGTGGCACTCCGGCAGGCGTGCGCCCTCCTGGAAACCCTGGAAGCCGAGAGCCAGTCGCTTGACCTTCGGCTTGAGGCCGCCAAGCGCTTGGACCCGATGCGCCACGTTGTTGGGAAGACCTCCCTTGAATCCGCCATCGACCAGACTCGAACCCTGATCCGTGAGCTTGACGAGCACCTGTGTGCCGCCGCGGAGTCCGCCCGTGCGGCCAGCCGCACCGTTGCTCGCACGCATCCGAAAGACATTCAGTGACAGCTACAGCAGATAACGGCCACTCCGCCGCGCACCCTTTTGCCCAAGGTGCAGCCATTGACCTGGCCGCCGTTCCGGAGTCCGAGCGCAAGCGCGCGTTCGACGAAGCCTTTGAGTACCGCGGCGACATCACGCTGACGCTCACCGACGGTGCGCGCGTGGAGTGCTACATCTTTGATCGACGCATTGGCGCCACGATTGCGGACTCGTTCGTGCGGGTCATGGAAGCCGGCGGCGGCGAGAAGCGATCGATCCCCTACCAGCAGATTGCACGCTTGGAGTTCACCGGTAAGGACACTGCCGCAGGCAAGACTTGGGAGAACTGGGTGCGCCGCTATGTGGAGAAGCGCCTTGCTGGTGAGCAGGCGAACATTGACGCTGAAGTATTGGATTGAAACAAGCGCCCCCAAGAGGGCGCGCTTGTGTTTCATACCGATGATTCAGAGTGAATAGCCTTAGGCTTGAAACTCGCGACCACTCTCGGTGTCCAAGATCTTCCAACCAAATTCCCGGGCGATACGCATGATCATGATCCAGGCGATGTCGTCATCGGAAATGGTCAACACCATCTGCCGAACCGGATCTTGATTGAGTGGCAATTGCAACTCTAAGCCGGGTCCGTACAGGGTGTCGCCGCCGGAAGTCTCTGGTCCGGTGTTGCAATGTGCCAGACCAGCGGTGACTTCGGAGCGCGAGCCGAGGGCGGGCATGTTGCCGTCTTTGGCTGGCTCTCTGCTGAGGATGACAAATTGGCGACGAGACATGGAGGAGGGGAGAAGATAGCGCAATCACCGCTCCCTGTCAGGTCAGCGCCCAAGTGCGCGACAGACGGCATCCACCAGCCGACTGAGCGGCACCGGCTTGACCAAATAGGCAGAAGCGCCCAATGATTCCGCCAATGCCGCGTGGCGCCGGCCCTGATTGGCGGTGACCATCACCACCGGTACCGGCGGCACCAAGGCGCGGCAACGCTCCAGGACGGTAAATCCAGACTGACCCGGAAGCATCAAATCAAGCACCGCCGCGTCCGGGCGAGCCGACAGCAGGTGATGCAGCGCCATGCTTCCATCCGCCACCTCATCGATGACCGCCTTCTCCGCGCGCAGGGCAATACACATGGCGGCTCGAATGTCCGGATCATCGTCCACTACCAAGAGCCGGATGCCTTCTAAACGTGCCACTGGCAGCGGCGTGGCTTGCGAATGCGAAGTGGGGCTAGTCACGTTGCACCGTTCGATCGTTCCCGCACCCGTTGATCCGTGTCGGCGCTGATCCGTTCGATCATCGCCTCGTCCATCCAGGGCAAGGTGCGCAACTTTGCCTTGATTCGCTCCGGAAGCGGTTTCATGTCACGTTCCCACTTGGGGCGACTGCGCCAGCGGCGATGAATCCACAGGTACTGGTCCGGTGCGCGCATGATGGCGCGTTCCATGGCGTGCGTATAGCGCGCGGTGATGTAGAAGACTGGGTCTTCATGATCGCGCCAATCTTCCGGTTGAATGATGTCAACGGTGTGGATTTGGAAGTTGAAACCATTACCAGTGCGCAGCGCTACGCCCACCGCCACGGGCAGGTCATAGCGCATGGCAAGCAGCGCGATCGATTTGTAGGCGCTGGCCATCTGCCCGAAGTAGGGAACAAAGATGCCGTCATTTCCAGCATTCTGGTCAGCGATGAAGGCAATGCGCCCGCCGTTATGAATGATGGACTGCAGCTCTTCCGTGGCTCCAAACTTGGTGATGATCTTCATGCCCCGGTTCTCGCGCAATCCGGTGGCCCACTGCCAGATGAACGGATTGTCGAGCGGGCGCGCCAAGGCATGCATCCGAAAGCCCATGAGTGTGGGGAAGAACCCCAGCAGTTCCCAATTGCCAGCATGTGGTCCCAGAAAGATGGCGGGACGTTCGCCGATCATCAACTTGGTACCGGGCCGCGCATTGCTGAGGTCAACATGGCGCTGCCACGATTCCTCAGTCACCACGCGTGGCAATTGAAACGCATCCACCATGTAGGTGCGGAACATGTAGCGCACGCTGGCTTTGGCAAGCGCTACGCACTCTTCGTTAGACAAGTCGGGAAACGCGCGACGAACATTGCCGGTGGCACGCGCGAGGCGTTCGGGATTGAACCGTGTCCAGATGTCTGCCACCGTCTCCGCGGTACGCAGGTTCTGCTCAGGAGGAAAGGCACCAAACAGCCACGCGAACGATCTCGCTGCCAAGTACTGCAGCAGATAGATGCCTACCTGGACTGGCCCCGTGCGATTGCGCCGGGCTTTGGCCATAGCGCGCGGTCAGCGCCCCTCGTTGGTCAGGACTTGCATGCGGTTCCAGTTGAGCACCGGAACGCGCGCGGTCTGCGCTTCGTTGAAGAGCGTCTGGTACGTCTCGAACGCCTTCTTCTGGTCGAAGTGCGAGGTGTATTGACCCTCGTCGGCGTCGGATGGAAGGTCAAGCGGCTTGAGTGGCTGCACGCCCATGACGATGAAGTCAAGGTCGCCGCGCAGCGTGTCGCCTTCAACAACGTCGCCGCCCCACGTCTTGATGCGGCCGCGCACAAATTCGGCCTCAGCAGCCGTGGCGTTGCCGTCGTTGTCGATGTCAAACTTGCCGTGCACCAAGAACTTGTAGCGGTAGTCGGGGCTGAAGATGACGTTGGCAATCACATCGTCCTTGACGATGGGACGCGGGCGCGGCGCATAGCGAGTGTTCTCCGGAATCACGCGCGCGGTAGAGGTGTTCTCTTCCACCTTCAGCACCTGCACGCGTGCCTTGCCGGGAATCAGGTCACCAGTACTTGGGTTGTATTGAATGGCGCTGGCACTGTCGTACACATCAAAGGTCATACCGGGCTGCACGCGCTGCTTGGAGCCGATCGAGATGAAGATCTCACCGTTCTGACCGGTGACATCAATCACGCGACCGTCGGCAAGTGATGCGGCGTTCTCGGGCTTGATGCGGTACTGGTCAACGGTCTTCTGCAGTACTTCAACCTTGCCAGAGAGTTCCGCACGTGAACTGGAAACATTGTCGATCTGACCTTGCAGGTCAGCCATCTCATTGCGATGGCGCTGGTCCATGTCGTCCTGATACTTCTTGACGGTGGCAACCGTGTCCTTCACGTCTTCGCCGTACTTCTGGCTGGAGGTGCGGTACGTGGCGATGTCGCCTTCAACGCGCTTGCTTGCGGCTTGCGCGCCTTCAGTGGCCTTCTTGGCTTCGTCGCGTGATGCGGTGGCATCAGACTGGGAAGCAGCCATCTGCTTCTTCAGGTTGGCATTGTCTTGGCTGAGCTGCTCGGTGCGGCTGCGCAGCGTCTCAAGCTCAATCTTCAGGCTGGTCACGCCTTCGGCGCCGAGGGACTTCTTAATGTCTTCCACTGGGCTGTCGGCGGACTGGCTTGGATCGCCAGTGACAAAACTGGTGAGCGCGCTGTAGGCAGTCCTGCTCTTGCCTTCCTTCAACTGGGCGGCCTTGGCGGTTGCCGTCGAGTCCCTCTCCTTCACCTTCGCATCGTTCATTTCGATGTTGAAGTAGATGGTCGAGGCCAAGAGGCCAACGGTCAGAATGACGAAGATGACGAGGCCGACAACGAGGCCGGTCGTGCGCTGATTCATGTCTTACGAACCTCCAACAGGCCGTGGCAGGTGAACATCACTATGGGCGCGGCGTCGGCCGAAACCCTTGAGAACGCGCAGTGTCCGGAAACCGGGGCTCCGCGTCAAGTGATGAGTACGGGGCGAACGGCGCTGGAGTTGCGCTCGCGGAGTTGCAGTGTGCACATTGCCACGGGAAATTTAGGCCCGCGTGGTCTGAAGAGCTTCGTCAAGGGTGGTTAACCCAGCCCGGACTTTTTCCAGGGCGTCCACCCGGAGGAGTGCAAGATCACCGGATCGCAGGGCGGATTCAACAATTCTTCCGCTGCTGGCACGGGTCATCACCAGTTCCCGGGTGGCTTCGGTGGCGGTCAGGAGTTCATAGATACCCACCCGGCCGCGGTAGCCGGTTCCCCGGCATTCCCGGCAGCCAACGGCGCGCGGAATGCCTTCGGGGGGCACCGCTCCAAAGTCGGGCGGCAGATCTGCATGCTTGGGAGTGACGCGTTCCACGCAGTGAATGCACACGCGACGCACCAAGCGCTGCGCCAGAATGCCTTCCACGGTGCTTGCCACCAAGAAGGGCTCCACGCCCATATCAAGCAGTCGTGTGGCGGCGCCGGCACTGTCATTGGTGTGCAGCGTGCTGAATACCAAGTGTCCAGTGAGCGAGGCTTGCACGGCGGCGTCGGCGGTTTCCTTGTCGCGGATTTCGCCGATCATCACCACGTCTGGATCGTGGCGCAAGATGGCGCGCAGGCCAGCAGCAAAGTCCAGGCCCACCTGATGGCTCACCTGAATTTGATTGACGCCAGCAACGTGGTACTCCACCGGATCTTCCACGGTAATGGCTTTCACTTCCGGCGTGACGATGCGGCGCAGCGATGCATACAACGTGGTGGACTTTCCACTTCCCGTGGGGCCAGTCACCAACATGATTCCGTGCGGTCGTTCAATCAGCGCGTTCCAACGAGTTTCAATGCCGGTGGGCATACCAAGATCGCTGAGCCCAGTGAGTACCGCGCTCTTGGAAAGGATGCGCAACACCACGCCTTCGCCAAACAGCATGGGAATGACAGAGACGCGCAGGTCATGCTCTTGGCCCTTGATTCGTAGGGAAATTCTGCCGTCTTGCGGTCGGCGCTTCTCGGCGATGTTCAGGTTCGCCATGATCTTCAAGCGACTGACGATGGCGTTGCGGAAGCGTCGCACCGTGGGTGGAACGCCGGCATCTACCAGCACACCGTCGATGCGGTAGCGGATGGCGAGGTCTTGTTCGTACGGCTCAATATGAACATCAGTGGCGCGTTCGCGCACGGCTTCAACAAGCAAGTCATTGACCAAGCGCACCACGCTGGCTTCTTGTGCTTGCGCTGTCTCATCAGTGTCGAGACTGGCGTGTTCAAGTTCAGCACCCGTGTGCCCGCCGCCGAGCGCGTCGAGCGTGTCGCCTGCAACGCCGTAGTGTTGCCGAATGTATTTCTGTAGATCTTCTTCATCGGCAAGCACCAATTCAATGGCGTGACCAGTGACGATGCGAAGTTCATCAAAGCTTGCCAGGTCAGTTGGATCGCTGGTAGCGATTCGCAGCGTTCCGTTGGCGCGTGAGACGGGCGCGCAGCGCAACTTGAAGATCACCTTTGGGGGAAGCAGTCGCAACGTGGCGGCGTCGGGGACTGCTTCGGTCAGATCGATGATGGGAAGGTGCAGGCGTTCGGAGAACGTGCGCAGCAGGTCGGAGCGGTGGACGAATCCCAGTCGGACCAAGACTTGGTCCAGTCGATCGCCGCTACGCAGTTGCTCCCGAACCGCCTCAGCGAGGCGTTCGGCGGCCAAAACACCAGATTGGACCAACATCGTGCCAAGGGCCATCGATTCAGGGCTCCGGGGGGCGCTTCCCGAAGCGGGGGCGCTCTGTACTTATTGGCAGTCGGGGGATGGGTTGCGTGAATGGGCAATTCTTGGCATACTGCCCGATTCGTAACTGTCCAAGGAACCCCCTGTGCCGAATACTGAGTCAGCAAAGAAACGCGTCCGTCAGAACGTCAAGCGCAACGCCCTGAACAACTGGCGTAAGCGCCAGGTCAAGGATCAGGTCAAGG
>CAMDUB010000097.1 GCA_945878575.1 Phycisphaera mikurensis NBRC 102666 | reverse complement strand
AGGAAGGTGACCTCGAAGCCCTCGCGCTGCAGGCGCTTGCACGGATCGAGCACTGCCTTATGTTCATGGATCGCCGAGATGATGTGACCGCGACCGGTCTGGCCGGCCGGAGCCTTTGCGTAAATCTCCGCAGCGCCCTTGATGGCCAGGTTGTTGCTCTCAGTGGCGCCGGACGTAAAGATGATTTCCTTGGGGTTGGCGCCAATCAACGCGGCTGACTGCTCGCGGGCCAACTCAACGCCGTCCTCTGACTCCCAGCCGAACTTGTGATTACGGCTCGAGGAGTTGCCGAATTTGTCGCTGAAGTACGGAAGCATGGCTTCCACCACGCGTGGGTCGCAGCGAGTGGTGGCGGCATGATCGAAATAAATGGGTAGTTTGAGTGCCATGGTGGTTTGCAAGGGATCCGAAGGAGAGCAGGACCGTCAGGGCCTGCGGCAATTGAGATCCAGTCGCAATAACAGTCTAGGAGGGTGGGAACCAATTGAAAAGCGTTCCCGGAGCGGATCTCTGTGAATTCTCGGAAATGTAGTCCGGAATTCCCAACCGGAAGTTCCGGCACTATGGTGGACACCGCAGATGCAGGTCCTACACGCCCCAGAACAGCTTGCACCGTACTTCGGATGCGCACTAGTGCCCACCATGGGCGCCCTCCACGCTGGACATGGAGCCCTGATACGCCGCATGTCGGGGCGAGGCATGCCCGTACTGGCAACGGTGTTTGTCAATCCAACACAATTTGCGCCGCGCGAGGACTTCGCCAAGTATCCACGCACGCTTGCAGAGGATGTGAAGCTCGCAGAGGAGTGCGGTGCGCACGCCGTGTTTGCTCCAAATGCCGAGACCATTTATCCATATGGACTGGATGCAGCGCGCGCCGAAGCCGCCGCATGGCCGCTACCCGATGTTGCCAATCAGCCGCGCTTAGAGGATGCCAGTCGCCCCACGCACTTTGGTGGCGTGTGTCAAGTGGTGGCGCGGCTCTTCGACCTCACGCAGCCCGCCATCGCGGTATTTGGTGAGAAGGACTTTCAGCAGTTGCGCGTCTTGGAAGATATGGCCGCCATGACGCTCGCAGCGGATGGGCGCTGGGGTGCACTGGTGATTGAAGCTGCGCCAACGGTTCGTGAGCATGATGGGCTCGCCATGAGCAGCCGAAATCGATATCTCCAGCCGGAGCAACGCGATCGGGCGCTGGCGCTCGTGCGCGCCTTGCAGCATGCCGCCGCGGCTACCGACCCACCGAGTGCGGAACGCATCATGCGAACCACGCTTGAAGCGCACGGGCTGACGGTCGATTATGCAGTGGTGCGCCATGCCTCCACCCTGATGCCCGTCAACAGTTGGAATGCCCCAACCCGCGCCCTGATTGCAGCGCGCATTGGCGATGTTCGGCTCATTGACAACATGGCCATGCCAATCCGCGGGCACTTGGGCGAACCCGCCGGACAGGGGTAGGATTCCCTCCATGACTCAGGCTTCGCTTTCGACCGCGCTGCTGGTGATGGTGACAACGATGTTCGTTGCAACTCCAGCGGCGACCGCGGCACCGCAGTATTCCAATCCGCGCTCCGGGAACACGCCACGTACGACGACCCCGCCGCCGAAGGACACGGACAGCGATGGCAAAGCAGACGGCCCTGCCGTGCCAACCTCGGAGGCCAAGTACTACGCGCCGTTGGACAAGGCAGACCGCGCGGCGCTGAAAGAACACGAAGGATGGATGATTCCCAAGCCCACGGCTGATCTGAAGTGGGTTGGTGGCGATGCGATGGATCGCGCTGCGTTCCGCGACAAGGTGACGGTGATTCAATCGGTGGGCGGAAAGTCCAGCCCGCGCGCTGCGCTGGAGAAGGTCAAGCGTTCACTCCCTGAAGGTGTTGTTCTGCTTGGACTGCATACCCCGGATCAGGCCGATCGCGCTGACGACATCTTGGAGAAAGACGCACCGTGCTTGGTGGCGATTGACGCATCCGGTGATTGGTGCGACGCACTTGGCGTCTGGAAGAAGCCCGTCAATATTGTCATCGATAAGACTGGTGCAGTCCGCTATGTTGGACTCAGTGAAGCGGGCCTCAAGGCCAAGCTGCCAGCGCTTCTTGCAGAGGAAGTGGACGAAAGTATTGAGGCGAAGGAGAAGCCAGACGCTATGGGAGCGGGCGCCACTGATGCGAAGCCCGCAGCTGAAGTGAAGTGGCCAGAGTTCTTGGCACCCATTGATCCGAAGTCCGCCGGCGACATGCGCGGCAAAAAGATTCCTGGCTTCACGGTTGCCAAATGGCTTGGGCAGCGGCCCGATCCGGGAACCCGTCTCGTGGCCATTGACTTCTGGGCAACCTGGTGCCCTCCATGCCGAGCGGCCATTCCACACGTTAACGAATTAACCGAAAAATACGGGCAGGACATCCTGTTTGTGGGCATCAGCGATGAGAAGGAACCTGTCTTCACCTCTGGGATGAAGAAGCAGAAACTCAAGCCTGCGGACTTCAAGTATCCGCTCGCTCTTGACCCCGCAGGAACACTGAAGGACAAGTTCTTTGCGATTAACGGCATCCCGCACATGGCGATCTTCTCAGCGGATGGAATCGTCCGTTGGCAAGGTCACCCCATGTCATTGCAGACCGAAGACATCGACAAGTTGATTGCTGCCAACCGAGCCAACACCAAGCCATCCGCCGCCACCGGCGCGAAGGACGGCCGCGGCTGGGCGGGCGCAGCAACGACTCAGAAGTCTCGGTGAACGATCGCCAGCGCTGCAGCGTCCAGTGCATCACGGGCCGCGCCGGCTGGCACCTTCGCTAGTTCTGCGCGGGCTGTTGCAACCATCGCCTCGGCGCGATGGCGGGCATCAACAAGTGCTCCGCCCGCGGTGAGTTCGGCCATCAATGCACTGCCATCACGCGCGCGGATCGCTGCGATGGTTCGCTCGCGGCTGGTACCGGCGCAGCGTGCCAGGTGAATGATCACCGGGAGTGTCAACTTCCCCTTCTCAAGGTCGCGCCCGAGACTCTTGCCGACCACGTCCTCGCGCCCCTCAAGGTCAAGCAGGTCGTCTTGAACTTGGAAGGCCACGCCAATTCCTTCGCCAAATCGACGAAGCGCCGCCACGGAATCTTCTGGCGCACCGGAGAGACGCGCGCCGAGTTCGCAGCACGCGCCGATGAGCACCGCGGTCTTGCGACGCACAATCTCAAAGTATGTGCGTTCGTCAAGCGACAAGTCCTCACGATGACTGAGTTGCACCAATTCACCCTCACACAGCGTGTTGGTGACTTCACCAAGGCGAAGGTTGAGCGCTGGATCACCCGCGCGACTGCACAGGTGAAAGGCGTTGGAAATCAGGTAATCGCCAAGCATCACTGCCACTTCGTTGCCGCGCAGATGATTGACCGTACTGCCCTTGCGGCGCACTTCTGCTTCATCAAGCACATCGTCATGCACCAGCGTGGCCATGTGAATCATTTCACAGGTGGCAGCAATGATCACGTGTCGCTCACCCACATTGCCGAACGCTTGCCCGGACAGGAACACCATGGTTGGACGCAGCATCTTGCCGCGGTAGCGCTCCACGTGCCGACACAACGTGTTCACCGGAGGAAGGTCGCTCGCCAACTGCCGCTCAAAGGCCTTGCTCACTTCTGCCAAGAGCGGCGCAAGTGATGCAATGCCGAGACCTTCGCTGTTGGTGGAAATTGGCATAGCGACACTCATTCCTTTGCAATGAACTCAGCGTGCGGAACGCCGCGCCGGACGCTTGGCTGCTGACTTGGAGGTGGCAGTCACCTTCTGCTTGCCAGACACTGGCTTCTCCGCCACGATGTACGCAATCCATCCACCGCATGCTTCGCCGACGGTCTTACGACGGAACACGCCGTCGCCTTCGCCGGTCTTCTTCACGGTGCCTTCCCAATACACGGCTGGGCGCACAAAGCCCGCTTCGATCAGGGTTTCTTGGATTTCCGCCAACGTCCACAGGCGCCAGTCATAGGTGAATGCCTTGCGCAGTTCGGAGCCGTCCGGGAATCGAAAGTGAATGTGGTTCAGCACTTCGCCAGTAATCGGGTTGTACTTCTCGGTGTCCCACAAGTACGTGAATCCGTCCAGATTGCGCGACTCAGTGATGACCGAGAAACTCTCGTAACCACCGTACGCATCAAGGACGAACAAACCGCCATGCTTGATGTTGCTGTACGCGGCACGGAAATACTCAAGCAATCCAGCGCGTGTCTTGAAGAGGAAGTAACTGAAGTTAAGCGCCGCCAGCACATCCGCTGGCTCCGTGGGCGTACTACGAACATCACCCTTGATCCATTGCATGCGCTTGCACTCATCGGTGGTCAGCGCGGTGCCGTGGCGACCCTTGCCCCATGCCATCGTCTTGGTGCACAGGTCAATTCCATACGCGCGATTGTTTGGGCGATGTTGCACCCACGCGCAACTTGCAAAGCCAGTCCCGCAGAAGTCTTCACGCAACACGGTGGGCACGCGGCCATAGCGCTCGCGGAACGCGCGTTCCATGAATGCAATCTCCGCTGACGGCTCTTGCACCGAAAGTTCATAGAGTTCATGGCGATCGCTCGTGCGCGCGGTACGCCAGCCCTTCGCCTTGGCGGCGGGCTTCTTCTTGCGCTTGGTGGCGGTCGCGGAGGGGGACTGACTGCGCTTCTTCTTGAGGGTCTGTGTAGTTGCCATGTGAGGGGGCGAATCCTACTCCGCAGTGCACGTTGACGCGGCGCGATCTCTCGTGTTGGCTCGCCACGGATCTCAACAATTCGCTCAGCGCCGGCGGGGTGCGCCATCGTTGGTGCGGTACCACTGCGCGGCCGATGCTGCCAGCGCGGGCGCTGTCACCCCAAAGTCCTCCGCAAGCGCCTTCTGCCATGGTTTGCCGCCCTTTATCGCTTTGACCCAGGAACCAAACTTCTGCTCGCGATCGGCAATCATCAGGTCAACCATGATGTACCCCACCGAGTAACCGATGGCGTTGTCGCCCGGCCAGGTGCCATCCTTGCCGCTGAGCGCCATGATCTTGGTGGCATCACCGCCCTGCCGAAAGAACGCCAATCCCTGCGGGCGCCGGGAAGCATCCACGTTGGAATTCTTGACACACGCGCGCGCCACCCAGTCAGCAAATCCTTCGTTGGCCCAGTCGGGCATTTGAATAGGCGTTGCGTATCGATACACAATTCCATGGGCGGTCTCATGGACAAGCGTGCTGGCAAACTCCAGTTCATTATTACCGCGGTAGATGGAAATGAATACCTGCGGTCCCTTCATGTGACACACCCCGCGCAGCATCGCGGGCGCCTTGTGATTGAAGATCGCCGCCTCGGCTAATCGGAACGTGTCTTGCTTATCAAAGGCCAACACCACCGCCTTGCCCCAGAACAACTTGACGCCCTTGGGAACTGCCAGGATTTCCGATACGCGTGCGTACAGACCGTCTAACTCACGCGACCAACGCAGCAATTCCAAGCGGGAAATATCCCCATACACCAGGAAGTTGTCCGTCTCCACCGATTCGTACTTCACGCCGGCCACGGTCATCGCCGCGATGGCTTGTTGTCGCATGGCGTCAATGGCGCTGTTCTGTTCGGCGTCGGTCAGCACTGGCCATGGCTTGGCAGTGGCGTCGTCAGGAAGCACAGCGTCTTGCAGGCGACGCTCGCCTTCCATACGTTCGCGTTCTTGGCGCGCGATACCGGCTGCTTTACCACGCGTGCGCGCATCGTCAATGGCTGCAGGCGTTGCTCCCAATCGCTTGGCTTGCGCGAAAGCATCATCAGCAAATTGTGCACCGTCACGCGCACTTGCCAGCAATTCACCAAGCGAAGTCCATTGCTCCGCATTCTTTCGATCCATCAACTGCATGTAGACGCGACGCATGTCCGCAGTCACCAGATCCGTCCAAGCATGATTTCCAAATGAGCCAGTGATGCCATCTTTGGACCACGCGCTCACCTTTCCAACGAACGCAGCGCCGCTGAGGAGACGCGCGCGAATTTCAATCGGACGTTCCAGTGCGCCGGCCGGGGCAGCGGACGGTGGTGCGGGCGTTTGGGCGCCGTTCGCAGCATGACTCACCACCAAGCACAGGATGCCGACTGCCATGATGGCAGTAAGCGCGCGCGGGAGTTGGGCCAAGGCAGTCATGGTTGATCGGAAGCGTAGCTCGTTCGTGCACCTCCATCATCGCTTGGTGGCACAAACCCATTGTGAACCGTGTCTTAGGTACGAAGCGGCTGCATAATGAGGCTTATATTTACCGCTGAAATCTGCGCCAATTACCGGAAATTCGCAGAGATCGCTCAGCAGCCGCGCGCCACGAACCGATCCCACCATCGGTGGATTTGGAGTGGCAAGCCAATTGCACTCAATATCTGCACGAACCCCTCAGGCAATTCCTAGCATTGCCCGAGAACAATTCGTACGTTTGAA
>CAMDUB010000096.1 GCA_945878575.1 Phycisphaera mikurensis NBRC 102666 | reverse complement strand
CGGGCATAAGCGCGAATTCCAACAGCAAGCGCATCGAAATCGATGGCGAACACCGCGTCGGTCACTTGCGCAAGAATCTGCGCTCCTCGCTCCCGACTCTTGCCAATGGTCTCAAGCGCTGCTGCTGGCGCTGCCTCGGGCTCATTGCCGCGCGGCAACATATTGGCTGCAGTGATGTCGAGTTCGCCAGCTTTGCGCGCAATATCAGCGAGTGACTTCATCACCGGCGCCGATGCCCAGGAGAAACAATCGCTCATACGAATGATCTCCATCCCACGCCTACCAACGCGTGTGGCCAACGTTGCCGCGAAACCTTCCTTGGGCTCCCAAGTGGCGAGCGAGTCAGGCGCATCAGCAACCAAGACGTGGCTTGCAGTCTTTCGAATCCACAACGCGCGTGGAGCAGTGCGGGCGCGCATTGCACCGGTTCCGAGTTCGGGGGCATCAATGAAGGTTGCCGTAACAAAGGCATCCGCATCAGTCACCGGAAACGCCGCGATATTGGTGAAGCCGGTTGCGCGTGGCGCGGCCCATGCAACGAATGCGCCTCGATCATCAAAGCCTGCACCGATACCAAGTTGCGCTTTCAAGAGGTCGATGGGGCGGCCACCGAGGGCAGCCTCGGCTTTGCCCATTCGATCAATTGCCAACTGTAAATCATCGCTCGCGCCCTTGACGCTTGGAATCACCAGCGCTCCAGCGGCGTCGGCAGGCACCAGGCGAAGCGAGTCTTCAAGCGCCCCAGCAAAGGTTGCGGCGGAGACAGACAGCACAACAAACACCGCGGAGAGGCGCGGGCGGAGGCAGAGTGAAATCAGGTGCATGCGGTCAGGATACGGGCTTCACAGCCAGGGCCTGCTCGATCGCCTTGCGAAGTTCTTCGCCGGTGGGCTTCACGCCTGAGCCATAGAACGCAACCGGTTTGCCATCCTTACCAACCAGGTACTTGCCGAAGTTCCAGCTTGGCAATTTGCCGGTGCCGGCGCTGAGAAATGTATAAATCTCGCTTTGGCCTTCCCCTGCTTTGGTCTGCACCTTCGACATCATTGGGAAAGTGACGCCGTACGTCTTTGAGCAGAAATCGCGGATCTCGGTCGATGTGCCAGGCTCCTGCCCACCAAAGTCATTGCAGGGGAATCCGATCACTACAAGACCCTTGTCTTTGAATTCCTTCCAAACGGTTTCCAGTTCCGCGTACTGCGGGGTGTAGCCACATCGGCTCGCCACGTTCACCACCAGCACCACCTTGCCCTTGTACATGTCAAGGTCCACGGCGGCACCGTCAAGCGCGGTGGTCTTGAATGAATACAAACTGGTGCCCTTCGCTGCCGCTGGCGGCGCTACGGCCTGACCGGCGCCAAAGCCCGTCAACAGGGAGACAACACCGAGCGCGGACGCGATCATCTTTTTCGTCATGTGGTTCGAATCGTGGAGAAGAGAGGGAGGAGTGGGATAAGAACGTTGTCGGTCCGTGATTGGAGTGGAAGTCCAAAGTGGAAGTGCAGAGTGGAAGTGCAAAGTGGAAGTGCAAGGGGCGATCACCTGCGCTTCGTTGAGCCGCTGACGATCTGCCCATATTAGGCAGTTCAACCATGTACCGACCGGCGCCCTCAGCGAGCCGCGCGGCGGATGCCGGTCGGAGGACGGCGACGTACCGCTATCAAACGCGTTCACGACAAGCGTAATAACCTTGCAAATTCAGAGACCGTGAGAAATTAACCGCCGCTTGCAACTGATTATCTGGCGCTTACTACAACTGCTCAGTGTGCTATCACTCATATTGAGCAAAGTTCTAATTTCAATCAAGATTCCTTGAGGGGTTCATCCGCGGACTGCGCGTTAAATCCGGGGGAACGGGTTATTCCCTGAAGACGCCATGCGAGCATGAGTAGCACGACCGATCCGAACCCTCGCCCAAAGCACGGCTCCGACCCAAGCGACCACGCTGAAGGTGGTTCAGAAGATCACGTTCCGGCCGGACAACGTGGGAACCCCAGCGCCGCGGAGGGCGGAGCCGCGCCTCCGTCTGAAACTGCTGAATTTCCGATCCCTGTGAGCATCTCCATGTTGGTCGCCGACCAATACGGCGCGCTCCGTGCACTCGCCGAACGGCAAGTGACGGCGGAACGGGCGCGGACCGGCCAGCAGACGATCAGTCCAACATCGCTTCTTGGTGAGACATTCCGTCGTCTCGTCCAGCAAGAAACCAAGATCGCCAACTCCGACCACCTGGCTGCCATTGCCACGATGCTCTTTGTCCGCATCATTGCCGATCGCCGTCGTCGGAGACTGACGATCAAGCGCGGTGGAGGCGCCAAGCAGCTGCCCATTGGCGAAGTGATCGCGCAGAGTGACGCGCGATCGCCCGCTGAAGAATCCGCCCACATGTCTGATGTGGATGTCCTGCACGACAAGCTTGCTGAACTGGCACAGATTTCACCACGCCGGGCGGAGGCGCTTTCGCTGCACATGATTGGTGGCATCACCATCCCAAACGTTGCAAAGTTACTCAACGTCTCCGTCGCTACCGTGGAACGCGACTTGGCGCTCGCACGCGCGTGGCTTGCTGCGCAGATGCGGTGATGTGATGAGCGATGAGATGAGATGAGGCGCGGTGCGGTGCCGTGCCGTACGGCGCGGTGATACGGTGCGGCGCGACGCGGAAACCGCTTACCCCGGAACCGGCCGGAACCGCAGTAACGACGAACCACACTCGATTAACAGCGCCGTCTCTTCGTCAGTGAAAGTTCGCTCGCCGGTATTCGCAATACCGAGTGTCCCCACCAGTGCTGCGCCACTTCGGACCGGCACCACAATCGAACCCGCCAGGCCAAGCGAGCGCACCGCGGGCTGCACTACCCCGGAACCATCGCGGTTCAGGTTGCACCACGAAACTGGCTCGTTCAATTCGGCACAGACCCCCGCCATGCCCTTACCGATTGGAATGGTGCGGATGTGCTCCATGACCGGTGCTGGGATAGCACCATGGAATGCCGCCAAATGAAGCATGCCATCGGTACCGAGAAAATGCAGCGTGCCGGTATGGGCGGCGAACGCTCGAATGATCGCCGCAAGAGCGACGGTGGCGTCCGGTGCCAACGCGATGTCTGAGGAAATTGTTGCCATATTGATTTCGCTTGAACCCAAGATGCTGAATCACTCGTGTGGGTGCAGTGCGCGTGCCAACTGCATGGTGGCGTCAAAGTGCGCGCGCACTTCAGCCATGGAGTCACCACCAAACTTAGCGAGAAACGCTGCCGCAATTTCAAACGCAACCACGCACTCCATCACCACACTCGCAGCGGCAATGGCACTGACATCACTGCGCTCGTACTGACTCTGTACCGATTCATGCGTGGCAAGGTCAACGCTGGGCATACCGCGCAGGAGCGTGGCTATTGGTTTCATCGTGCCACGAACCACCACTGGCATACCGTTGGTCATGCCGCCTTCAAGTCCGCCTGCGTTGTTACTGGGGCGAGTGAATCCCAAATGCGATTCGCCGGCCAGTGACCGGTCGTATGCAATGGGGTCATGTACTTGACTGCCGAAATGCCACGCACAATCGGCACCCATACCGATTTCAACGGCTTTGAATGCTTGAATACCCATGACGGCAGCAGCCAATCGCGAGTCGAGGCGCTCATTCCACTGCACGCATGTACCGAGGCCGGGCGGAACACCCAAGACATGCACCTCAACGCGACCACCCACGGTGTCCTGCTCCACCTTGGCCTTATGAATGTGATCAATGATCCGTGCACCCGTTTCCGAGTCTGGGCAATACACGTCACTGGCATCGCGCGCGGCCCGCAGTTCGGGCAGTGATTCTGCGTCCACCTCTACGACACAGGTGGCATCGATAGCGCCGCTTACAAACCCAAAGACTTCAATCCCAAATTCGCGCAAGAACACTTGCGCGAGCGCACCCGCTGCCACACGCGCTGCTGTTTCCCGCGCACTGGCGCGTTCGAGCGTGCCACGACAATCCTGGGTCAACCACTTGAGACTGCCCGCGAGATCGGCGTGGCCGGGACGCGGACGAGTGACTGGCGGCGTCTTGACTGCGTCATCAAGCCGGCTGTCCTTGTTGACAATCTCCAGTACCACTGGGGACCCAAGTGTCACGCCGGCACGTACACCGGTCAGCAGCCGCACGACATCGGTCTCGATGCGCTGCCTTCCACCACGGCCGTAGCCACCCTGACGGCGCGCGAGCTCCGCATTGATGAACGTGGTGTCGATGGCCAGTCCTGCAGGAAGTCCTTCCACAAACGCCAAGGTTGTTGGTCCGTGAGACTCGCCAGCAGTGCGGTAGGTCAGCATGAATTGCAAGGATATCCACGTTGACACGGTGAAACGAGATGCACTGCCGTCCCCATGCGCATGTCATGGGCAATCAGTTGCTACACCATGCAGAACATGTCGATCGATGCGCATGACAATCCCGTCCCCGCCGCAACCACTTCAGGCCATGAAACGTGCGGCATTTCTGAGAAATCAGCGGCTGAATCACCTGTTCCACGTGGTGCAGAGCGCACTGCACCGCTCGGTATGTTCCGCGACCCTGCGTGGTGCATGGCACTTGCGGCCGTGATCGCGCTGGCGTGGTTCGTACGCGGAACGATGCTCTTTCGGGGCGCGGTACCGGCAGGAATGGATGCTGGTTACTACGCGGTACAGGCACGGGATTTGCTGGAGCGCGGAACGCTTCGATGGGCCGATGTTCCGCTCACCTTCATTGTTGATGCGGTGCTTGCCAAATGCTTGATGATCATGCTTGGGTGGGACATCGATACCGCGACTCTCTTTGCCTCACGTGTCGTGGATGCTTTGGCGGAACCAATGGTGGCGATTCCATTGTTCTTGGCGGCGTGGATCTTCGCCGGTGGGAAGCGCAGCATGATTCCGGGGGCTATAGCTGTTGGATTGGCGATCACCGTGAGCGCGCCACTGCTGCGGATGGTCGGTGACTTTGAGAAGCAATCGATGGCGTATGTATTTATGGCAGGGACATGGATCTGCGGATGGATCGCGATGCGGTCCGAAAGTGGGCGAGGGGCAACGCGCTGGTGGCTCGTAGCGGCATTGATGCTGGTGATGGCGGCACTCACGCACGCGGGCACGTTCGCTGCAACGGCATTGGGTGCAGCGTTGATGCTGGGAGTACGGGCGGTGCGAGGAGGAGTCGATCGAAGGAAGGCGGTGCGGGCGGCTGTAGTACTGATGTCGATCGGAGTGGCGTCATTCGGTGCGGTGTGGTGGCTAGCACCGGGCAAGGCGATAGCCATCATGAAGTTGCCGCTCACCCTCATCAACCCCGATTCGCAACAAAGTGGTCCGGGTGGACCGGGTGGACCGGGAGGACCGGGTGGACCGGGAGGAATGTTGATGGGAGTGGTTTGGGTTGGGGCCGTGCTGCTTGGGACTGTAATCCTCGCGCGCGTCATGCGATCACGCACGCGAACACTCGCCGATGAAGCACTTGTGTTTGGCATGCTCTTTACAGCGGCAATCCTTGTCTGTCCCATCTTCAGCGGTGACTACATGATGCGACTTGCGCTGATGGTGCCCGTACCACTTGCATGCATCGCGGCGTACTTACTTTGTACGAGCAGGGGACCGGCAATCCGAATCCTGCAGTGGTCCGTATCAACCATCGCAGCAGTATTCCTTGCAGTCAGTGCCACCAACCACATGCATGGGCGGCTCATGGAAACCATCAGTGATGAGGGCTATGCGGACCTACGTTCGTGGCGCACAGAACTGATCCCCGGTGATCAAGCGGTCGTTGCAGCTCGGCATGGATTGGAATTCTGGGCGGCGTTTGCGATGGACACACACGGACGCTGGGGAACACTCAAGGACTCGGACTTCGATCAATACGAGCGTCTCTATGTCTTAGAAACACGTCGCGGACCCAACGGACCACGTGGTGGTCCTGGCTCGAGGCCTGGTGCTGGCCCTGATCGTGGGCCCGGCCCTGGTCGTGGTCCTGGCTCAGGTCGTGGCCCTGGTCCTGGTCGCGGCCCCGGTCGCGGACGAAACCCAATGGCCGATCCGGTCATTCCGGCGGAAGCACTCATCGTGAAACAGTCCGATCAGTTCACGCTGTGGGAAGTTCCAAAGTCAGCGCGCGATTCATTCAGCGCCGGTCCAAACAGCATGGGCCGCGCTCGCCCCGTGGAGCAGTAAAACCCCTGTTTCACTCTTCGTTTGTGACTTCCTCTCAATCCGTATGCCACAAGCGGAACTGTCGCTCCGCCTGCTTTGTGAACATGACCCAGCCGTCAACCGTGCGCGCGCCGCATGAACGGGCATGAATGAGGAGCGGCGTCTCAAGCGGTGCATACACGGTATCCATGACCGTAACGGTTTCATCCAGATGAACATCCCCAGCAAGTGGATTTCCCTGCGGGTCCGGTCCACCTTGCATCCCCACCGGTGTGCAATTGACAAATGCATGAAAGCCGCCGCTGCCGAGTTCAGTAGTTCGCCCTGCCATGATCGACCCTGCTACCGCGTCGCCATTGCCAAGCCCGCCCGCCGTGCTGCGCGCCTGCGCATCAGCTTCTTGCAACTGCGCACACATACGA
>CAMDUB010000095.1 GCA_945878575.1 Phycisphaera mikurensis NBRC 102666 | reverse complement strand
AGCAATCGCCAAATTGGCCGGCAGCGTCCAGGGCGTGGTGGTCCAGATGGTGAAGCTGGGAGTGCAGTCAAGCTCGCACTCAAACGCACGCTCCACTGCTTCGCGGTCCGCCGCTTCAAAGTCCACGTACACCGAAAGATCTTCGCGATCTTCGTATTCCAGTTCAGCTTCGGCAAGCGCGGTGCGGTTAGCGATCGACCAGTGCACTGGCTTCAACGCTCGTGAGACCAACCCCTGCTCCACCAAGTCCGCAAAGTCCTCAATGACCGCGCCCTCAAAGGCGGGCTTCATGGTGAGGTACGGATTGGCGTAATCAGCAAGCGTCAAGAGCCGCTGCATCTGCCCGGCCTGCAGTTTCACAAACTTGTCGGCATACGTCTGACACTCACGACGAATGATCATGCGGCGCTGATCGTCCGGCAACTCCATCACTTTCTGGAGCTTGCCCTTCTCATTCATTTCCGTGACCACTTTGTGCTCAATGGGAAGACCGTGGCAATCCCAACCCGGCACGTACGGAACGCGCATGCCGTCCATCAGCCGCGAGCGCACCACAATGTCCTTCAAGACCTTGTTGAGCAAGTGACCCAAGTGAATCGATCCGTTGGCGTACGGAGGGCCGTCATGGAATGAATAGAGCGGCGCACTCGCACGCGCGGCTTGTACGGTCTCGTACAGCGCCTCTTCTTGCCAACGCTTCACGGTCAGCGGTTCGGCTTGCGAGAGGTTCGCCTTCATGGCGAAGTCGGTCTTGGGGAGATTGAGCGTGCTCTTGTAGTCAGGCATGGTTCAGGATTCAGTCAAATTCGGGCTCATCGCCAGGCTTGATGTTCTCATCGAGGTACTTCTGAAAGTCACCCATCTTGTAAGAGATGAAGCAAAATGCATGATGCAGCGTGAACCATTCGGAATCCTTGGGATTCTTATCAAGGTCTTGCCGCAGGCGATTCAGTTCAGCGAGGACTCGTTCTGCTTTCATATCTATTCCGTGGAAGTTAGAAGTGTAGATCAGTGATCGTGATTGGCATGATCGGCGTGATCGGCGTGATCGGCGTGATCGGCGTGACCTGCATGATCAGCATGATCAGCGTGATCCGCATGACCAGCATGATCCATGTGCTGCCCGTCATGCCCTTCATGCCCAGCGTGCGCCAGCGCTTCCATGCGACCAACAGCGAGTGCCAGTACCAATCCAAGCACCAGCGCGATCGACAAGCCAACACGGTCATGGCGATGGAACTGAACTTCCGGCAGCAGATCCGCGGCAGCAATGCACAGGAACGTGCCCGCTGAGAATGCCAACGCATACGGAACAACCGTGGCCGTCCCGCCAGCCGCGGCGGCGCCCAACATAAAGAGCACCACGCCAATCGGCACCAAGCCGGCAAACAGGAAGTTCACCAACAGCACCTTGCCGCGGCTCCCGCCACCCGCGTGGAACAGCGTGGCAACGGTCATGGCATCAAAGGGTTTGTGCAGCAAAATCACTAGGAACGTGCCCAGCCCAGCCAGAGCCGGTGCCACGCCTGGCTCCACTTCACGGACCGCAGCCACGCTGGCGGCAAGCGCTACGCCCTCCAGCAGCGAGTGCAGTCCCATGCCAACCGCCGCGCCGGTCCACGTCAGCCGTCCAACGGACGCGTGTCCTGCAGCAGTACCGCCATGACTGTGCCCGGAGTGATCATGCGCAGCGTGATGGTGCCCCTCATGCCCGTGCATCGGGTCATCGCACGCTGGCTCGGGCAACTCATGCTGATGGAAATGCGCGAATCGCTCCAAGAAGAACATCGTCAGGAACCCAAGCGCCAGCGCCACCATCAACGGATCGAACAGCCCGTGTGAGTCGCCACCAGCGGGCGCCGATTCCATGCGCGCCATCAGCGCGTGCGGCACCATGTGAAAGAGCGCTACCCCAAGCATGACGCCAGAAACGAAGCTCAATCCAAACTGCAATCGTCGATGCGTGAGGCGCAGCACCACTGGCACCATGCCGCCCGCAAGGGACGCCACCACGATGCACGCGCAGAAGACGATGAGGGCGGTTTCGGGACCCATGGTTCGGCCGGGAATGCCGGGCGAAGCAGTCCTTCGCACCGGGGTCGGGCGCTACACGATACTGCAGCCACGGCTCAACATTGCGGCATTCAAGCCGCACAATCAAAGATCTGCGCACTCATCCGGCAACAGCGAAACCCCGTAACGCCTTGCGGCGCCCTATTGAGCCGGATAGACTGCTTCGTCCGACCGCTGGGGTGGTAGCTCAATTGGAAGAGCGCCTCGGTCGCATCGAGGAGGTTGTGAGTTCGATCCTCATCCACTCCACTGAAACGGGTGCCCGGTACCCGACCCCGCAACCCGCCGCCGCGCGGGTTGCGTTGTTTTTGGGCAAGATCGGCGCCCTCCCGTACCATCGCACCTGATGTCCGCTGGCGAACCAACCGCTGAAATCGCACCCCGCGCCTACAACCGGGATACCCCGGCCATGCGCCAGTATGACCGCATCAAGAGTCAGCACCCCGGCTGCCTGCTGCTGTTCCGGATGGGCGACTTCTACGAACTCTTCGATGAAGATGCCGTCACCGCGCACCGCGCGCTTGGCATCACTCTGACCGAACGCACCAGCGGCCAGCCGATGGCCGGCGTTCCATTCCATGCCGTTGAGGGATACCTGCGCCGCTTGGTTGAGCAGGGCTACCGCATTGCGGTGTGCGAGCAATTGCAAGACCCCGCCGAAGCCAAGGGCGTCGTGGAGCGCGGAGTCACGCGAGTCCTATCACCGGGAACCTTGGTTGACGAAACCCTGCTTGATGATTCCCGAGCAAATCGAATTGCCGCCGCGTGGATCACCGGCACAGGGAACGACCTCCGCGCTGCTGTGGCCGCGGTCGAACTATCGACTGGTGAATTCACCGTCGAAGAATGCGACGCTGCGCTCCTTGAAGATGTACTCGCACGCATCGGTCCCAGCGAACTACTGCTTCCAGAAGGCGACCACGAAGACGCCGATCGCCCCGCGGCTCGTGCCGCGCGCGCCCTTGGCTGCCCCGCACTTGAAGTCCCCGGCTGGATGTTCCGCCCCGCAGACGCCGTGGCGCTTCTCAAGGAACACTTCGGCGTCCGAACGCTTGAAAGCTTTGACCTGAGTGACGACGCGCCGTCAGCAACCGCCGCCGGTGCCCTGCTCCGACACCTGATCGATACGCAACGCGGCCTCGGCACCGACCCCGCCGCCAGTGGCGGCCGCTCTGTCCGCCCACTTGCGCACCTCCGCCCACCACGTCGCGCCGGCCGTGCCGCGCACTTGGTGCTTGATGGAACCACACTTCGCAGCCTCGAAGTTGAACGAACACTCCGCTCCGGCGGAACCGAAGGCACGCTCCTCAGCGTCTTGCAACGAGCGCGTACCCCCATGGGTCGACGCCTGCTCCGCGAGTGGACCTGCGCGCCGCTCGGTGACCGCGCGGCTATCCGCGCGCGCCAAGACGCCATCGCCACGCTCGTTGCCGACGAACGCATGCGCGAAGAATTGCGCGCCTCGTGCGACGGTGTGCAGGATGTTGCGCGCATCGCAAGTCGCATGTCGATGGGGCGCGCCACGCCACGCGATCTGGTTGCGCTCGGCAAATCGATGACACTCGCTGGTCGCATCGCGCAATCGCTCGGCGACGCACCCGCCTTCTCCGGCGCACGCACCGCACTTGAGGAAGCCGCAGCGAAAGTTGCAACGCTGACCACCCGCATCAGCGCTGCATGCAACGAGCAACCACCCGCGCACATGCGCGATGGCGGCTTGTTCAAAGACGGTGCGGACGCAGAGATCGATGAATGCCGATCATTGCAGCGCGACGCCACCGCATGGATGGCGCGCTATCAAGCAGAACTCGGCGAGCGACACGGCATTCCAAGCCTGAAAATTGGCTACAACCGTGTGTTTGGCTATTACATTGAAATCACGCATGCCCACTCGGCCAAGGCGCCCGCAGCGTTCACGCGTCGCCAGACGCTGCGCAACGCCGAGCGCTACATCACGCCGGAGTTGAAGACGTTTGAGGACAAGGTTCTCTCCGCCGAGTCGCGCGCCGTTGCCCGCGAACGCGCGCTCTTTGATGCGCTCTGCACCGAAGCCGCCGAACGCCTCCCGGAACTCGTCCGCTTCGCCGACGCGGTTGCAAGCCTCGATGCAGTTGCCAGCCTTGCAGAAGTTGCCGCGCGCCATCGCTGGGTTCGCCCAGAAATTGTGGAAGAATCCGTCCTCGAAATCACCGGTGGGCGTCACCCCGTTCTTGATGAGTTGCTGCGCGACCGATTCGTTCCGAATGATACGGAACTTGGCACGGCGCTCCAGCCCGCAACATTGGCACTCATCACCGGACCAAACATGGCCGGCAAGAGCACCTACATTCGTCAGACCGCGCTCATTGTCCTCCTTGCACATATGGGTAGCTTCGTGCCAGCGGAACGCGCCATCGTTGGCGTCACCGATCGCATCTTTACCCGCATCGGTGCCAGCGATGAACTGCACTCCGGCCAATCCACCTTTATGGTGGAAATGACTGAAACCGCGCGCATTCTCAATCATGCAACGCCGCGCTCACTGGTGGTGCTGGATGAAATCGGCCGCGGAACAAGCACGCTCGATGGACTCAGCCTGGCATGGGCGATCACCGAACACCTCGCCGCTGCCGGCGCGCGGACGCTCTTTGCAACGCACTACCACGAACTCACTGACCTCTCCACCCGCATCGCAGGCGTTCGCAACCTGCACGTTTCCGTGCGCGAATGGAAGGGCGACGTTGTGTTCTTGCATCGCATTCTTCCCGGCTCCACCGATCGCAGTTACGGAATTCATGTTGCGCAGATTGCCGGCATTCCAAAGTCGGTAGTGACGCGCGCCAAGGATGTGCTCAGTACCCTTGAAGTGAACAGTTCGCCCAAGTCCACGCGCGGAACGCGTGGGCGCAGTAACAGTTCCGCCGCCGCAACCGGCGCACAACCGGTGGATGCCATGCCGCTCTTTGCGAGCCACGCGGACAGCGCCCCGCCCCATCCAGCGATCGAAAAACTCCGTCTGCTTGACTTGAACACCCTCACCCCGCTCCAAGCATTTGACATGCTTCGCCAATTGAAAGTGACTACTACCGATGCTTGACAGCAGCACCTGGAAATCCGAACACAGCGCTGGATTAACTTGGCATAACTACCTCGCGGCGCACGCCGAACGCACGGCCGGCTGGAAAGCGCATATCGCCGCCGCGCGGCTCACTGCTGAACAGGGCGTGCATCTTGCAAGTTTCACTCGCCGAATGAATGTGCTCGTGCTCACCGGAGCATGGTGCGGCGACTGCGCCGTGCAATGCCCCATGATCGGTGCCATTGCCGCCGCGTGCCCGGTCGCCGATGTTCGATTCTTAGAACAGGCTGACCACGCCGACCTCGCGGATCAACTGCGCATCTGTGGCGGAACCCGCGTGCCCACGGTGGTGTGGTGCTCGGAGGACTTCAACTTCTGCTCCATCCTGGGCGATCGCACCCTGGCTCGCTACCGATCAATCGCAGCGCGGCAACTTGGAGCATCCTGCCCACTGCCATGGGCGACCGTCGCAACGGATGAAGCCACCGCCACGCTGCAAGACTGGCTTGAAGAGTTCGAACGCGTTCAATTGATGCTTCGCACCTCGCCGCGCTTGCGGCAATTGCACGGCGACTAACTCATGTACGGCGCGGTGATCACCCTTGTCGCCGCGTGCTTCATGGCGGCGGTCGCGCCGACACAGTCACCGCCCTCAAAGCCGCTTGATCCAACACAATCGGCGCCACCGCAACAACAGCCCGCAGAGCCCCCTTCCGCCCGCGCCGCCAGTGAATCAGCACTCAAATCACTTGCTGCGCACCCCACTTGGATCCGACGCCTGCTTGCCACCATGCGCCTCGAACGCGCCGAAGAGACCGGCGTTCGCGAGCGCCTCAACGCACTCGCACTTGATTCCGATCCGCGCGTTCGCAGTAGCGCCATCCTTGCCATGGCACGCGTCGGCGCGCCACCACTTCCGCGCCTCGCCGAAAGTGAAGAGGACCCACGCGTCATTCGCACCATGTTGCGATGCGGCTGGGAAGTACCCGCTGACCGAGTCGATCGCGGTGCCCGCATCTTGGCGAAAGCCAGCGAAGGCACCGACCGATTGCTAGCGGTTGAACTGATCGGCGCACTGGAAGCGCAAGGCCGCAGCGAACGCAAACTCACCGAGTTCGGGAAAGACACGCTCGCCTCCGTCATCGCGCGCCTCGACCGCGATGACGGTGGCGCCCTCAGTCCCCGCATTGCCGCCATCACCGGCGCGCGCGAGACCCGCGTCGGCTGGAAGTGGCGCTCCTGGCTTGACCGTAACCGCAACACCATGCGCATTGATGCTGCAGCACTCATCGGCCCCAAAGTGGCCGTTGTACAGAACGCCATCGCGCAACTGGACGATGCGGGATTCGTACGCTTCACAGCCGCCCTTGATGAACTCTTCAAGAAACCCATTGACCTGGCAGTAGCCATTGACTGCACCGCCAGCATGTCCGCCGAAATCGCCGCCGCACAGGCAGGAATTGATGATCTGATGCGCTTCGTCAATGCCGTCACTGGCGG
>CAMDUB010000094.1 GCA_945878575.1 Phycisphaera mikurensis NBRC 102666 | reverse complement strand
CTCAATGCGCCCCGCAAAATGAACACGGGCGCTGATGCCATCTGCACCAGCGCCCGTGATTACTCACGTGTAAATGTCGAACCGATCAGCGACGTCCGCCGCGTCCGCCGCCGCCGCCGCCACGGCGCCCACCGCCGCCCGCACCGCGGGACTGCGCCTGATGGACGCCCGACGAACCGCGATTACCCATGCCGCCCTGACGTGGGTAGCCACCCATGCCAGTGGCCTCACGGTTGCCGCCTTCGCGGCCGTATCCACCCATGCCGGTCTCGCCTCGACCCTCGCCACCAGCCATGCCGGTAGCGTTTCGTCCGCCATCAGCGCGACCCCACCCGCCAGCACCCCCTGCGCCGCGACCCGGGCCGCCGACTCCACCGACTCCGCGGCCGGCGTCTCCAACTCCGCCAACTCCACCGACGCCGCGGCCGACGCCACCCACGCCACCAACTCCGCCTACGCCGCGGCCTACGCCGCCAACGCCACCGACGCCGCCCAGGCCTCCAACACGACCGACGCCACCAAGGCGACGATCCATGCCCCAGCGGCGGTTCCATCGACCCCAGTCGTTATAGCCGTAGCCATAGCCGTATCCACCGTAGCCGTAGCCGTACGCGGCGCCCCAGTAGGGGCTCCAGCCGTATCCGCCGTAGCCGTCGTCATAGACGCTTGGGTACACGTCTGGGTAATCGTCTACATAGTCATTGCTGGATGGCGGCGCATAGGTGCCATCATCCGGTGAGTACTCGGCTTGGTTGCCGTAGGTGGCTGGGTATGCCGGTGCGAGGTAGGACTCAACGTTTGCCGCCGCAGTTGCGTCAGGACCCACCATCGGCGGGTTCGTGCCGTTGTAGTCATAGCCCGTTCCATAGACCGGGGTACCGCCCTGCATGTACGTGCCCATGTAGCCGCTGGTCGCGCCGAACGTCACTGAGTCGCTCGTGCTTCCGTACACCTCAACGTAGGTGCACGCATAGATCGGGCACGAAGGTGGAATGGAGTAGATCTGCTCAGGCACCGAATCGCATATAGACCACGGACCGCCTTGGTTGGTTCCCATGAACCACGCGCCGTTGTCGCAGCAGTACATCGTTCCGTTGATATTGACAACGGGTTGCGATGAGTTGGATGCATACGTCATCGGGGTGCCATCGATCGGCAGGAAGTTGGCGTTGCCGCGGAACTTCACGTTGCATGGAGCGTTGCGTTCAACAGTGAGCGTTCGAACCAGGTCGCTGCTCACGGCCGCGGCCTTGGCCTCGGTGGTGCCAGGAACGCTCGCGCGTACGCCCGCCATACGACCCGTTGCTGGAAGGTTGGCAAATGCAGCGGGCACTTTTGATGCGGCGGTAAATGTCCACGGTCCGTTGAGGCTTGGGGCAGAGAACCAACGTCCTGCACCCAAGATCCACCACTGTCCTGCAGTACGGAGCACCGTGTCAGCGGTATTGGTGACGGTCTCAACATCGGCGCATGCTGCAGCCATTTGCGGCTTGCCGGAGATGGAAATGAGCACGGTCGGCACCGTAGCAACGATCACCCGCGGCGGAGGGCCGCCGCGGCGCACCACGGGATTTTCAGCGGTTGCGCTCTTCACCGACTCTGGCAGATTTGGGGCCCTACCGATGGCAGAAATCACATCTTGGGGCGGCATGTCTGTTGCATCTGCAAACGGACCATTGATCGATGCTGCGCTGACCCAGTGCGAGCCACCAAGGCGCGCGTACCACGCGTTTTCCGGAGACTTGAGCAGGATGCACGGAGTGTTCACCACGCGCTGCCAGCCACTACTGCCGCATCCGCCGAACTGCGGCTTGCCGTTCACGGAGATGAGGACCGCTGCAGTTTCAACCACCTTGATGGTTGGAACGGCATTGGAGAGTCCGGTGACATCGCGCGATGCGTCGATGGCAATTCCCTCAACAATGGTCGAGAGAGTGGCATCGAAGCCGATGCCGTCGAGCAGCTTGGTGAATTCACCCTTGGCGGTTTCGCCAGAGCCGTCGGCGAAGTCGCAGCGGGTGATGGTGAATTCGTTCAATTCAACGATGCCCGGCGTGTCCGAGGTGGCGATGACTGCAGTCATTTCCAGCGTTCCGCTTGTGGGAGCCGCAGTGCCGCGCTTCACGTTTACAACGGCGCGCATGGTCACGCTGTTGCCGGAGATCGCGGTGTAGGAGGGCTCATTGACGGTGTACGTGGCGCCGTTCTCAGTGACCGCTTGTGGCCACTCGGAGGCAACCGCGGCGGTTTGGCCGGCGGGAGCTTGCGGAGCCTGCATGGCGAGCGTGGGCGCGTTGAACAGCGACGCGCTGACGATAAGTAGCGATCCGGTGAGGGTCATCATGTGTTGGTGTCGCAATCTTTCTAAATAGCTACGCGATGCAGTCCACAGCAGGCGAGAGAGTAAGGGAGTCTACCGTAGTGATTCAGACCAATGAGCCACCCACTCGTCGCCCTCGCTTAACTAGAAATCGGTCTCGAGCGCGGCCACGGCTGCCCGGGGCTTGGCGGTCCACAGAGGATCGGCGCCGCTTGTCCTTTCAGGAATCGCACGATCAGTGCTGGTGCTTCGCGCGGGTATTGGTGCCCGCCGGCAGTGATCATCGTCACCACCGGCGTACCGAATTTCGACTCATAGAACGTGCAATCTTTCGCCCATGGCGTCCCCGCCCCCATGCATCCGTTCAGGGCGCGGACGGCGGCCATCACGCGTTCTTGATTGACGAACGGAACGATCGTGTCTGCGCGACCAGCCACATGCATGCACGGGAGCGGTGTGAGTGAGCGCGCGGACAATGTTCCGCCTGCAACGGGCGCAACGGCCGCCAGCATCTCCGCGCGCGCCAACCAGAGCGCATAGGTGAATCCGCCGCCATTGGAGTGACCAGTGACATAGACACGTGTGTCGTCCACCCAGCCGGAGTCGCGCAGGTTCGTCATGATCTGATCGACAAGTTTCAGATCGCGGTCATCATTCTCGCCCGGTCGATTCTGCCAACCCGCGCGCGCGCCTGCCGGGTCCCGTGCGGTCCTCGTCGCAAGCCCCTGTGGATAGACCACCACTGCCTCCGGCCATTCATCTTGAAAGTGCATCGACCGTTGCACGGATTGTGCTCGTCCGCCGTGCCCGTGGAAGGCCAAGATCACAGGGCAGGGGTGCGGCGCACCGGTTGGTAAGTGAACGATCGCCTCGCGCTCGACACCCTCAATCTGCCAGACGCGGCGCGGGCCATCCGCACCTACTGCGGCGTTCGCGCAGAGCGCAAGTGTCAGGAAAATGGGGACAGGGGTGAACGGCACCTATTTACAGACCGGGGGCGAAGCCGCGGCGCATTGTATTTTCGCAGCACGCCCGTGGCTCCACGAATTGCAGCAGATAGTCGCGACCGCCGGCCTTGCTGCCGACGCCCGACATTCCGAACCCGCCGAACGGCTGCCGGCCAACCAGCGCGCCGGTGATGCCACGGTTCACATACAGGTTGCCAACACGGAACTCGCGCTTGGCGCGTTCCAAGTGTGCCGGCTTGCGCGTGTAGATGCCGCCGGTGAGTTTGTATGCCGGTGCATTGGCAATGCGGAGCGCTTCGTCAAAGTCCTTGGCGCGGATCACTGCGAGCACTGGACCAAAGATTTCCTCGGTTGCTACCCGCGCATCGGCACGCACACCACTGATGATGGTGGGTCCAACAAACGGCATGCCAACCTTCGCCTCAAGTCCCGCCGGGATCGGCAAGGTGAGTTGGACTTTGCCCTCTTGCGCTCCAAGCTCAATATACGAACGAATCTTTGCGGCAGCTTCCGCGTCAATCACCGGACCAACATCAGTTCCCGGTTCACGCGGATCGCCAACCACCAGTGCTCGCGTTGCTTCCACCAAGCGGTGCAAGAACACATCGTGCGCGCTGTCCAGCACAATCACGCGGCTGCATGCTGAGCATTTCTGTCCTTGAAATCCAAAGGCGCTCTGTCGAACGCCAAGGACGGCTTCGTCAAGGTCTGCACTTTCATCGATAATCAGGGCGTTTTTCCCGCCCATTTCGCAAATCACCTTCTTGACAAATTCTTGGCCAGCATGGGTTTCGCCCGCCGCCTTAATGATGTCAAGCCCAACAGCCTTGCTGCCGGTGAAGGCAATCAACGCGGTGCGCGGGTCGCGCACCAGTGCCGCGCCGACCGTCTCGCCGGGCCCTGGCACAAAGTGCAAGACATCGCGCGGAATGCCAGCTTGCCACAAGATGTCACACATGATCTTGGCGATTGCCGGCGTCTGCTCCGCGGGCTTCACCACTGCGCAGTTTCCAGTGACCAACGCCGCGACAGTCATACCAGCACAAATTGCCAGCGGGAAGTTCCATGGACTGATGATCGCCGCCACGCCACGCGGCTGATACCACTGCTCATCCAGCTCGCCGATGAACTTTCCAAGGCGAGCTCGACCAAACAGTGCGGACGACTCGCGTGCGTAATACTCGCAGAAGTCAATCGCTTCGCACACATCGGCATCCGCCTCGCGCCAAGTCTTTCCGCTTTCGCGAATGAGAATCGCTGAGAGTTCGTCGCGACGTGCGCGCATGAGTGACGCGGCGCGAACAATCGCCGCGGCGCGTTCGGTGTGCGGCGTGTCGCGCCACTGTGGGAACGCGGCATCAGCGTTGGCAACGGCGCGCGTGGCGTCTGCAACTGCGGAGTCATTGCGCACCACCGGCACGGTGGTCGCCGCAACTGCTGCCGCAAACTGCGTGCGAACTGCAGCAACTGCGAAGTTTCGCATCGGTTCAGTGAAGAACGCTCGGCCATCACCCAATCCGGGAACGGCGATGGATAGCGCGTGCCGCTCCGGCGCATTCTGGATGCGATCGATCCCTGGGTCGGAATCATGCTCACGGAATGGACTTGCCACCAACGTTTCTACGTCGGCGTTGTCCAAGAAACCTGCCTTGAGCCAGCTCTCATTGGAGGTGTTCTCCAAGAGACGCCGCACCAAGTACGCCATTCCTGGAATCATCTCGCCAACCGGTACATACTCACGGACGCGCAGACCCATGGTCATGGCCGCGGCCTTGAGCGGGTCGCCCATGCCATGCAGCATCTGCAATTCAATCGCCGACTTCGGCATTCCGCACTTCTCCAGCGTTGCGAGCGCTGCAGCGATCGATCGTGCATTGTGGGAACCAAGCGCCAACTTCACGCCGCCTTCGCCGCGCTTGCGCGGCGTATTTTCAATGAAATACTGCGCAACGCGTTCGAAGCATGCGTCGGTGTCGCACTTGCGGCTCCACACCGGAACCGGCCATCCCTGTTGCTCAGCGTGAATGGTTTCGTAATCCCAATATGCGCCTTTGACCAATCGAACAGTGACCACGCGCCCGGTTCGCTTGGCCCAATCGACAACGCTGCGTGCATCGTCCGGAGCACTGCGCAGGTACGCCTGCATAGCCAGTCCGGCCTCAAAGTCGACCGCTTCACAGCACCGCTTAAAGAGCTCAATAGTGAGGTCTTTCAGCGCAAATTGCTCCATATCAAAGTTCACCAGCACGCCGTGCTTCTTGGCACTTTCCAGAATCGGCATGATCTCTGCCATCAGCGTGCGGATCGAACCCTCGGTATCAATGGGGTCAACGCGTGCGCTGAGTGAACTGATCTTGATGCTGACGTTGGTGCGCGGAACAGGTCCAAGGTGATCGGACTCCAAGACTAACTTCGCTGGCCAGGTCGCCACGCGCTTCGGCAGATTTTCAACAAGGTCAAGGTATTTCTGTCGGTACAGCCGTGCCTCTTCATCGCTCACGCATGCCTCGCCTAAGAGGTCCACGCTGAAGCACATTCCGTTCTTCCACATCTTCTCCAGGGCGGGCAGGGCGCTTGCAGCGTCGGTGCCAGCAATGAACTTGGATGCCATGCCTTCAATTTGGCTCGACATCGTCTTTGCCATCAGCCCCTTGGCGAGTCCGCCGGCTGCCATGCCAAGTTCAAATCCTGGCGGTGCCTTCACTCCAGGCTGCGAGAGATAGTCAGAGAGGTGTTCGTAGATGGCATCGTTGCTGCGAAGTGTTGGGAAGCAGTCAACGAAGCGGAACAACTGGACGCGGAATGCTTCGTCCTGCATGGCCCAGTCCATGAGCTTGTCTTTGAACACGGAGAGACTGCCCGCAAAGACGCCGGCGCCTGCGTCGCGCGCGGCGGCCAGGTACTCGGCACCAATCGCCTTGACGCGCTTTTCAAAGTCCGGATCACGGGGTGCGGCACGCCCTGCCGACGATGCAGCAGGAGCGGAGGTGCGGACGGGAACGGGCTTCTTACGCGTGAAAAACGCCATGCGCTGAGTATAGGTCGGCTCCGAGCCGCCGTTGCACTGCATCCGCCCGTCTACACATGTGATCTTGCCAGCACCGCGCCTCAGTGGCGCGCGTATGCGCGCACGTCGTCCATGGCATGCTGGTAGACGCCCACGCACTTCTTGGCGGCCCCGTCCCAGGTGATACCGCGGACCTCATCGAAGCCATGGTCGGTCAGCGTTCGCTGCAGTGGTGGATGGCGCAGCACCGCAATGATCTTGTTCGCCATGTCTTCCACATCCCAGAAGTCAACTTTCAGTGCGTTCACCAGCACTTCGCTCACGCCGGATTGGCGGCTGATCAACACCGGTACGCGATGGCCAAGTGCCTCAAGCGGCGCGATACCGAATGGCTCGCT
>CAMDUB010000093.1 GCA_945878575.1 Phycisphaera mikurensis NBRC 102666 | reverse complement strand
GCCCGTGGTGCATAGGACGGAAACCGTTCCACCATGGCAGAAAACTCTTCTGAATAGACGTCGCCCGATTCCGCCAAATCCTGCAGCGACTTGGCCAGTGCGTCACCTCCATTGATGAGCGCCTTTGGCACCAACCCGGTCATCGGCGCGGTGGGATCGGCAGGAACGGCAGGTTGAGCCGTGATAGCCGGCTTTGAATCAGCCGCCGGTCCAGCAACGGCTCCTGACTGAATGGGACTGCCTGCTTGCGACGCCGTTGCCGCTCCAGCATCGGGTGACACGAGTGCGAGAGCAATGAGAATCGTTGCAGCAATCATGACGCTGCCTCCTTGCGCGATACGCGCCATTTCATGATGACGAACGTACCGACCAGGACGACAATCAGCACAATGAGTACGCGATGAAAGATGCGATCAACCAGGTCGCGCGCAGTGTCCTGTGCGCCAGCAACCGTCGCGTTCACCATCTTCATCCGCTCTGGAACAATGGCGATCGACTGCGACATCACGTCGACGCTTGCTAACAACTTTTGCGTGTCTGGCATGACCAGCATGTCGTACCAAAGCGCTTCGGCTTGCCAGTTCATAAACAGTGGTAGTCGCTTGGACCAGAAGAAGGCGCGATCAAGTGCCAAGTTTGCAAGTTGCACCTGCTCAGTAGCACGGTCGAGCGGTTCAAGCAATCCACCACCGTCGCGAATGTGTTCGATCAGTGCTTCACCCTTGACGCTGGCCACTTCACTAAATCGAACATACGCCACAAACTCCGTACCGCCACGACGGCTCCACCACGTGGCGATGGACAGATCAAGTTCTTCAAGCTGTTCGTCAGTAAATACCCGCGCAGCAATGGTCCAAATATCCTCACGGGCACGACGCAGATTTTCAACCAAGTACTGCGCGCGTGGCCCCCAAATCGTTTGGGCGCGTCCGGTGTCAACCCAGAAATAATTTTGCAGGGTTACCACTACCAGTTGATCCACCAACTGCGTCACCGTATCCGGGCTCGTGGCAATGTCGTACATGCTTGACACGCCCAGCAGCCGAAGACCGTTCATAATGCGGCACTGCTGGATGTCATTGTTGCCACGAATGATTCGCTCACTCGCGGCCAGCATCAGGGAGAAATACCGGTCGGCAAAGGCGTTTGATGCCTCCTCCAGTTGCGCCCGAGTGATGCGCTGATCACGAAGAATGCGCGCCGCTTCGCCGGGCTTTGACTTCCCCGAACCCGAAGCGCAACCTGCGATCAGAAGCACCGCTAAAAGAACTATTGAACAAGACTTGGCGCGAGACTGAACCAGTGAGCCGGGGAATGCCGTCATTTCTATAGCCTATACGCGAAGCCATGCCTTAGAGAATTTCTAAGGTAATAGAACCTGAACTTTCGTTATGTCTGTACGCTCCGCGACGGTGTGCACGCACCCGGAATCCCAATCATGATTACCTATATCAAAAGCACAATCATCATCGTTATGACGCTGGTCTTCAACGCGGCGCCGATGGCATTCGCCATGCAAGATGCCGCCAATCCAGTGCCTGGGCAAACCGTCATTGTTGCGCTTTCGAGCGGTGATGCCATCCGCGCGACACTGGTTTCAGAGACCGGTGATTCAATCGTCTTGCTGCACCCGGTCTTAGGAAAGGTCACCCTACCGCGCGCGTCAATTGCGTCGATGGTTGCCACCGCCGCTCCGGCTGCTGCACCCGCCGCTGCGACCGACGACAGCATGTTGCGCCAAGAGGCGCAGCCCGCTGCAAATGCGGTGATGGACGCGCCGCGACCCCAAGACGGCGTGAATCTTGCTGATGATGTCGCAGCGAAGGGCGCGGTTCCAGCGCCAGCGCCGCCACCGTCACCGTGGAAATTCGTCCTTGATGCCAACGTCAACTACGTCAACGCCGCCAACGATCAGCTTGACTTCCGCGCAGCAGCCGCGGCGATTTACGACGTGGTCGATGTTGAGAAGTGGTCGAACAACGTTGAGTTCTTCTACAAGCTTGTTGACGGCGAAAACACCGACAACAACTTGCTCGGTACCACTACCTATGACCGGCGCTTTACGTCCAACCCGCGCGTGCTGTGGTTCGTGAAGGGCCAAGGGCAGAGTGCTCCACTGGAGAGTTATGAAAATCGCCTGTCGGGATGGGGTGGACTTGGATACGAATTCCTGAAGATGCCGCCTGCAAAGTTGATTGGAAAGCTTGGTGCTGGTTACACCTATGAATTTGGTGACCAAAACGACGGGCAAGCGGAGTTGTATGCAGAACTTGAATGGGACTGGAAGATCACTGAGCGTCAGGCGATTGTTGGTTCCTACTGGATCGCGCCCGCGTTTGATGACCCCAGCAACTTCTTGCACTTGTTCCGTACCGAGTGGACCATGATGTTGGAAGACATCAAGGGTCTCAAATTGTTGGGCGGCATACGTTGGCAGTACCAGTCTGAAGTAACGCCGAAAGACGCGATCCAAAACGACATCCGAGTTTATGCCGGTCTGCGCTTTGAAATGTGAGCATGCCCGCTCGGGTCAACAAGAAGCTTCATACCTCGCTTGAACGAATCGCCAGCACATTGCGAGACCGCTGTGCTCTGTTGAATTTCAGTCCGCCAGTTGTATACACCTACAACCCTCTGCAATATGCGTGGGGCGCACATTCTGCCTTCCTCGCACGGGCGCACACCCAACCGCACGTCCTCTTTGTAGGAATGAATCCTGGTCCGTTTGGCATGGCGCAAACTGGCGTGCCCTTTGGTGAAGTGGCTGCAGTCCGGGGATTTCTTGGCATCACCGAACGTGTCGCCAAGATCACCGCGCCGCCGCACATGCACCCAAAGCGCCCAGTGGACGGCCTTGCTTGCACGCGTAGTGAGGTCAGCGGCGCTCGCGTGTGGGCATGGGCGCAACAACGCTTTGGTACTGCCGATGAGTTCTTTCACCAAGCCTTCATTTGGAACTGGTGCCCTCTGGCCTTTGTAGCGGCCAGTGGTGCCAATCAAACCCCCGACAAGCTTCCCCGCACTGGCCGTGGTGCCAAGACCACGGACATGCTCGAATCTGCTTGCGATGAGGCACTTGGCGCGGTCATTGTGGCCCTGCAGCCGACACATGTGGTGGGCTTTGGGGCATTCGCCCGACAGCGCGCGGAACGTGTGTTGGCGCAACTACAGATCGCTGATCCAACACGCACCCCGCCGCTGATCCACCAGGTGCTTCACCCAAGCCCCGCCAGTCCGGCGGCGAATCGCGGTTGGGCGGCACAAGTTGATGCACAGTTAGCCGCCGCGGGGATTCACTTCGGCGCCCGCCCTATCCTGCCCGCGTGCGCGTTGCCGTCCTCAACATCGTCGGACTCTGTCCAGCCGTCTTCGCGCGGCGCAAGTGCCCGAACCTCCAAGCGTTCGCGCAGCGCTCGGGCGGCATCCGGACGCTAGCCGCTGATCTACCCGCAGTCACCTGCAGTGCACAAAGCTCCATGCTGACCGGCAAGCGTTCTGGTCAGCACGGCATCGTTGGCAACGGATGGTTCGACCGCACCTTGCAAGAGGTGCACTTCTGGAAGCAATCGAACCACCTGGTGCACGGCCCGATGGTGTGGGACACCCTGCGCCAACGAGCGCACGCTGCGGGGCGCAAGGCGCCAGTGATTGCCAATTCCTTCTGGTGGTTCAACATGTACTCCGGCGCGGACGTTTCTGTCACGCCGCGCCCGCAGTACCGCGCCGATGGTCGCAAGGTGCCCGATTGTTGGACACAGCCGCCAGAACTTCGCGATGAATTGCAGCAAGAACACGGCCAGTTTCCACTGTTCCACTTCTGGGGTCCGATGTCAGACATCCGCAGCACCGACTGGATTGCGTGCGCAGCGATGAGTGTGGAGAAGAAGTTTCAACCAGATTTGCACCTGATCTATTTGCCGCATCTTGATTACTGCTTACAGAAGTTTGGGCCGGAAGACCCGCGCATCGATCAAGAAATTCGCGAGATCGACCGCGTGTTTGAAGGCATCCGCAAGTTCTATGAACAACGCGGCGTGCAGGTGGTTGTACTGAGCGAGTATGGAATTGCGCCGGTTGATCATGCCCTCACGCCCAACCGAACATTGCGTGATGCCGGGTTTCTTGCCATCCGGAACGAAGGCGAGCGTGAGTACCTGGACGCTGGCTCCAGCCGCGCATTTGCCGTGTGTGATCATCAGGTGGCGCATGTGTATGTAAAGGACGCGTCGGACATTCCTGCAGTGCGCGCCGCACTCCTTGCAGGCGAAACTGGCATTGAGCAACTGCTCGACAGTGCTGCACAACAGGCGCTTGGTATTCAGCACGAACGGAGTGGGGACCTTCTCGCGGTAGCTGCAGCCGGCGCGTGGTTTGCTTACCCATGGTGGAACAACCCGCGCTCTGCTCCTGACTTTGCCCGCACGGTGGATATTCACCGCAAGCCCGGCTATGACCCACTGGAGCTATTCATGGATCCGTCGATCACCGCGCCCACCGCATACGTTGCTCGCCAATTGCTGCTGCGCAAATTGGGAATGCGAGCGTTGCTTGAAACGGTGCCGCTCGATACATCCTTGGTTCGTGGTAGTCACGGCCGCGTGGAGTCCAGCACTCCTTATGCGCCAGTCCTGATTGCTGATGGCCTGGACATGCTTGATGCTGGCCCAGTCCACGCAACGCGGGTGCATGACGCACTGGTGCACCTCGTCGAACGGGCGTAACAGCCCTACGATGCAGATATGCGTGCTGTCTGGATCATTGCCGCCACGGTGTTGGTGCTCGCTGCGATTGCCGCCGCATGGTGGCCGCGCACCGATGCTCCCAGTGTCGACGTGCCAGCTCGCCCGGCTGAAATTGCGTTGGTGTGCCCGCAGCCGCCCACAGTTGACCCTGTCCCCCTGGTCGCCCCTGTCGCTACTGTCACTGCCGTCGCTGCTCCTGCGCCGCCAGTCATTACCACCACGACCACTACTGCACCAAAGGTCACCGTTGGCGCCAAAGCCGTGGTTGAACGAATCGATCACCAGACCGTGCGTATTGATGGCAAGTACATGGTGCGCGGCTCTGGCTCTGAGTCGGATCCGTACCAAATCACCTGGGAACTATTGACGAGCGCCGCGCGCACGGTGGACGCATCCAAGTCCATCTATGAAGTGCCCGGGCGCATTGCGGACTTGCGCGGAGCGTGGGTGCAAATCAGCGGATACTGGGCTCCGCCGCTGCAAGTATTTCAAACCAAAGAAGCAATGTTCATGCTCAATAAGTGGGATGGTTGCTGCATCGGCCTTCCGCCCACGCCATTTGATTCCATCGAGGCAACATTTACAAAGCCCTTCGCAGTTCAGGGGCAACACCTGTACCGCTATGGAACCATCAAGGGGCGGCTTGAGATTGAGCCCTTTGCAGCGGGAATGTTCCTCTTGGGCTTCTATCGGTTGCACGAAGCTGTCATGGAATCAACGTCATGAGCGTACCAAACAGCACCCCCGCGCTGCGTGGCGAAGGATTTCACATTGGGCCGTTGCGACTTGAAACACCGCTCTTGCTTGCACCGATCGCGGGACATTGCGATCTGGCATTCCGAATTCTCTGTCGCGAACAAGGTGGCGTTGGTCTTGCAAGCACGGACCTGTTGAACTGCACCGCCATCCTGCGTGGCACTGCCAAGAGCATCGACCTTGCCGCAACCAACGGACTCGACCAACCATGCGGCATGCAGCTCTATGGCAATTGGGATGACCCACTCCCCGAAGCAGCACGTTGGGCGATCGACCACGGCGCGCAGTTAATTGATATCAACATGGGCTGCCCCGTGGACAAGGTGGCAAAGAAGCACGGCGGATCGTTGCTTCTCTGTGATGCGCTGAGCACCATGAAACTTGCCGAGCGAATTGTTGAGTCGGTTCGACGCCACTCCAATGGCCGCGTGCCGGTGACCGCCAAGTTGCGGCTCGGCTGGGACCCGGAGCACTTTGTCGCACCACAACTCGCCCGCGACCTGGAGTCGGCCGGCATCGCAGCAGTGACAGTGCATGGACGCTGGACCGTACAACTGTTCTCTGGGGTTGCCGATTGGGCCCGGATTGGCGCCGTGGTGGAGGCGGTCCGAACCATCCCGGTCATCGGCAACGGTGATGTGAACGAACCGGAGCACGTTCCCGCACTGATGCAGGCAAGTGGCTGCCGCGGTGTCATGGTTGGCCGTGGTTCACTACGGACCCCGTGGATCTTCCGACGCGCGTTGGGGCTGCTCCGGACCGGAGAACTCCCACCTGAACCTTCGTTTCACGAAAAGTTGAATTGCATTGCCCGGCATGTGGAGTTGCTCAACCGGTACCACGCCGTGGAGCACGTCTTGCACTGCATGCGGAGCCGGATCAGTTGGTACGGCAAGTCCATGGGCCACGTCAAGGGGCTCAAAGAGGGCATCCGAACAGCACCTGACGTGGGAACCATGCTCCGGGTGATTGAGGAGTGGCGTCGCCCAGATGGCGAGGACATCTCCAGAATCAGCGATGATTTACGGTTATCGGTTGAAAGGTCGTAATATCGCTGATTAGGAGTCGCCTGTCTCGAAGTTCCCGGGCTTGATGGCGATCTGGGATGCCTCTCGCCGCGAGTTTTACCCCCCGAACTGCCGGAGTGCGGCATGATTTCTTGCTTCTCTGGAGAAACGGAGTAGGTTCCTTTCACTGACGCGTTGTCTCGTCAGTAGAAGCGTTCGGAAAACACTAATCGGCCGTAACCG
>CAMDUB010000092.1 GCA_945878575.1 Phycisphaera mikurensis NBRC 102666 | reverse complement strand
AGCATGAGTGGCGAAGAACGAACGAACCAATCAGGTGAGATGCGCTTGGAGCGCATTCGATCAGAGCACGGAGTGCCGGTGCGTCGATCGCCGATTGCCGTTGGTGCGCTCATCGGTGGCGCGCTCGGCGCATGGGCTTCCAATGTTCCGCAGCAGCTACTGGAAACTGTGCGCGGTGGACTTCGGTTGGCAGCCAATATTGCGCCTGCTGATGGCGCTGAGACCATTCAAAGCACTGCCGTTTCGGTGGCGGCCATTGCGTGGCCGGCGCTTGCATGCGGGCTTGCGGGTGCCGTTGTGGGTGCGCTCATTCAGACAGGATTTCGGGTGCGTTCATCGCTTGGTGCTTCGATCGCCATGCGCCTGCCTTCAGGAAAGGCAGCAGGCGGTGCGGTAGCGCGATTGTCATGGGCGCTGGTGTTGATTGGTGCAGCGGCATGGGCGGTGTTTGCGCACTGGTCGAATGTTGCTGCGTTGCCGGCGCTACCGATTGCAGCGGCAGTGGCGTCTGCGGCGCGGATTGTGCTCGACGCGGTACTTGCCGCGCTGGCAGCAGGTGTGGTGTGCGCAGCCGCGGATGTAGCGATCGCACAATGGAAGTGGGAGCGATCCACGCGCATGGATGATGCTGAAGCGCGCGAGGAACGGCGCCGTACTGAAGGCGATCCCAATACGAAGTCGCGCCGCACTTCACAGGCGCGCAGTATGAGGCGGGGGCAAAGCATGAAATCGGTAACTGCTGCGGGCGCTGCTCGTGGAAAGGACTTGCGTGAACAGGCTGCTTGATCGAATTCTTGCGTTCCTCTCAGAGCATCGTTCGTTGGCGTTGCCAGCGGCACTGCTTGGCATGGTGGTGGTGCTGGTAGCGCCGCTCTCGCCATTGGTAATGGATGTGTTGGTGGTGCTGAATTTCGCATTGGCCGCTTTGGTGTTGGTGCGAGCGGCAACACTGCGTAGTCCCCTTGATTTCAGCGTCTTTCCAGCGCTGCTGTTGGGAACCACGCTCTTTCGACTGGTGATCAATGTGGCATCAACGCGATTGATCTTGGGTGCCGATGCGGTCACGCCGGTGGAGGCGCAAGGCGTCGCCGGGCAGTTCATTGAGTCGTTCGGCCAGTTGGTAGCGGGGAACAACATTGCCGTTGGTGCAGTGGTGTTCCTGATCCTGGTGATTGTGCAGTTTGTGGTCATCACCAAAGGCGCCTCGCGCATGGCAGAAGTTGCCGCACGCTTTGCGCTTGATGCACTGCCTGGTCGGCAGATGGCTATCGATGCTGATTTGGCAGCTGGTGCAATTGACGGTGCCGAGGCGCGTGAACGTCGCGATGATCTTGCCCGCGAAGCAGATTTCTTTGGCGCCATGGATGGCGCAAGTCGATTCGTCCGCGGAGATGCAATTGCCGGAGTGGTCATCACTGCCGTCAATATCGTTGGCGGCATAGCGACCGGCGTGCTTCAGAAGGGCTGGACGCTGTCTGAGACCGGTCATGCATTCACCGTGCTCACTATCGGCGACGGTCTAGCCGCGCAGATTCCCGCGTTTGTGATCGCCATCGCCGCGGGCTTGGTGGTGGCACGCGCCGGGCGCGGTCGAACACTCGGTGAAGAGATGCCCAAGCAACTGGTGGGCAACCCCCGATCACTATGGATGTTGGCTGGATTTATGGCCATTCTTTCGTTCACGCCACTGCCAACCATGCCGCTCCTCCTTGGTGCCGGAGTGATTGGGCTCGGAGCACTGATTGCAACGCGCATGCAGAAGACTGCTGCGCGTGCCGAGCAGTCTTCAGATCAGGTCGGGCAGGCAGGCGGTCGTGGCGAGCTGGCGCGTCGTACCAGTTCGGTCGCGGTGGTTGATCCTGCCATCGCGCGCCGCACTGCGGAAATCGGTGCACTCTTAGCGGTTGAGCCGCTTGAGGTTGAAATTGGCGCTTCGCTCGTTGAACTTGCTCGTGCTGGCGAGGCGTCGCCGATTTTGAAACGCATTGAGGCCGTGCGCCGCCAAGTGGCTCAGGACCTCGGCATCGTGGTGCCAGCGGTTCGAGTGCGTGATGATCGATCGCTTGCATCTGGTGGTTACCGCATTCGCGTGCGTGGTGCCACGGTTGGTGAGGGTGAGTTGCGTTTGGGCGAGTTGCTCGCCATGCCCGGTGACGGTCGTCTGCCGCGGCTTCCCGGAATTCGAACCCGCGAACCCGCATTCGGTCTGGATGCACTGTGGATTGCCCCCTCGCTTCGTCCGCAAGCGGAGGCGCAGGGTTGCGCGGTTGCCAGCCCTGAGTCGGTGCTGGGTGCGCACTTCGCCACCGTGGTTCGTCGGCATGCTGATGAGTTGCTGACGCGCGAACATGTAGCTGATCTATTGACGGAACTTGCGCAGCGCGCCCCGCGATTGGTTGCGGAAGCTGTGCCAGCATGCATTCGCCCCGGCGAGTTGCAGCGGGTCATGCAGTTACTTCTGCGCGAGCGGGTTCCGGTGCGCGATCTAGAGGCCGTGCTTGAATCCATTGCCGATGCAGCGCAACGATCCCGTGAACCACATTCGCTTGCGGAAGCAGCGCGTTTGGCACTGCGCCGAACGATTTGTCAGCAGTATGCGCGTCCCGATGACGAAGGTCGTCCGGTACTCACCGTGGTTGTTGCTTCGCAGTCGCTTGACGCGCTCGTTGCATCAGCAGTCACTTTGATTGATGGTGAGCCAGCAACGCTCCTCACGCCTGCGGACGCGGCGGCGGTTGTTCGTGCCGTAGCGGCTGCGGCGCGACCGTTGGCAGAATCGGCGCTTCCGGTGGTGGTGATTTCTACGCGCACTTCACGGGCGGGGCTTGCTCGATTGCTCACACCGCACATTCCCGGTTGTGCGGTGCTTGCCTACGACGAATTGGTGCGAGGCATTGAAGTTGATCGGATCGGCGAAGCAGAGCTCACAGAAGAAGGCACGGAGGTGGCAGCATGACGCGCGTTCGATACATCGCTGACAGCATGACGGAAGCAATCACTGCAGCTCGCCGCCAACACGGAATGGGTGTTCGGATCGTGCATGCGGGCGCACGACGTACCGGTACATTTGGTCGCGCGCTTTCATTTGAAGTGATCATCGAAGCAGCATCGCGGACCGCGCAGGCGCGTCGAGCGGCGCGTGAGGCCTTAGCGCGTGCAGTGATGGTGGGGCGCATGGCTGCTGATGAGGCCAACGCATCGATCGCTGCGATGACCACTGGCCCTGCCTGTGCTGCAGTGATGGCGCGTCTTGGTGCACGTCTGCGCGCACAAGCGCTGCCGGGCGAACTGGTTGATCATGTCCTGGGACAAGTAAGTGCAGAACTGCAGTCAGCCGCCGCGGACGAAATCGAATTGATGGCTCAAGCGGCCGCAGTGAATGCGGTTGCTGGATTGCTGCCAGTAGCGGGCACTCATGCGCCGCGCCGTGCTGACGTCGCCGGAAGACCATGGATCGTTGCGATTGCTGGTCCAACGGGTGTCGGCAAGACCACCACGCTTGCCAAACTTGCCGCCGAATGGCGGGTGACGCGCGGTCTTCGGGTTGGATTGCTCGCAGCAGATTCGTTCCGAGTGGGTGCTGTTGAACAATTGCGCACCTATGGATCAATCATCGGTGCTGAAGTACGTGCGGCCAACGGAGCATCATCGGCACGCGATGCGCTCGCCGCGCTTGCTGGATGTGATGTGGTGCTGGTCGACACTCCAGGACGTGGACATCGTGATGTGGGACGTATCGGAGAGATTGCTCATCTGCTCACCGTATTACGGCCAGACGAAACGTATCTCGTCTTGCCCGGGTCTGCGTCCGCGCGCACCCTTGAGGAATCGTCCGACGCGTTTGCGCCGATCGGTGCCACGCACGTGGTGCTGTCAAAGTTGGATGAGAGTGAAGGCCTCGGCGCGCTCATCGGTGCGGTGCGTCGCGGCGGTACGCCGACGAGTTGGTTCACCACCGGACAGGAAGTTCCCGATGACATTGAGCATGCCGACGCGCATGCATTCGCTCGACGGCTCCTTGGAGAATCAAGCGTGGTGGAGGCGGCAATCTGATGGACACGCAGGCCGCGAATCTTCGCGCGCGTGTGGCAGCCGCGGCAGCGAGCGGCGCTTCGGCACCGCCACAGTGCGCAGCGATTGCGGGTGTTTCGGCTCAAACGCCGGTACGTTTGGCACGAACGATTGCAGTCGCTAGCGGAAAGGGCGGTGTTGGTAAGAGCACGCTTGCTCTCGGAATTGCCATGGCAGCGGCAGAGCGGGGCGTGAAGACGGCATTGGTTGACGCTGATCTTGGTCTTGCAAATCTGGATGTCTTATGCGGCGTTCGTCCCGCGCGCACTGCTGCTGACTGGCTCAGTGGTCGCGCGCAATTGTCAGAGTGCTTTACCACCATTGCTCCGCGCTTATGGTTGCTTGCTGGTGCATCCGGTGTTGCGCGCATGGCGGATCTTGAACGACCGCAACGTGCGCGCCTCATTGAAGGACTCGCGCGCGTTGCCGCGCATGTTGAACTCATGGTGGTTGATCTTGGAGCAGGTATCGGCGCGGGAACGCTTGATATCGCAGCGGCAGCAGATCGATTACTCATAGTGACAACGCCTGAACCAACATCACTTGCTGACGCGTATGGGTTTGCAAAGGCATGTGTTCGTCACGGCAGGCGTGACGGATGGTGTTGTGCAACCACCATGGCGATCGACGCTGCGGATGGCAGTGCAGCCGCCGCGCGTCTGACGCGCACAGCGCAAGCGCACTTGGGCATCACATTCATGGACATGGGAAGTGTGCCCGTGGACCGCGCCGTTCCACTCGCGGTCCGATCGCGAACGCCACTCTTGACCGCAGCTCCTGAATCATCAGCGGCACGCGCCATGCGCGGCATCGAATCGCGTCTCGCTGGTCTTGACGACGGAGTTCAGAACGGCGAAGAATCTGGACGCTTCTTCGCCAACTTTGCCGCCCGGATGGGTGTCCGGTGGGGCAATACTGCAGCCATGATTGCGGCCGGGGTGGCCGGAATCGGCGGCGTCAGTGCTCGATAAAAAATTTGCAATATCGCGACAAAATGGCTTGCAGAGACTCCCTGCTGCTTGTTATATTGGACGCGTTGGAACGATCGTCAAGGATCGATGACGCTCCAGCACCCCGCGACATGGATGTTGCGGGGCCCAACGGAGGGAGGTTCACCTTTACTGGTGGGCGTCCTTCCTTCATCGCTGGCTCATGGCGGGGATCCGCCGTGAATCAGGCAGTGTGCATTTCCCTGCACTCTTCTCGAAGGTCAAGGAGCGACCGATGTCGAAGAGCCACGCGCGGACGTCGTCAGTTACGACGCAGTCCGCAACGAGCAAGCGTTCGTCCCCCAAAGCACCCTTACGCGGGGCTTCGGCTACCGCTGTGGCGAAGTCGCCTGCGCGCAGCGCAGCAACCTCGACACCGCGAAAGTCCGGTTCCGCAACTGGTGGTGCTGCCGTCAAGGCAGCTCCAGCAGCAACAAAAACAGCAGTGACTGCCACTACTGCGAAGAAGCGGGGCGTGCTGACGCCCCGTACATCGTCGGCCCGAACTGACGGCGCCAAGACCACTATTGCTACGCGGACAGCTCCACGCGTCGCCGGTGGGCGTGCTACTCCGTCACGCGTCATTGAAGTGACGGCGCCGGTTCGCACATTGGCATCGGCAAATCCGCCGATTGCGCCACCATCAACGTCGGCACTGCTCGATCCAGTCTGGATTGCTTACGGGAATGCCCGTGAGCGCCAGGATGAGGCTCGTTTGCAGGACCTGCGCAACAAGTTGATTGAGCGCTACTACGACGTGGTTCGTTACGCCGCGGAGCGCATGCACACGCGTCTGCCAAATGAGGTGGACGTGAATGACCTCATGAGTGCCGGTTTGTTTGGCCTCATGGACGCCATTGACGCGTTTGACCCACTGCGCGGCGTGAAGTTTGAGACCTATTGCGCGCCGCGCATCCGAGGCGCCATCTTTGACGAGTTGCGCGCCATGGACTGGGTTCCGCGCTTGGTGCGCAGCCGTACGTCCAAGGTGGAGAAGGTTCGCAAGGAATTTGAGTTGTCAAACGGCCGCAAGCCAACTGACGATGAAGTTGCAAGCCTGATGAACGTCTCCAGCGCTGAGTACGACAAGTTGCAGAAGGATTCTCGACCAGTTGGCGTCGTGAGTCTGGACCGCAAGGCCTTTGAGAGCGATTCAAGCCGCGACGTTCGTGAAGTTGACGTCATTGAAGACGGTCGCCAGTTGAATCCGGCTGAACTGGTTCAGCGCGGTGATTTGCAGGGCCTGATTACCAAGGGTCTTTCGCGTGCAGAGCGCCTGATTGTGATTCTCTATTACTACGAAGAGATGACCATGAAGGAAATCGGTCTCACGCTTGACCTTTCCGAGAGCCGTGTCAGTCAAATGCACTCAAGCATCCTGGCGCGTTTGAAGGCGCAGATGCAGCACCGTATGAAGGAATTCTGACCCACTATTCGGGCGACTGTTCCGCCCGTTGCACCTGTCCACGCTTTGGAGGGTCCACCTTCCCGAAGCAACGCGCCCCGCGAGAAACCTCGCGGGGCGCGTTCATAAATAGGTGCCGTTCACCACTGTCCCCATTTTCCGGGTGGGGTCACAGTGAGTTGAGCCGTCCCCCGCCCCCTCCGTTGCGCGCGGGACCCTCGGACGCGGACGGCTGCGCTCCACAAGGTTCCGCTTAGCCTCGGGCGAATCTGTTCGTCCGGTTGGCACCCACGGGGCGTACGTCCAACTGCCGGACTTCTCAGT
>CAMDUB010000091.1 GCA_945878575.1 Phycisphaera mikurensis NBRC 102666 | reverse complement strand
ATTGAAACACCCAAGCCATCGCCCGCGTATCCCGACGTTGAGGACACCTCCGTTGGTGAAGATAAGGGCGATGCCATGAGCGTGGTGATCATCGGCCGTGATGATTACGAAGAGCACATGGCGCAACTGAGCGTGGTGTCACAGGCCGGCTACCGGATGAGTGACGCAGGCGGAAACGGCGAACAGAATTATGGTCGCGGCAGTTCAGGCGATGGCGGTGGCGGTGGTGGCGCAGCGCCGAACGCCACCGTGAACACAGTGGTGGCTGACACCGCCGGAACACCATCGAAGCCAGATACGACGGTGGTTGCAGCGGCTGAGCCCGTGAAGCAACCCGAGGGTCCACCGGTTCCGCCAGAACCGGCGAAGCCTGTCGAGCCAGCACCGACGCCAACGATTCTCACGCCCGCGGTACCGAAGGACGCCACCCCTGCTCCGCCGTCGGATGCCACGGTGCCGCCACCGCCAACACCGCCGCTTCCGCCCACGCCGGAGCCAGTCACCACCGCCGATCCCAACGCGCAACCAGCGAACCCGCCGGTGGAAACGCCACGCGATCCGAAGGTGCCGAAGCCAGAAGAACCAAAGCCCGTGCCGCCCGCGGACCGGTTGCCAGTTCCTGTGAAGCCGGACGAAACCGCCAAGACCGCCGCGCCCACCACGCCAGCCACGCCGGTGCTGCCGAAGCCGGAAACCCCTGCAAGTCAGCCACCTGCGGCGCAGCCCGGTGGCGGCATCGCATCCACGGAGAAGCCGCGTGATGGATCAAAGACTGACGCGCCGGGCGAGTCAGGTAAGGCCGGCGGCAGTGGTCCTTCGCCCACACCAGGCACTGGCGGCGAGGGTGACTTGAAGGACTTGGAGAGTCCTGCCACCAGCACCACCAGCGTTGATCCAAAGCTCTGGAAGAACGGCCGACTGGTGGCTGCGCAGGGCGTTCAACTGAAGCCACGCAAGCCGCAGTTCACCATGCTGCAACAAGTCAGCAGTCTGCCCAACTGCCGACCACCGGTGGTGTCGCTGACCTTTGACGGCACCGGCAAGTGCGTCGATGTGTTCTTCAATCGTTCCAGCGGCGACAGCGAGATTGATGGAGTGCTCAAGAACTCCCTGTTCTTCTGGCGTGCCGCCGGAAAGAAGATCGATGACTTGAAGGGCACCGAGAAGGTTCGTATCACCCTGCAGCTGTTGTTCTGATCATCAACCGTTCAGGCGTGCGCCCCACGACTCAAGCGTTTCGTGTTCGCTGAGGTCATACCAAAGCGGAGTGACGGTCACGAACCGCGCCATCAGTGCTTCCACATCAGTGTGCTCGGCGGTGTGGAAAAACTCCATGCCGTTGCCATTGGGCCAGTAGTACGTGCGACCATCCGGCGATACTCGGCGTTCGTATCCATCGATGCCGGCGGAGACATTCATCTTTGCCACACGAATGGCAGGCATTGGAGCGTCAGGGCTCTCGGTGCGCGGGACATTCACGTTCATGACGCGGTGCGCATCAAGCGGATGTTGCAAGATGCGATCAATGGCGACGCGCGCAATCTCTGCGCCGCGTGCAAATTGCGTCTTGGTACGGTCGCCGAGGTGCAAGCTCACGGCGATGGAGGGAATGCCTAGAAATGCGCCCTCAACCGCTGCTCCCACGGTGCCGGAATAGATGACATTGATGCCTACGTTTGCGCCGGCATTCATGCCGCTCACCACCAGATCCGGGCGCGCGCCAACTCCGTACCACTCTTGCCACAGGCACCGCGCTGCAAGTTTGACGCAGTCCGCGGGTCGCCCCTCAACGGCAACGCCGCGCATGCGCGGATTGGCCTGCACTTCACTGACCATCAACGGATGATGAAAGGTGATGCCGTGGCTTGAAGCACTCTGCATGTCCGCGGGTGCGACCACTCGAATTTCACCAAGGCCTTGCAGTGCGTCGTAGAGCGCGGCGATTCCGGGTGCGGTGATTCCGTCGTCGTTAGTAAGAAGAATTCTCATGTGGTGCTGGCTTGGTTCGGGTGATTCAGTGCAAGCTTTTCAAAGATTAGTTGGCTCAAAGATTGGTTGGTTCAAGGAGATATTCACGACCACCCCATCGCACCGGCGTGCGCGCGTTCAGATCACGTGCGCCGTCAAAGAAGATGCGCGCGACGGCAATGGCGGCGCCTGGAAAGCACAGCGCGCTCCATACCGGAAACGAAGCGGTACGGTGAATCCACGCAAGCGTCGCAAGGCGAATGATCGGCGCGGCGATTCCAATCGCCAGCGCACCGACCGCAAATGCCCGCGTTCCTGCATCCATCGGATGGCCATCAAGAAGCGCGATGGCCGCAAGCAGCACCGAGGCGGTTCGTATCACGGGCATAGCAACCACAATCACTAAGAGTTGCAGTGCTTCCTTACGCATACGCGCTGGATTCCGCCGGCAGCTTTCGATGTAAATCCGCTTCCAGCCGGTTTGAAATGCCTTCCAGGAGTCGTACATGGAAACCACCAGCATGCCGTCTGATACGGCAACGCCCTGCTCCATCTTTGCGCGCTTCATGCGGCGCGCAAAGGCAAGGTCTTCCAGCAAATCATCCTTGACGGCCGCATGTCCACCAAGCGCTTGGTACGCCGAGCGCTCAAACAGCATGAATTGACCGTTGGCAAAGGGGCGACGGCCCGTGGCTGCGTTGGCACGCTTCATTGGAAAGAGCTTGAGCAGCATCAGACTGGTGACTGGCTGCACCACCATTTCAAACCAGTGCTTGTGCGTTGGGGAACTGAACAACGAAAGCATGGACAACGCGCGGGACCGCAACAGTTGCACGGAAGCGCGCAGGAGCTTTGGGTCAAAGTGCGTGTCGGCATCCGTGAATAGGATCAGTTCACCGCGGGCGTTATCGGCGCCAACGCGCGCGGCGTTGCACTTGCCGGCCCAGTCTGCGGGGCACGATGAATTCTCAACAATGCGCAGGCGTGAATCGGCTGCAGCAATCGGCTCAAGCGCCGCGCGCGTGCCATCGGTGCAGCGGTCGAGCACAAAGATCAGTTCCAGCGCCGGATAGTCAGAAGCCAGCACACTCCGAGCGCAGTTGGGAGCCATCAACTCCTCGTTATGTGCCGGGATCACCACCGTCAGCAACGGTAATGGAATGGCGGGCAAGCGAAGCGCGTCGGCAATGAAGAGCGCGCACCGCCATTCGCGCACCGCGCGGATCGCCAACACCATCCACAGGACGCACTCGGTGACCGAGGCGACCGCAAGAATGGTGGAAACGGTGACGAGTGTGTCCATCGGTACCCGCGCCGCCGCGGGATGAACAAGGGTACCGCCTTCAGAGCCCCATCGCGTTCTTGAAACCTCTACGATTCGGCACCTTGGCCGTCTACACCCAACTCCTTGTTCGCCGCTATCTCTCCACGCGGATCATTCCACTCATCGCCGTCGCCGCGGTTGGTTTGTGCGTGGCACTGGTGGTGATTGTGGTGAGCGTCATGAGCGGGTTCCTTGACAACCTGCGCGCCTCGGGTCGCACGCTGATGGGGGATGTGGTGATCAGTTACCCCGTGCAAGGAATTCCTTACTACAAGGAGTTCATTGCCGACGTTCTGAAACTTCCCGGAGCGGCCGCAGCCACACCGTTGGTGGACACCTACGGACTGCTGCGGATGCCGTATCCGGGCGGACCGAACAAGGACGTCGTCACCGCGCAGGTGTGGGCGATTGAGCCAGAAACGTTCTCGCAGGTCACTGAACTGGATCGAACCATTTGGTGGAAGCCCGCGGCGAGCCCACAAGAAGCACTGGCCATGGCCGAGGACGACCCGCGTCGCCAGCAAGACCTCAGCGGGCTCTATGAAGATGCCAAGGTGCTGCGCGAACGTGCCACTGATCGCCCGGGTGCACTCTTAGGCATGCACGTGTCCATCGTCAATCAGCGGCAACGCGATGGCAGCTATCGACCACGCAACTCGATGTGGTGGATGCCCAATCATGAGATCACCGTGACGCTGGTGCCAATCAGTGAAAAGGGCACTGTTTCACAGTCCAACAGCCGCGTCTTCAAAGTAGTCAACGAAGTCATGTCCGGCGTGTTTCAAGTGGATAAGAACCGCGTGTTCATTCCACTGAAAGAAGGCCAAGAGCTGCTTCGGCTGGACGAAGCACCCATCGTGGATACCACGGCCGTACCGGATGCCTCCGGCAACTATCCAGTGATCGGTACATCGCCCGCGCGCGCCACGCAGATCTTGGTGCGCGCCAAAGAGGGCGTGACTCCCGATGAATTGCGCGTGCAAGTTGCCGAAGCCTACGAACAGTTCTATTTGCAAAAGTCCGCAGATGAAAGCGTGCGTACTCGGCCGCCCGCCGCAGAGTATGTCTCCATCATGACGTGGGAGCAGCGCCTGCGCGATCTGATTGCGCCGGTAGAAAAAGAGCGACAGATGATGCGCATCTTGTTCTCGATCACCTACCTCGTCTGCGCAGGATTGATCTTGGCAATCTTCTGGTCGATCGTCAGCGAGAAGACGCGCGACATTGGCATTCTGCGCGCGATCGGTGCAAGCCGCATGGGCGTACTGTGGATCTTCCTTCGCTATGGACTCACCATTGGCATGGTTGGTTCAGGCGTCGGAATCGCACTGGCGTGGCTGGTGATTCGCAATATCAATGCCATTCATATGGCACTTGGAAACGACGCCCCCCCGTGGCTCTATGTCACGTTCTTCCTGCTTGCCGCCGGCTCGGCTGCACTCACTGTGCGCGCGCTGACGCGGTCACGCATCTTGAGCGTCCTGCTCTGGACGGTGGCCACCCTTGCTCTGGTGGGCATCGGTACTGGCTTGGTCTTGCATCGCGGCTTCCTGATTTGGGATCCGGCGGTCTACTACTTCGCCACCATTCCAAGCGAAATGGACTGGGGCAATGCCTGGATCACCGCCGTTGGAGCCATTGTATTTAGCGTCCTTGGAGCGGCGGTACCAGCAGCGCGCGCCGCAGATATTGATCCGGTGCGCGCGCTTCGTTACGAGTAATTGAACCCCGACTGACTGCAACCTATGACCATGCATCCGCATAGCACCCCGCCCCACGCCGCTGAAGGAGTATTGCTCTCCGCGTGCGATGTTGTTCGGACCTACCGCATGGGTCGTGTGGAAGTGCCAGTCCTCAAGAATGCGTCGATTGATGTGAAGCCCGGTGAATGGGTGGCAATCTTGGGTTCAAGTGGCAGCGGCAAGAGCACGCTCTTACACCTCCTTGGTGGACTTGATCGCGCGGATTCCGGAACGGTCACCTTTCGGGGCGAGCATGTCGGCGGCTACAGCCAGTCGCGCCTTGACCGCTATCGCAACGAACACATTGGGTTCGTGTTTCAGTTCTATCACTTGTTGCCGGAACTGAATGTTCTGGAGAACACGCTGCTACCCGCCACCATTGGTATCGGGCGGTTTGAGTGGATGCGCCGCCAAGGGGAAATTCGTGACCGCGCACGCATGTTGCTGGAACGATTTGGACTTTCGCACCGCTTCCGGCATCGGCCAGCGGAGCTCTCCGGCGGCGAGCGGCAACGCGTTGCCATTGCGCGTGCCCTCATGCACAATCCGGACGTGCTGCTTGCCGATGAACCCACGGGAAACCTGGACGCCAAGACCGGCGACACCATCCTGGACATGATTGCCGAACAGCATCGTGCCGGGCTAACCGTGGTGATGGTGACCCACGACCAGTGGATAGCTGCGCGCGCCGATCGCACCGTGCATCTGGTTGATGGACGCGTCGCCTGAAGTACCTACACTGCCCGCATGAAGCGAAGTGCCAGCCTGACCACCGCCATGTGTGCCCGCGCGTTTATTGCGTTGGCTGCGTGTGCAACGTTGGCTGCATGCACGCGCAATCCCTATGAAGATCCCATCTGGTACTGGGCGCCGGAGCCTGGCTCCACGCTGGTACCACGCATCCAAAGTGGCCCGCGCAGTTTGGCGATGTTCCGAGGAGATAACGGCGCGCCACTCGATTGGTACGCGCTCTCCAGCGGCATCCGCTGGGCAGACATTGTGGTGGTTGGTGAACAACATGACGACGCCAATGCGCACGGAGTGCAGCAGGCGATCGTTGATGAGGTGTTCGCCATGTGGCCGGGCAGCGCCGTCTCCCTGGAGATGCTGGAGCGGAACGAGCAGCCGATTGTTGATGCATATCTCAACAACCAAATCACCGTGACGGAATTCATCGACCGCACCGAGTCACGCGATTGGGCAACCACGGGTTCGTGGGAAAAGTTCTATCAACCGGTGATTGATTCGGCGAAGGCTGCACACGCGCCAGTGATCGCTGCGAACGCCCCGCGCGACTACGTTCGCCGCGCGCGCACGGAGGGCTATGCGGCGCTCGAAGCGCTTCCCGCCGAAGATCAGGCGCTCTTCTCTATTCCGGAGCGCGACCCACCAGACTCATACCGAGAGCGATTCAAGGCGCTGATGAGTGGCAATGGTGCACACGAGGTCGATGAAGAGAAACTTGATGCAGTGCTACGGTCGCAGCGACTCTGGGACGCCACGATGGCAGATTCCATCGTGCGTGCCTACCACGCAGCACCATGGGGCGGCAAGATCGTTCATCTGGTTGGTCAATTCCACTCTGAAAACGATGGCGGACTGATCAGCGAGATCCAAGCGCGCGCGCCGTTTGCCAATGTGCTTACCGTCACGGTGCAGCGCGGCGAGACGCTGGCGCTTCGTGCAGAAGACAAGGACAAGGCAGACGTGGTGATCTACGGAGTGAACCAAGCGCCCGCGTGGCGGACCTTCCAAGCGGGCCCGGAAACTGCTGCGCC
>CAMDUB010000090.1 GCA_945878575.1 Phycisphaera mikurensis NBRC 102666 | reverse complement strand
ACAGGCCATGGCCGCACTGGAGCGACTGCGCGCGTGGCGCCATGATGAGGAACATGCGCTCACCAGTGGTCGAAGCAAAATCGCTACGGGTTCTGCAGTATTCAGCACTGGTCGCGTTGGAATGGCGGGGCCGTTCGGGCGTTGGGTTGTACCTGAATACCGCCGCATTCAGGCATTTGACTGGGACTTTGCTCCGCTTCCGCGCGGTAGCGAACGAGCCAACATCATCCTGACGGTTTCGTGGAGCATTTCCGCGCAGTCGAAGCATAAAGATGACGCGTGGAAACTGGTGCGCTGGCTGACGAACGTCGAAGGTCAGAAAGCGCAGGCACGGCTTGGGTTGGCCATTCCATCCAATCGCGCGGCGGCGGAGAGCGATGCATTCATCGATCAGGCCAAGCCCGCAAATGACCGGGGCTTCCTTGATGCGATCCCAACGTCAAAGGTCATCAACTGGCCACCGAATGCAAAGTTTGAGCAACTGCTGGGAACCAATCTTGACGAGGGGCTGAAGACTGGCAACAAGCCACTGCCCGAGGCGGTGGCTGCCTTTGAAACGCTCTGGAAACAAGAGCGAGACAGTCCACTTGGGCGCGGTGGATTTCCAGCCATGCCTTGGCGCATGCTGACCACCATCCTCCTTGCCATTACCGCTGTTGGTGTAGCCGCCGTCGTGCTGTGGTTCCGCAAGCGCCCCCTACCCCGTCACGAAGCGCGGGAAGAACGCGCGGGGTTCCTGTTTGCGTCGCCATGGATCATTGGCTTTGCAGTGTTTATGGCATTCCCAGTCGTGCTCTCACTGCTCCTGTCTTTCACAAGCTGGCGCGGACTCGCCACGCTTTCCGAAGCGAAGTGGGTGGGCGTTGGCAACTATCAGCAATTACTGCTTGAAGATTCGCGTTTCAAGACCAGCGTGGCGGTGACGCTCTATTACGTCCTGGTAGCGGTGCCACTTGGACAATTGCTGGCGCTTGGCGCTGCACTGCTCATGAACCAGAAGGTGCGCGGCATTCCGTTCTTCCGCGCGGCGTGGTACTTGCCAAGCGTGCTTGCGGGTGTCGGCGTTGCGGTGTTGTGGCGCTGGGTGTTCGATTCCGACGCTGGCTTGATGAATTCCGTACTCGCGCCGATCCTCTCGCCGTTTGGACTCGCGCCGCCGCATTGGTTTGGAGCGGACGCCAAGATCTGGGGCGCACCCGCGTTTGCCATCATGAGCGCGTGGTTTGTTGGAGGATCAATGATGATCTACTTGGCAGGGTTACAAGGCATTCCGGATGAACTCAACGAAGCCGCCGAAGTGGATGGCGTTGGCCGGGTGCGTCGCTTTGTAGGAATCACGCTGCCAATGCTTGGGCCGGTGATTCTGTTCAATGTGCTGATGGCGGTGATCGGGAGCTTCCAGGTATTTACGCAGGCGTTCGTGATGACTGGCGGGGAGCCCGGTGACCTGACTCGTTTCTATGTGCTCTATCTCTACAACCAGGGCTTCGAGTACTACGAAATGGGCTATGCGTCCGCGATGGCGTGGATACTTCTTGCGGTGGTGCTGGTGGTCACCGTGGTGATCCTGCGCTCCAGTGCGCGACATATCTACTACGAGGCGCTTAAGAAGTAATCATGCGCAGTCGCACAGGAAAAGCTCTGATTTACGCACTGCTCATCGCTGGGACAGTGACGTTCTTGTTCCCGTTGTGGTGGATGGTGGCGGTCAGCCTGATGACGCCAGAAGCGGCGCAGGCAGCCACGGTGCGCGGCGGATTGACGGCGCTCGTTCCAACTGATCCGCAGTGGCACAACTACCCGGATGCATTGATGCAGATGGGCAGCGTGCGTTGGACTGGATTTCTGGATGCGCTTGCGAATAGCGTCGTGGTGACCGTGGTGGCCACCGCTGGGACGGCACTCAGTTCAAGCCTGGTTGGCATGGCGTTTGCGCGGATGCGCTTCCGAGGCAGTCGACCGATGTTCTTAGTGATGTTGGGCACCATGATGTTGCCCGCGCAAGTCACCATGATTCCATTGTTCATCTTGTTCCGCAACTTGGGATGGATTGACACGTTCCTTCCGCTGGTGGTGCCGGCGTTCTTTGGAAACGCGTTCTTCATCTTTATGTATCGGCAGTTCATTGCGCAGATTCCGGAAGCGCTCCTTGAAGCCGCGCGCCTTGATGGACAAGGTTGGTTTGGAATCTGGTGGCACGTGATTCTGCCGCTGACCCGGCCAGTGACCGCCATCACTGCGGTCTTCACCTTCATCTTCACATGGAACGACTTCTTGGCGCCGCTCATCTATCTACAGAGCGACGACCAGGCAACGCTGAGCGTCGCCTTGAACTCGTTCCGTAATCAGTACGGCGGCATCACCAAAGTGAACCTACTGATGGCCGCCAGCCTGACCACCATGGTGCCGTGCATCTTGCTGTTCTTGGCTGCGCAGAAGCAATTTATTGAAGGTCTCGGTAAGGGTGCGGTGAAGGGCTGACGCGCGGAAGCGTGTACGGCATGCTGGCGATTTACGAAGGAAACACATGGCAACCATCGAACTGAATCACGTCTCAAAAACCTACTCCGGCGATGTCCGCGCTGTCAGTGAGGCGACGCTTGCCTTTCGAGACGGTGAGTTCATTGTGCTGGTGGGGCCATCCGGATGCGGCAAGAGCACGCTGCTGCGGATGATTGCTGGTCTTGAGGCGATCACGGGCGGGACAGTAGCGATCGGTGGTCGCGTGGTGAATGACTTGCCACCGAAGGATCGTGATGTAGCCATGGTGTTCCAGAACTATGCGTTGTATCCGCACATGACGGTCGAGAAGAACATGGCGTTTGGACTGCTGCGCCGCCGTAAACACAGCGGCCTTTCTGGTCTGCTGTTCCATGCCGCGGAGCGACGCGCAGAGCTTGCTGCCATTGATCAAAAGGTGCTTGATACTGCTCGCACACTGGGTATTGAGCCGCTGCTTGCGCGCCTGCCACGAGCGCTCTCCGGTGGTCAGCGACAACGCGTGGCGCTTGGGCGCGCGTTGGTGCGCGAGCCGCAAGTGTTCCTCTTCGACGAGCCGCTCTCAAATCTTGATGCACGACTGCGGATTGAAATGCGCGCGGAGATCCGGGAACTGCACCGACGCACCAAAGCCAGCATGGTGTATGTGACGCATGACCAAGAAGAGGCGATGACGCTTGCGGACCGGATGGTGGTCATGAAATTTGGCGTGGTTCAGCAGTTTGGGACGCCCGGTGAGTGCTATGCGCGACCAGCAAACCGATTTGTGGCTGGATTTGTAGGTACGCCAGTCATGAACTTCGTTGAAGGCCGCGTTGACGGCGGCGTGTTCGTTTCTGCTGACCTGCGCGTGACTTTGCCTGCCGCGCGCTGGCCACGCATGCCCGCTGGTTCGGCAACATTGGGTGTGCGACCCGACCAGTTGCGCGTCCTGGACAGCACGGATGCGGGCGCGGGAAGCACCGCCGCCGATGGAACTTCGGTGCCCGCCACCGTCCGTGCCATCGAGCGACTCGGAGACCGCATGGACGTTGCTGTCATGATTGGCGGTACACGGCTGACCGCGCGTATTGAGAATGATGATCGCCTGGTGGAGGGCGGCTCCGTATTGGTTCACATTGGTCTTGGCGCCGCACATCTTTTTGCGAGTGGTGAAGATGGAGCGCGGCTCGCCGATGCGCATGACGTTGCATGACGTTGCATGACAAAAGTAGAACCGCGGGTCCGGCACAAAGGCCGGACCCGCGGATGTTTCATGCATCAGCCATCACCTGTACTGGCGATGGCGCCAGAAGGCATCAAGCATCAACCGGGGCACGGTCCCCAAGCGCCAAGCATCTGTCCGAGGTCCGAGCCGGTGACGGCGTTGTCGCCGTCAAGATCAGATGGGCACGGCGCCGCGCATGGTCCCCACGCGCCAAGCATCTGCCCAAGATCTGAGCCCGTGACGGCGTGGTCGCCGTCAAGGTCAGATGGGCAAGGATTCGGAGGGGTGCCGCCACCAACAATGAAGAACTGATCGCCAGGGACCACGGATAGATCAAGCACGCGCGGTTCGCCCATGTTTCCGTACCCAGCAGGCAGCGGAGAGATGAACTGGTTGGATGCGTAATCATGCCCACCACCGTTGATGAATGCGCAGACCTTGATTGGACTGGAACCGTCCCAGCCGAGCACAGAGATCGGAATGCGGAGTTCGATACCGGTAGCGACGCCAGCTCCGGTCGAGGTACCGGCTGGATCGCCATCCACGCCAAGGATGTTGCTGTTGTCGATGGCCGCCTGGATGCCATAGGTCACATCATCAATGCGAATGACACCAGTGGTGGGATCGGTCACGCTTTGACCGATGTATGCGCCGATGCCACCGCCAGCAGTCAGCACCTGCGCGAAGTTTGCGTAGAGGGTGTACGGGGCGTTTCCGCCGGTGCAAGTGAAGTAGAAGTCTGCGGCAAATCCGGCGTCAAACTTCAGACCGGGGAGCGCGTTGACGGCGTCGGCACCCATGCGATTGAGACCGTTGAAGTCAACGTCGACGTTGTCGCTGCGCAGCTGATTCTGACCAGCACCCGCTTTGCAGTCGATGAAGAGTTCGAACTTATTGAAATTGCTCTCCAAGTTGCCGGCAAACGTTAAATACAGGTAGCCGCCCACCGCATCGAGGCTGGCAAAGGCACCATCAAGTTCGCTGCCGCCGCAGGTGCCCTTGAGGCCGTCGGTGCTGTTACCGAAGCCTGTGCCCACGGACTGAACGACCGCGGCTGGTCCATAGGCCGCCTCGGCAGTGCCATCGATGGCGATCTGAGCGAAAGCGGATGCGCTGAGTACCAACGCCGACGATGCAACAAAGTGGTAGTTCTTCATGTGTGGTGTAGCTCCTGCCTAAGTGCACGCATCCGCTGAATCGGGTGCTGAGTATGGAATCTGCTCGGGCAACTCGCCCGTGCGTCAATGAATGTAGAGGCAACACGCAATTTGTCCAACCTTAGTTCGCGAACGATTCAAATTCTGACGGCTTGATGCCACATTTCCTGCCGTCCATGCAGCTGAACGCGCCAACTCCCTCCAATGCAACCGGCGTTTCCGCCGATAACTGCAGCACGGTCGCATCCCCCTATCCTGACACGATGCCGCGTTTCCGACTGGTCGTCGCCTACGACGGCACCCATTTCCACGGTTGGCAGCGCCAAGATCCACCAGGCGCGCCGTCACTGCGCACCGTGCAAGGTGTGCTGGAGGCTGCTGTTGCCACCGCCGTGAAGCGCCGAGTGATCGTGATGGGCGCAAGCCGCACCGATTCGGGAGTGCATGGATTTGGACAAGTCGCGGCCTTCACCGCTGAGACGCGCATTCCGGTGGAGCGCATGGCGTTGGCGATCAATGCGCGCCTGCCGCGCGATGTCCGCGTTCGCTCCGCGGAAGTGGCTGACCCACACTTTAATCCGATTTCTGATTGCGTGAGTAAGTGCTACCGCTACTCGATTGCACATGGCGACTTGGGCACTGACGGAAATCTGCTCTTTGAGAAACGGTACGTGTGGAGTACCAGGCACCCCCTTGATCACACGCGCATGGCCGCCGCGGCGGCAGTGCTGGTGGGCACGCATGACTTTGCAGCGTTTGCACAGGCGAGTCACGGCCGCGAGACAACGGTGCGATCGATCTATGGATGCACGGTGATCTCACCGCAGCCTGGGCGCATCACCATTGAAGTAGCTGGCAACGGATTTCTTTACAACATGGTGCGAATCATCGCCGGCACACTCGTTGAAGTTGGCCGTGGGAAGATTGATGTTGCGCACGTGCGCGAAGCACTCGTTACGTGCAACCGTACGGCCACTGGTCCAACCATGCCGCCACATGGTCTTCGACTGGAATGGGCTCGATACGGCGCGCTGCCAACCGCTGAGGCCGACGCATGATGTGGGCGGTTCGCGCTGCTTGTGCACTGCTGTGTGCGCTCGGAATGCTGCAACTGACTGTGAGCGTTTCAGCACGAACGACGTCGCTGCCGTTCAGTGCTGCTGCCCTCGAATTACCGCGCTCCCTGGCGGACAGCAACGCCGCACTTGATGCGGCGCGCACCTTGCGAACAGAGATGGACGCGCTGGCAACGCAAACTGCTGGGCTCACGCGTGATGCACGGGTGAACTTTCGCCGGGTTGCTTTCGATCTACTGTTTCACGGTGCGGCCGCTCCGTTTGATTCGCAAGCGATGGTGATTGCCGGACTGCGCATGGTGGCGGTGCGTGCGGAACTTGATCAGACGCTCAACAATCCACTCGCCAAGGGAGTTGATCGCAAGGTGGTGGATGAAGCACTGCTGCGCTTTGTTCAAGCGAGTGCCAACGGGCTTGAGCCGCTACCCGCGCCCGATCATCCTGAAGCGACACTGGCGCCAATGTTCTTGCCACTGGAGCAGGCGGTTGCGATATTGGACTCTCGTACCCCGGCACCATCGCCAACGGCGTGGCCGGCACGTATTGATTTCAAGGTCGGTACCGCGGACACCACGGGCACCGCGGGCACCGAACGCGACCCAGATGCCGTATTCGCTGCGGCCACTTGGATTGATCACGAAACACGCCAGGAACTTGCGGCGGCGTTTCAGCGTGCTCGAGGCGCACGCGACGCTTCCAGCATGCAGGCAATCACTGAATGCACGCGAGCGATCGAAGCTGGGACGGCCTTGGCAAATCAACCCGATGGATGGACAACGAACGCCGTGTGCCAAGGCCTGCGCGCACTGGCTGGCGCATTCAACCGCGAGAATGCACAGCGATTGGCTGATGCTGTTGCGGCCGAAGTGACCTGCGTGACGTTTGACCC
>CAMDUB010000089.1 GCA_945878575.1 Phycisphaera mikurensis NBRC 102666 | reverse complement strand
CCCGCCGCGATTTCTTTTGGAACGTCAGCACTGCCGCGTGAGGTACGGGCAGGTTTCCCGTGCAATCAGGCCTTCACGCCACCAAACGCTGGCAGGTAGCCGGTCTTGAAATACTCGCCAACCATGCGGTCGGTGTTGAATATCGCCGGCACTGTGGTGGCGGAACGGATCGCGCGCGCAATCCACTTGGTGGGCAGCCCATCGGTGCCGAGTTCGTAGAACTCCGGAACCACCTGCTGCTCAAGCAAGCTGTACAGACTCTCAGCGTCAGCCTCGTTCTGCACTTCGTTGTCGGGGTTCTCGCTGCCGTCACCGATCGCCCAGCCGTTGGTGCCGTCGTAGGACTCCGGCCACCAGCCGTCGAGCACGCTCAGGTTGATACCGCCGTGCAGCGGTGGCTTCATCCCGCTTGTGCCACTGGCTTCGTAGGGGCGCAGCGGATTGTTGAGCCAAACATCGCAACCAGAGGTGAGCATGCGCCCAACTTCCATGTCGTATTCCTCAATGAGTGCAACGCGACCTTGGAAGCCAGCGTCATGCGCAAATCGCCAAATCATCTGCGCAAACTCCTGCCCCCCCATGTCCTTGGGGTGCGCCTTGCCAGCGAAGACGATCTGCACGGGGCGATCCTTGGACGTCAGAATGCGCAAGATGCGCTCCACGTCATGGAAGATCAGCGGCGCACGTTTGTAAGTTGCAAAGCGACGTGCAAACCCGATGGTGAGGGCATCGTCGCGGAATGCTTCGCCCGCACACATGAGGTCGAGCGGGCCTTCGCCGCGCGCCATGGCCTGGCGGCGCAGGCGCGTTCGCACGAATCCGACCAACTTGTGCCGCAGTGCGCAGCGCATTGCCCAGAAGTCGGAGCGTCCAACGGACGGGACCGCCGCCCATGGGTTGGCGTCCGGCGATGAATTTCCAATATCGATGCCAACCGAGCGGCGCCAGAAGGAGCGCGCCTCAGGGGCGATCCAGGTGGGAATATGAATGCCATTGGTGACGCTGCCGATCGGAACGTCTGCCGCAGGGCGACCAAACACCTCGGTCCACATTTCGCGGCTGACGCGACCATGCAACTTGGAGACGCCGTTGACGCGCTCGGCAAGCCGGAGCGCCAACACGGTCATGCAGATGGGACCGCTGCCCGGGCGCTCGCGCCCGAATTGCGCGAACGATTCCTGCGTGAACCCAGCGTTGCGGAGTGGGCGCCGCAGTGCTTTCCAACACATCTCTACGTCGTAGCGATCGTGGCCGGCTGGCACTGGGGTATGCGTGGTGAATACAGTGGATTGGCGAACGCGCTGCACCGCGGCATCAAGAGTCATGCCTCGTGAAACCAGTTGCGAAAGGCGCTTCAAGCCGGCAAATGCAGCGTGACCCTCGTTGAGATGGAAGACCGTGGTCTTCTCCTTCATCTTTGCCAACGCCAAGATGCCACCGACGCCAAGCAGTACCTGCTGACGCATACGGAGTTCAGGTTCACCCTGATACAGCGCGTTGGTCAGCAGACGATCACGCTTGCGATTCTCTGGGATGTCTGCGTCAAGCAGGTAGAGCGGAACGCGACCTACCTGCAGTTTCCAAATTTTGGCGCGCACCAGATTGGGGCCAATCGGAACGTCAACGTGTGCGCGCGTATCAATGATCGGCCAACGGTCAAAGTCGTAGTTTGGGTGCAGTACGCGGGTACTGCCATCGCCGCGGAATTCCTGCAGGTAATAGCCCTGCCGATAGAGAAGCCCAACGCCCACGAGTGGGATGCCCAAGTCCGATGCGCTCTTCAGATGGTCGCCGGCCAAGACTCCGAGTCCGCCGGCGTACTGCTGCATGCTTTCGTGAATGGCAAACTCGCTTGAGAAGTAAGCGATCCGCATCCCGGGTGTTTCAGCCGCGTAGGTTTGCTCGTACCACGATGCGGTCTCGTAGTAACTCCGGCGGGCATCCACGGCGTCAGAGACGAGTGCACGGAATCGCTCGTCAGCGATCTTGGCTTCCAGAATGGCGGGGTCGATGCCCGTCAAGACGCCGCTGGGCGAATGCTTGCACGACTCCCACATCACGGGGTCGAGCGCAGCGAACGGACGCTGGCCAATCTCGTTCCAACTGAACCAGCAGTCATGCGCCAGAACATTGAGGGAGTCGAGGGTCCCGAACGGATCAGAGATGCGCGGCGTGGCACGGCGTGGTGACATAAGTAGGGTCCAGCGTCAGGCGCGCGGCGCCAGCGTCACACGCGGGCGGTCGCAAACGCCGAATGGCGCATCGTAGTGGTATCGAGCCCACGGAGTGCATCCGGGGCCATGCGCCAGCGCCACTGATTGGTGCCCTTTCCGGGCACGTTCATGCGGGCGGAACGGTCAAGCCCCAGGTGGTCCTGCATGGCCACGATCGCCGTCCGTGCCGGGCTCTGCAGCGTGGCTTGCACCATGGAGTGGGCAAGCGTCCGGCGCGCTTCAAGGGGCGACGCAGCGCCCACGTAGGAGGCGTAGCGGGCCCGGGCGGCCGCGGGGAGCGATCGCCACCAGCCGACCGTGGTGTCGTTGTCATGCGTGCCGGGGTACGCCACGCAGTCGAGCGGATGTAGGCACGGAAGGTCGGTACTTGCCGGTCCGTAGAAGGCGTTGTGCACAAGCTTCATGCCGGGCAGACCGAACCGCTCGCGCAGCGCAGTGACGGCCGGGGTCACGGCGCCAAGGTCCTCAGCAACCAGCGGGAGTCGACCGCACGCGCGTTCAACGGCGTTGAGTAATTCTCCGCCGGGCGTTGGGCGCCACGTACCACGACGCGCGGTGCGTGCCGTGCCGGAGATTTCATAGGCATGAACGAACCCAACAAAGTGATCGATGCGCAGCGCGTCAAAGCGAGCGAGACTGGCTGCAATGCGCGCAATCCACCACGCGAATCCGGTGCGACGATGCTCGCTCCATCGGTAGTGCGGATGACCCCACAGTTGGCCGGTGGTGCTGAAACAGTCGGGCGGAACTCCGGTCACCACTTCGGGGCGACCGCTGCGGTCGAGGCGGAACAGGCGCGGATTATCTTGGACGTCTGCGGAATCAAGTGGCACAAAGATCGGGACATCGCCCAAGAGCAGCACATTCAATGCCGCACAGCGCGCCCGAAGAAGGTTCCACTGCCGCTGAAATTCCCATTGCACCCAGATGTGATACGTGGGGTCCGGCGATGCGCCGCGCTGCGACATCGCAAAGCGGCACCATCCAGGAAGCCACGGGGAATGTTGGCGTTCGAAGGCGCGCAGTGCGGTCGGTACGCCACGCGACTGACGACGTTGCGCTTGGTAGGCCTCGCGCAATCGAGGCTCTTTGAAGCGTCGCGCGGCTGTCCAATTCACTGGACCGTCGGCGCTCACGATGGGTTCTCCGCGGCGTGGGCGAAGCGATGCCCGCGAAAGAAGACCTTCCTCTACCAGGAGATCCAGGCTGATGAAGAGCGGCTCGCCCGCGAAACTGGAAGTGCTGGCGTACGGCGAATTGCCCGCCCCGACTGGACCCACCGGAAGCATTTGCCACACCGACTGCCCCGCCGCTGCGCACCAACGTGCAAACTCATGCGCCGTTGGCCCAAGGTCGCCAACTCCGTGCGGTGCCGGCAGCGATGAAAGATGCAAGAGCGTGCCGGCGCGGCGCCGCGCGAAGATGGCGGGAATGGTGGAATGACTCGTGCGCGGCTTCATGCTGAAATACTCACTTGATGCGTCGGTGCCAGACACGGCCGCCGACCGCAGGAATAGTGGCGGAGACCATTCCATTGTCGACGATTCCTGGCGTTCCATAGACGTCCTGCCAACCGTCACCAAGATCTGCAAACGAGACGGTGGCGGGTCGATCGGAGGCGTTCAATGCAACCAACAGCTCTTCGCCATGCCCGGCGCGCACAAAGGCCCAGACGTCTTGCGCGTCGTCGGTGCGGACCGTACGGAACGTGCCAGTGCGCAATGCGGGATGCGCGTTACGCAAGGCGATCACGGTTCGGTAATGGTCAAGGAGCGCGCTATCAACGGCTTGTTGCGGATCTTGATAGACGCCAAGGTCATCCCACACCATTGGTTTGCGGTTGTTTGGGTCGTTGGATCCCCACATGCCAACTTCATCACCAGAGTAAATCATTGGTGCACCAACGTAGGTCATTTGTACAAGCGCCATCAAGCGCTGCTTTGCATAGTCGGCGGGACCGGGTTTGCTGGCGTCGTACGGATCGCTTTCCTGCTCGCGATTCTTCTGGTTGTAGATGCGATCGGGATTCTTTGCCATGCTCGAAACGCGGTCGGTGTCATGACTATCTACTAAGTTCATCATGGCGTAGGTGCATTCCGCGGGGTACGCCAAGCGCAGTTCCGCAAGTGAACGGTCCAACGTGGTAGGCGTAATCTTGTTGGTGCGGTCGATGACCCATCGCACCAGCGGCTTTGCAAATTCGTAATTCATGACGGCATCGAATGCTTTGCCATCCAGCCATTGGTCGGCGCGCTCCCAGATTTCACCGGCGATGTACGCATCCGGATTGATGCTCCGAACGTACTTGCACCACTCGTGCCAGAATGGCAGCGGAACTTCGTTGGGAACATCAAGACGCCAGCCATCAACGCCGTCGCTTGGATCACCGTCCCCATCCGGGTCCATCCAGCGCCGAGTGATTTCAAAGAGATGCTTGCGGACTGATTCCGCGGCGAGACCATGCTCAGGATCCTTGCGAAATACAGGTAATTCACTGAAGCCCCACCACGCTTCGTACTTGAATGGATCCCAACTAGGGATATCAAACCAACTGGCAAATTTGCTGTCCTTGCCATGGCGCTTCACGTCTTGGAATGCCGGATGATCCGTACCGCAGTGATTGAACACGCCGTCGATGATGATGCGGAATCCCATTGCTTTGGCTTCGCGAATGAAGTCTAAGAATGCTTTGTCTGTGGGCGTGAACGTCCACGTTGCCAGATCAAGGATGTCTTCCTTCGCGGCGGCTGGCGCGTAATCGCCCTTGGTTCCAAAGTGTTCGTCTACGTGAATGTAGTTGGTGGTGTTGTATTTATGCGGAGTGCTGGCCTGAAACATCGGCATCAGATACAGCGCATTCACACCAAGCGAACGGAGGTACGGCAGTTTTGAGCGCAGACCCGCGATATCGCCGCCACCCGATCGACCAAAGACAAAGTGCTTGTAGAAGGTCTGCCCGTCATTGCCTTCAGCGCCGAACGGTTTGTACCAATCGTGTGTCCACGGAATGGTTCCGTTGGGATCGTTGCTGGTGGTGCCGTTACGAAACCGGTCCACCATGACTTGGTACCAGACCGCATCCTTGGCCCATGCCGGAGTGCGGAGAGGTGAGGCGGAGGTGATATCGAGGGAATAGATGTTGGGATCACTCACAGACAATTGACCATCCTTTGCTACGAACGTGTACGCGATTGTGCGGTTGCCCGTCAGGGGCAGTACGGCATCCCAGATATCAAACGGCCCGCGGGTGCCGACGTGAGCCATCGGGAAGTGACCCGTGGTGACAGCGGTGGTAGCGGCGGCAGCCGCGGGGATCCCTGGCGCAGCGGGCGCTGCAGGGGCGGGCGATTTCCAATACAAGTCCACATGCTCGACATCACCGCGGAGCGTTCGGGCGCGTACATGCCATGCGTCGGCCACAGGCTCACGGTCCGAGGGGAGATTGGGACTGTGGCGGAACGCAGCACCTTCTATGGCGCCGTCTCCGAGACGAGCGAGCGAAGGATCGAGCGCCACTTCCGGGCCAAGATCAATGACGGAGTTCTTTCCGCTGTTGCCGTCGTCCGTGCCGCGCGGATTGGCGGGATCAGCAATCCAACGTGTGCCATCCACGATGAACTTGTAGCGGCGAGTTCCAGGCGGAACATCGATGACTGCCGAAAAGCTGCCGTCAGAGGCGCGCGTCATGGCCACTGCTTGCCCTTGCCAGCCAGTGAAATCTCCAGCCACTGCTGCTGACTGCGCGTTGACCGCGTGCGCGGCCGCGAGCGTGAACGTCACTCGCCAACGCCCGTCTGCGAGCGGTTCGGCACGCATGCCGGTTGGAACACGGCTGTCCGATTGACTGCCTGACGCAACCGCACTCGGAAATGCCGGAGGAAACACGACCTCGGCTGCACGCGCACCACCCGCAATACCCATCGTGGTGCATGCCGACAGCGCCCGGAGCAGGGCTGCGCGCATGAGGAGTGCCGGTCGTGTGGTTGCTATTCTCTGTTTCATGGCGCGTGACGGCATCGCGGTGAATTTGTCAAGGATAGTTGCAATCACCGTGCGTTGGACGCTCGGTGTGGCCGCGGTTGCGTTGATTGTTTGGGCGTTTGCCCGGGTTGGCTGGCGTGAACTGGGACGAACGCGGGCCGATACGGGCGGCACCACCCTGACCGTGTTGCATTGGTCGGGCGAAGGTGGACCGGAGGAGGACGACATTGTGGAGTCGAGCCTGCGCGCATTTGAGGCTGCCAATCCGGGGCTTCACGTCAAGCGGATCAATCCGGGCGACGCCGGCAGTTTCTATACGAAGCTGCAAACCATGATGGCCGCCGGCGAACCGCCGGACATCTTCTACGTTGGCAATGAACGAATCCCCAGCTTTGCAGCACTTGGACTGATGGAGCCGCTGGACCGCTTCGTTGCTGCAGATACCGCGTCAACGGAGCCGGGTGCACTGAAGATCGCTGAGCTCTATCCGCAAGTGGTTGATGCATTCCGCTATGACGGCCTCACTGCCGGACGCGGCACGCTGTGGGGTATTCCCAAGGACTTCACAACGGTTGGTTTCTATTACAACAAAGACCTGTTTCAGAAGGCGGGCGTGCCGCTGCCGAAAGTCGATTGGACCTGGGATGACTTCATCGCCACCGCCCGCGCCATCGGCGCCGCGAAGGACGATGCGGGTGAGCATTTCACTGGCGCTGAATTTGTGACGTGGCCAGCCATGGTGCGTGCTTATCTGTTCACTGAAGGGCGTGATGTGGTGGGCGCGACGTTCGATGATGTGACCATCACAGACCCACAGGCCAT
>CAMDUB010000088.1 GCA_945878575.1 Phycisphaera mikurensis NBRC 102666 | reverse complement strand
CGCGCCGCAAGCTCAAGCACTGCAACCCGGCGATGCGCAGGTACTACCAGTGGAAGCTTGGTCTCAATTCGAAACTTGATTCCGTCTTTGTGGATCGTGATCAACTGATGAAGCGTCAGTGCATCACTGCGCATCAGGAGTAGAAACTGCCGCTCGCGCGCACGTTCAAAAAACTTCAAGCCCGAGTCACGGAGGTGTGACCGGATGTTCAGATACAACTTTGCGCGTGCGTTTGGGTTCGGCGTCATATGTCTCCTGAAAGAGGTTAGGCGACCACGTCGGGCGCGTGAAATGTTTTTCGATGCCCCCCGGAAGAGCCTCGAACGAGTGGAATCATCCACCATCCGGGTGAAACAACTGCTTCACCCACGTGGACGATGATTCCAAACATGGAAAACGCACCCGCATTCGCCGTCGGCCCAAACCCCTGGACCCCATTTCAGCCCAGTAGCGCGCCTATCAGCCAGCCCGGACCGCGGATAACCACGAACTAATTCTCCGCAAGATCAGGGACAATGCACCCGTCCGGAGCTCCACGCTTCGCCGCAAGTCACTCGAAAGACGCCCATGGAAACCGCGCTCATTATTGTCAACATCGTGCTCACTCTGGCACTCGCTGCATTTGTCTTGCTGCGTCGCGCTTCCGGCAGCAACACCAGTGCCGACGCCGACGTGGTTCTCAAGGCACACGAATCATTTCTGACCGAACTACATCGATTCGGTGAATCGATCGGTGTGATGGAAAGACGCCTGCGCGAAGAGTTGCGACTCAGCGAGACAACAACGCGCGACGCACTGACCAAACTGATCAGCTTGGCGCGCGATGATCAATTGACTGCGGCCACCACACTGCGCACGGAAGTCAGCAAGAATCTTGCAGTGCAACTTGAAACGACGCTCCTCCGCCTTGATGCAACCCGCGCCTCGCTTGATAAGCAACTCACGGAATCCCGCGAAACCACGCGAGTGCAGCTGGTGGAAGTGCGTGACACAACGCAAGCGCAACTCACCGCCCTGCGGGAAGAGAATCAGAAGAAGCTTGATGAAATGCGAAATGTCGTGGACGAAAAACTCCAGGCAACCCTGACCGCTCGGCTCGATGGCGCGTTCAAGATTGTCAGCGAACGCTTGGAATTGGTGCATAAGGGTCTGGGTGAAATGCAAGCCATGGCGGCGGACGTTGGCGGCCTCAAGCGCGCCCTCACCAATGTGAAGACGCGCGGCATTCTTGGTGAAGTGCAACTTGAATCAATCCTTGAGCAATTTCTCACGCTTGATCAACTGGCACGCAATGTGGAGACCGCGCCGGGCAGCAATAAACGCGTGGAATTTGCGGTGCGAATGCCTGGGCCGTCGGGTGATGCTGGCATGCCGCTCTGGCTGCCAATCGACGCAAAGTTTCCAAAGGATGATTACGAGCGCCTGCTTGACGCGCAAGATTGCGCCGACAAGGAAGCAGTTGAGAAATCACAGAAAGCGCTCGCTGACGCTGTGCGTGGTTTCGCAAAGGACATTCGCAGCAAGTACATCGATCCGCCGCACACCACGGACTTTGCGATTCTCTTTGTACCCACCGAGGGTCTGTACGCCGAATTGCTCCGCCGCCCCGGGCTTGCGGACGAACTGAACCACGTGCATCGCGTGGTGCTTGCTGGTCCAACCACGCTTTCCGCCATCTTGCAGAGTCTGCAAATGGGCTTCCGCACCCTGGCACTTGAGAAGCGTTCAAGCGAAGTGTGGAATTTGCTGGGCGCCGTGAAGACGGAATTCGGTCGCTTTGGCGATGTCTTGGACAAGGTTCGCAAGCAGCTCGCGAGTGCAACCAACACGCTTGATGACACTGGCAAGCGAACCCGCGCGATCGAGAAGAAATTGCGAGGCGTTCAGGAGCTTCCATCGGAGCAAGCCGCGTTGCTCTTGCCGCCGCTCAGTGGCTCAGAAGGCGAGCCAGAATTGATCGACACGGAAACCGTCTGAAGTTCCGGCGCCGGGCCCTCGTGCGTACGCACGTGCCCTTGCGCGCCTTCGAGCCGTCACGCCGTCACGCCGTCACGCCCTCACGCCGTCATTCGCCGTCATTCGACCCGACGCACCCGGGGACGCACCCGGGGACGCACCGGGTCCGCCCGAGGCGCCGCTCATACCCCGCTCAGCGCCACATCTGGGCAATATGCGGCTCATCCGTACCCACCACAGCCCGGTTGAGCCACACTTTCACTTTATTCCAGCCCGTTCGCGCTGATCAGTCGCGGCTGACCACCCTCCTATACTTCAGGGCTTGGGCTGCGCCGCGCGCGTACTTGCGCGGCGCGTACCCCAATTTGTTTGGTCCCTGCGCTTTGGCGCCCCGCACATCACCACTCCGATGACATCGATGCAGACTTCCTCAAAGGCCGTCACTACCGCCGCCAACATTCCTGGTCCCCTCGACCCGCTCGATACATTCGCGCGCCGTCATCTGGGAACCACCTCGGTTGAAGAGACCGAGATGCTTGCGCTGCTCGGCTGCGCTTCGATGGCAGAGTTGATTGATTCAGCAATTCCAGCGGGCATCCGTCTCCGCCGTGAGCTGGACATCACCGATCCAACCAATGGCCAGAAGTTCGCCATGCGCGGCGAGGCCGAGACCCTTGCTGCGTTGCAAACGCTCGCTGACCGAAATCAGGTGTGGCGCACGTACATGGGAATGGGCTATCACGACACCATCACCCCGCCGGTGATTCTGCGCAACGTCCTTGAAAATCCAGGTTGGTACACGGCGTACACGCCATACCAAGCAGAGATTGCCCAAGGTCGCTTGGAAGCACTCTTGAACTGGCAGACCATGGTGTGCGAACTCACCGGCATGGAAGTGACCAACGCGTCGCTTCTTGACGAAGGCACCGCCGCTGCAGAAGCAATGAGCCTCTGCTACTCCGCGAGCGGGCAGAAGAAGAAGCGCTTCTTTGTTGCCGAAGATTGCCATCCGCAAACCATCGCGGTGGTGGAGACGCGCGCTTCCGGTCTCGGAATTGAACTGGTCATCGGTAAGCCATCGAACGCCACCGTGACCGACGGAACCTTCTGCGGCGGCCTGGTGCAGTACCCCTGCACCAGCGGAAAAATCCATGATTACAAGGACTTTGCAACCACTCTGCATGCCGCCGGCGCGCTGTTAGTGGTGGCAGCAGATCCGCTGGCGCTGTGCCTACTGACCCCGCCCGGCCAATGGGGCGCCGACGTAGTGGTTGGCAGCGCGCAGCGATTCGGCGTACCGATGGGCTTCGGTGGTCCACACGCCGCATACTTCGCAACGAAGTCCGAACACGTGCGTCGGATGCCCGGTCGGTTGATCGGCATGAGCCGCGACACCACCGGCGCACCAGCTCTGCGTATGGCGATCCAGACGCGCGAACAACACATCAAGCGCGAGCGTGCCACCAGCAATATCTGCACCGCGCAGGTACTTCTTGCGGTCATCGCGGGTATGTACGGCGCCTGGCACGGACCCGAAGGACTGAAGGCGATCGCCAATCGCGTCCACCTTGCCACCAATACGCTCGCGGCTGCGCTGCGCACGCTTGGTCACGATTGTGGAACACACGCGTGGTTTGACACCGTGCGCGTCAAACTTGGCGGTGGCGCCACGCAACAAGGTGTGTTGGCTGCAGCTGCTTTGAAGAAGATCAACTTCCGCACCTATGCGGATGGAACGCTCGGTGTGACGCTTGATGAAACCGTCACTCCCGCTGACATTCAAGATGTGATTGACATCTTCGCTACCGGCACTGGTAAGCCTGCTCCGAAAGTTGCCGATGTTGCACGCACCATTCAGACATCCAACCTTGGCACCTTTGCGCGCGCTGGCACGTTCATGCAGCAGCCGATCTTCAGCCAGTACCACAGCGAACACGAAATGCTTCGCTACCTGTGGCGGCTGCAAAGCAAGGATTTGAGCCTGGTTCACAGCATGATTCCGCTTGGTTCATGCACCATGAAGCTGAACGCCACCAGCGAAATGATGCCAGTCACCTGGCCCGGCTTTGGCAAGATTCATCCGTTTGCCCCCGCTGATCAGTGGAAGGGCTATGCGGATCTGTTCCGCACGCTCGAGACTTGGCTGTGCGAAGTCACCGGTTTCGCCGCCGTCAGTTTGCAACCAAACGCTGGTTCGCAAGGCGAATACGCCGGTCTCATGGTGATTCGCGCATACCACCACCACCGCGGCGACAAGGCTCGAACGGTGTGCTTGATTCCCGATAGCGCCCACGGAACCAATCCGGCGAGCGCAGTGATTGCCGGGATGACTGTTGTCCCGGTTGACAGTGACGCTGATGGCAACGTTGACATCGCCGATCTCAAGATGAAGGCAGAACTTCATGCGAAGGATCTTGCCGCCTGCATGATGACCTATCCAAGTACGCACGGCGTGTTCGAAGATCGCATCCGCGAATTGTGTGACATCGTTCACGCCAACGGCGGGCTGGTCTATATGGACGGCGCCAACATGAATGCGCAGGTTGGTATCACGCGACCAGGCGATATCGGTGCAGACGTATGCCACTTGAATCTGCACAAGACGTTCTGCATTCCGCACGGCGGCGGCGGTCCGGGCATGGGTCCGATCGGCGTCGTAGCGCGACTGGCAGACTTCCTGCCCGGCCATCCGGTTCTGCGCCCGCTCACAGCTGGCAAACATGCGATCGGCCCAATCAGTGCGGCTCCGTATGGCAGCTCCAGCATTCTCACTATCAGCTGGATGTACATCGCCATGATGGGCGCGGAAGGTATGCGGCGTTCAACGGAAGTAGCCATTCTCAACGCCAATTACATGGCAAAGCGGTTGGAGAATCACTACCCAGTGGTCTACACCAACAACAACGGTCGATGCGCGCACGAGTTCATCATTGACTTGCGTCCGTTCGATGTCAGTGTGGGTATCAAGCCTGATGATGTTGCAAAGCGCCTGATGGACTTCGGATTCCACGCACCCACGATGAGTTGGCCGCTGGCTGGCTCTTTGATGATCGAACCGACCGAGAGTGAAAGCAAGGCGGAATGCGATCGCATGTGCGACGCGCTGATCGCTATTCGCGAAGAGATTCGGCAGATCGAAACGGGCGCATGGCCGCAGGACAACAATCCACTGAAGCACGCGCCGCACACCGCTGCGGTGGTGACTGCCACTGAGTGGACGCGCCCGTACACTCGTGAGCAGGCTGCATATCCAGCCACCTGGCTTCGCTCGTGGAAGTACTGGCCACCAGTGGGTCGCGTTGACAATCCGTACGGCGATCGCAATTTGGTGTGCACGTGCGAATCTGTTCGGTCTTACGCCTGAAAACCGTTCGAGTTACTTAGGCACTATTCATGTCCATATTCCCACTGCCAATGTTTGAACGCGATGCCGATCCCGCTCACCGGGACGCCATGACTGACGCAGAGGTGTATGCACGTCTCAAAGCGCCTTCGTCAATTGTGGTGAAGTTCGGATCGATCAAGTTGATTGGCGAATATCCCTACGACGGCTCAGCGAAGCCTGGCTGTGGAAGCCGGATGGTTGCGCGCACGCATCGTGGCACTGAGATCACGGAGATGCTCACCACCACCTGCCCCAACAGTGGTTGTTCCAAGAGCATCAGTCGGCATGAAATGCTTGAATATGTGGACAATTCGGGTGGCAAGGATTACCCGTTCCACACCAACGGGCGGATCTTGCGCGTGGCAACGGTGGAAGACATGAATGCGTGGTCCGCCATGCGCGACCGCTTCATGGACACTGAACTGCATGCCGTTCGTGCTGAGGCGAAGTCCATGGGATTCACGATGAAGATCGTGGAAGTGGAGCCGGTCCTTGGTGGCGAACATGTCACAGTGCACTATCTGAGCGAAGAGCGCGTGGACTTTCGTGAGCTGGTGCCTGCATTGGCGCGTCGCTTTGGTGCGCGCGTGGAAATGCATCAGATCGGCGCTCGAGATGAAGCTCGGCTCACTGCTGATTACGAGAAGTGCGGTCAACACTGCTGCTGCAAGAATTTCTTGAAGGTCTTGATGCCGGTGAGCATGAAGAGCGCCAAGACGCAGAAGGCATCGCTTGATCCACTGAAGATCAGCGGCCGTTGCGGGCGCCTGATGTGCTGCCTCCGCTACGAAGATCAGACCTACGACGAACTGAAGAAGCGGCTGCCAAAGAACAAGAGTCGCGTTGGAACCAGTGAAGGTCCAGGCACGGTCATCGACTCGAAGATCTTGGTGCAATTGGTGCTGGTGCGCCTTGATCACAACGGTGTTGATATTGCTGTGCCAGTGGAAGAACTTCTGCCGGAAGATGCATGCCCGCAGCCCGCTGCGCAGCCCGATCCATTCCGTGGCATGCGCCGCGAAGATGTAGCGCGGCGCACAGGTGGCGCGGGGCGGACAGCGGACAATCGCGCTCCAAAGGACGCACAGCAGAGCACGTTTAAGGACGCAGCAAAACGCGCGGAGTCAGCGCCGCGGATGCCGTCGTCGGCGCCCTCGCCGTCATCGCCATCGGCGTCTTCCGCGTCCTCGTCCTCGCCTGCCAATGCGACCAACCCAGCGCCAACGCGTGGAAATTCGTCCGCGCCGATGAAGCCGTTGGATCCTGCAGCACCCCTCTCCGGAACCGGCTCGAACGCTGGCTCGCCGGAACAACCATCGACGACTGGTCCAAAGAAGCGTCGACGTCGTCGCGGTCGTGGCAAGGGCGGCGCGCAGGGTGGCGGGCAAGGTGGCGCGCCAAGCGGCGGACCAAACAGCGGACCGAGCGGCGGCCCCAGTGGCGGACCGTCAGGCCAGTCACCAAGCTGAAGCAGCACTCGACCGCCACGCGCGTGTTCCCCGATACGATTCATTGTGATGAACGTGCCGCAGAAGAACACCAGCGAAGACAAGCCAGAAACTGACATCGTTGGAACACTGATGTCATTGACCGTCGCCTTCACCATGGCGATGGCATTCCGCGGATTCGTCTTGGAAGGGTTCGTCATCCCCACTGGATCCATGGGTCCGACGCTCATGGGTGCACACGCGCGCATCTTCAGTCCGGTCACTGGGTTTGAGTATCCCGCGGATGTACAGACCGCCGTCGGTATGGCAAGCACCAATGATCCGCGACCGCTTCCGGTCTTCGACCCGATGATTTCCACGCGGGTGCCGATCGTGAATGCTTCAGCGGTTGCTATGGCATCAGAAGCGCGGGCGGGCGATCGCGTCTTGGTGCT
>CAMDUB010000087.1 GCA_945878575.1 Phycisphaera mikurensis NBRC 102666 | reverse complement strand
TCTCGTTGGAGACTTCATAGCGTTGCTGCCGGAGCGCAAGCAGGCCGAGGCCCATCGCGCCGAGAGCAAGCATGATCAGAAAGAGCTTGGAGAAGAGGCGCATAACGGGCAATGCTCTGTGAGGCCATCAATCCATCAGTGATCGGGACACTCGACACGACCAGTCATCGGGTCAGCAAACCTCCGACCCATCAACCCATCAACCAATCAACCCTTGGTCGGAATCTTCAGCGTCTGCCCTGGCTTGAGCGCGGCAGGATCCTTGATGCCGTTGTGCTTGAGCAGTTCGGCAACCTTGACACCCTTCCTCTGAGCGATGCCGTACGCAGTGTCGCCCTTCTGAATCTTGTACGTCGCGGCAACCCGAGTAGCGACTGGTGCCTTTGGGGTGACCTGCGCCACTGCGCCATCAACAACCGTCTGCGCAGTCGCACCAGGCTTCAGCACTTCGATGGGAGGAATGCGAAGGTCAGAGTTAAGCGACAACTTCGCAGCGTTTGGACCAACAGCCTTGTTGTATTCCTGAAGCTTGTTGGCGAGCGAGCCGTCGCCGTACTCGCGGGCAGCGATCGACCAGTAGGTCTCACCCTTTTGAACCTTGTGGAAACGCACTGGCGTCCCGTCGGCCTTGGCGACTTCGACGGTCAGCGGAGCCGGATCGATAGTGATTTGCTCGCCGCCAGTCAGTTCGGTTGCATCGGGCAGCGCGCTGGCGCCATCGGTGGCAAGATCCACGCCGCCGCCTTGGGCGACCAGTGCGTCCTTGCTGAAGGCATCAAGCTGAATGGTTTCAACACCTGCCGCATCCTCGACCTGCGCGACGGTCGCTGGATCGAAGCGCTGCGCCGAGAAATGGTCGGAGACCAGAATCCCGACAAAGAGCATGAGTCCGAAACCGATGACGAGGGCCAGCTTGTTCTCACGAGTCATTACGTACCTTTTTGGCTGAATTAAGCCGAAATCCGTTGCGGCAATGCATGCCACCCGATGGCTGCACGCCATCGAGTTCATCGGCAGGGAAAGCGGAAATTCATCAGCGCACAGCGCCGATTTCGGAAGCAAATTCAAAGACGCGCAACTTGGCACTCCGAGCCCGCGGATTAGCGCGCAACTCGGCGTCGGTCGCCTCCACCGGCTTTCGGGTGACACGCTGGCCAAGCCCGGCTGTTTCCCACTCCACAAACGCGTGTTTCACCAGTCGGTCTTCCAGGCTGTGGAACGAAATGACCCCCATTCGAGCCTTGGGCTTGAGCCAGGTGATGCTGGGAAAGTTGCTGGCAGTCGCTCGAAATGCCTCAAGAAGGCTTCGCAAAGCGCCCAATTCGTCGTTGACCATGATGCGGAGCGCCATGAAGGTCCGCGTGGCGGGATGCATGCGGCTCTCGCGCGCCTTGGGCCCATAGGCCGCGCTCACGGCGATGGCCAGCTCGTGCGTGGTCCGGAACGGCGCCCTGCTCCGGCGTTCCACAATGGTCCGAGCAATTCGACGGGCAAACGGGTCCTCGCCAAGTTGGAATATCGCGTCAGCGAGGGCGGATTCAGACATTCGGGCCAGCAGATCGGCCGCCGTCTCGCCGCGGGAGAGATCCAGCCGCATGTCGAGGGCGCCATCGTTCTGGAAGCTAAAACCGCGAGTCGGGTCATCCATCTGCGTACTGGCAAACCCCAGGTCCGCCAAGATGCGGTCGGCAGCCCACCCGGCCGCCAGCATGGCTCGGTCCACATTGGCAAATGAACCGTGCATGGAGCGAACCTCCGTACCCGCGATGCTTCGGACCCGGGCTTCGGCAAATGCCAAATTCCCGGCGTCCAGGTCGCACAACATGATTCGGCCGCCCGCGCCCGCTGCCCGCGCCAGGGCCTCGGCATGACCACCTCGCCCGGCAGTCAAGTCGAGCACCGTGCCGCCCGGGGGCGGACCAAGCAAGTCACTGATCGATTCAAGTAAGACCGGAAGATGACCAGCGGGGCTACTCATGCTCGGCGCTTGGCGCCATCGGCCGCCAATGAGCGCGGCACACGGCGTGCACCCGTTGGCGTTGCGCCGGAACCGCGCGTTGCCACAGCGAGCAACACAATGAATACACCCACCAGGAACAAGAACGGCCACAGCAATCGACCGCCATGACCAAGTAAGTACAGACCAGTGGCGGTACCAACGAGTACGAGTCCAAACTCCATCCCATACAGCGCGCACACCGCCTTGCGAACCGAATCTCCACACGCGCGTTTCACGCGGTGATGCAAGTGGTTGGCATCAGGCGTAGAGAACGGAACGCCAGCACGCCGACGCCGAATCATGGCAAGTGCCGTGTCCAGAATTGGTAGCCCGAACATCGCCAAGCCACACATGACGAGCAACGTGGAATGACCTTCGTAACCAGCGTCGGGACGCAAAGGCACAGCCGGGGGCATGCCAGGCAAGGTCGGCACGCTGTCAGCAACAGCGCGCACGACCAGCGGGCAGCTGAACGGCTGCAGATTTGCAAAGGTCATAATGATGGTCACGGAAAGGAAGCCGATCAGCAGGCTTCCAGCGTCACCAAGGAAAATGGTGGCGGGATTGAAGTTGTAGACCAGGAATCCGAGACACGCGCCCATGAGACTCAAGCACAAGACCACCCGCGCGCCGGCCATGGATCGCGTGAGTTCGCCGATATTGGAAAGATCGGGCGGCAATGCGTACACAATCAATAGCGACAACGCGAGCAGCCCAAGGCACATGACCACGGTGATGCCAGAGAGAAGTCCATCAAGGCCATCGAGCAAATTGGCGGCGTTACTGCCACCAAGTACGAACGCCGCCACCAGCGCGGTTCCGACCCAATAGAAGACCGTGGCATTCTGAATGGCAAATCCACCCATATCAATCAAGGTTGCATCGGGGCTACCAATGATTGGGGACAGCAGACCGGTTGCCACGTTTATACCGATGTCATCTATCGCCAATGCCGCAGCAGCCACCAACTGGCCGGCGATCTTCAGGCGCGCATCAAATTTCCAGATGTCATCTGCCAACCCGGTAAAGGTAATGGCAATCATTCCCAGCACTACCGAAAATGGCACGGGCGGAAGCGACAACAGATCTCCGCCCGAGAACAGCGCACTGACAATGATGCCCACAAAGACGCCAATGAAGACCCCAACGCCTCCCAAGTACGCCACGGTTCGCCCGTGCAGTTTGCGCACTTGATCCGGTGCGTCCACTACTCCCGTCTTATGTGCGACCCAGCGCGCAATCGGAACAGTGACCACGGTTGCCCCAAAACTCGCAAGCAATGCAGGCATTGAATTCATCAAGAGCGAGAGCACTCCATCAAGGCGCGCTGCCGTTGTCATGGAGATGCAATTCATGCTGCCGCCTCCGGAGCACGAGCATGCTCAGCAATCAGATCCTGAATGGTGCGATCCAGGGCAATGTGCGCTTCAAACCCAATAGCGGCCCGAAGGCGGCTGATATCTGGAACGCGAATGGCCAAGTCTTCAAATGAAGCTCCGAACACTTCCGAGTACGGAATGTGTTGGATCGTTGAAGTAGAGCCAGTGACGCGAATCACCAGTTCAGCAAGATCTTCAACCGTGACCGGGCGATCTCCACCCACATTGAAGACTCGACCGTGGCACTCCACGCGATTGAGAAGCTCTGGTAGCGCTGCAGCAACGTCGCGCACATCGCAGAAGCAGCGCACTTGTTGCCCGGTACCGTGCACCTGAATGGGCTGTCCCGCCACTGCTGCTGCCACAAACCGCGGTAGCACCATCCCGTAGCGACCGCGCTGCCTGGGTCCAACCGTGTTGAAGAAGCGCGCGATGACTACCGGAAGCCCATCACGTTGCGAGTGGGCGAGAGCCAGTTGTTCATCAATCGCCTTGGAAAGACCATACGACCACCGCGAAACAGTGGGGGCACCAAAGACAAGGTCATCATCTTCCTGGAACGGTGTGCGTATGCCCTTTCCGTACACCTCGCTTGAACTCGCAAAGAGCAGCGGTGTACGTGTGCGTGAGGCAAATGCCAGAATGGCCGCCGTTTCAAAGATGTTGGTCTCGGCGGCTCGAGCGGGGTCTTCCACCACCAGCCGCACACCAACCGCTGCGGCGAGGTGATAGATCGCATCAAAGTGGCGCGCGGTCAGCAACGGCAGCGCCGCGGAGACGGTCGACTCAATCAGTTCAATCCTGCTGCCACCCATGACATGCGCGGCGTGCAGGTTGGAGTGTCGACCGGTCGAAAGATCATCAACCACTGTGACGTGCCCGCCCGAGGCGAGCAGCGTCTCGCAGAGGTGCGAGCCGATGAAGCCCGCACCACCTGTGACTAGGAAGCGCCGCCCCGGTTGAATTGCGCTCATAGTCCATGCCCCGCTTTCGGGGGTGAATGGGTCAGGACTTGGCCTCCGTGGAGGCTGGTTGCGCGGACACTGGCTTGGCGTATTCGGCCATCAATTCAGCGTTCTTCTTGAAGTAGCCACCGATCGTGTGTTCTGGGCGCATCAATACGGTGCCCATCAAGACGGCGTGCGTCTCCTGCAATTGGTAGATGAATTTGGAGACCAGGCCGCGTTGATCCTGCATGGCGCGCACCACCAAGATGGCCGCGTCACAGCAATCGGCCACAACCAGTGATTCTCCAGCAACCAAGGTCGGTGGAAGATCAACCACCACCACTTGGTACTTCTCGCGGAGGCGCGCCACCAAGCGACGCATCTCATCCGTGGTCAAGCGTTCATACACGCGAATGTCCGCTGTCCCTGGTCCGTAGATCGCAATGCCATGCGCCATGTGTGGCTCGACGGTCTTACCAGCGAGCATGTCGCTGAGACCCGGTGCATCTGGGTCCACGCCAAAGATCGACGCAACGCGTGGTCGCCGTAGGTTGGCATCAACAATCGCCACCGTTCGACCAGCCGCGTGCAAACTCAATGCCAAATTGACCGCGGTGGTGGTGGCGCCCCCTGCAGGATGCGGGGTCATGACCGCTATCGAACGAAGTCCGCTGGCGTCCATTGATTTTCGAACCGCCGATGCAAACTGGCGGAACATCTCGGCGGTGGTGGAACCCGGAAGTTCCGTCACCACCAGTTCCGCTGCCTTGGGACTCGACGGATCATCACTGATATCAGGGATGACACCCAGAAGTCGCGCCCCGCCAATGCCAGCGATGTCACTGGGTTGCTTGACGCGTTGATCAAGGAATTCACGCAGGAACAGAATGCCCGCCACTATCAACAGCACCAACACTGCGCCACCGGGCACCATGAACTTCAGCTGCGGAAAGTCAAGCTCCTTGGGCGTGCTCGCGCGCTGTACCAAGCGCACACGACGTGCATCTTCACGAGCCTGCAGCAAGTCCAGCTGTGAAATCAGGTCCTGCAAGTCATTGCGTTCCAGTTCCTTCTGAACAAGCTGTTCCTTCAACGCATCCAGTGCACTGATCTGCGCGGTGAGTTCCTGAAGACGCTTTTGCCCCGTCGTCAAGTCCAGCGTCTGCTTCTCTACCAGCGAGTTCAAGCCCACCACGCGCTGCGCGAAGTTAATCTTGTCCGCCAACAAGTTGCGGGACATTGCTTCATTCATCGACGCGGAAAGCCGCGCGCGCCCGGAGGCCTCGCGCTGCATGAGGTCTTTGACTTGCTGATGGTCTTCGCCAAATCGCTCGCGCGAAGCAAGCAAGGCAACCTGCAACTGTTGCAGGTCGCGCTCCAGCGCACGGATTGACTGGTCGTCCAGTGCATTGCGACGGTCTTCATCCTCAAAGCGCTGATCAGTAATCTTTCGATCAATAGAATCAAGCCGCGCTTGCGCCAAGGTCAGATCACGGATCGTGTCGTCGCGCAGGCGCGCCAGATTTTCCGTGGACCGCTGATCTGCAAGGTCTGATTCGCGCCCGGCGGTGATTCCGTTCTTACGAATGAAGTCCTGGATTTCTGCCTTGAGCGTACGGATCTGCTCTTCAACGCCAGCTCGCTTACTTTCAAACTGCGCCTTACTGCGTGCCGACCGCTCATTCTCTTCACTCTCGCGCATGGACATGTACGTTTCCGCCACGCGATTCATCACCACGGGAACGTCACTCCTATCCCAGGTACGCCAAGTCACGGTGAAGAGCTGCGTGCCACGGCGGTGACCAACCCGCAGGGTGTCTTCCAGTTGCTTTACACGGTCATCAACGGTGTCGTAGTACTGACCCCACTTCGTGGTAGCGATGTCGGGCGCCTTCATCGCGGCTTCAAGTACTGACTTGGATGTCATCTTCTGCGACTCAGTCTGGCCGAGTCGAGCGATCGCTTCATCCTGGACAATTTCACGGGTGACTGCGTCCTTGGCGCCGGTCACTTCGGGTCGAATCTCAAAGAGAACCATGCCGCCCCACAGTGGATACAAAAACAAGCAGGTGAAGTGCGCAATCACGCCGAGCACGAGCCCGGCGCCCGCAGATCCCGCTAGCAGCCATGCGTGTTGTCGCAGCACGCGCACGGGGTCGATGGTCGGTGCTTGTTGTCGTCCGCCACGCGGCGCACCGCCCGGTGAAGCTGGTCGCGGGGCGGCGGCGGATGGAGTCGATGATGGATTCGCAGCGGTCATAGTGTTTCCTAGGGATGGTTCCCGAGCGTCAACTGTCTGGGGGCGTCGTTGGCCCCATGCCGTCACTTACCTTTGAGCGTTTCAGCAAACGCTTCAATGTCCTTGGTGCTATCTGGATCAGCCGGACGTGCCCGCGCACGATCGAGGATCTGCCGAGCGTCACCGATGTTCCCCTGCGCCGCACGAACCTGCGCAAGGTGCAGCAATCCCGAGGTGGTGGGTGACGCGGCGACTGACTTATTCAACGCATCCTCAGCGTCTGGCAATCGCCCCATTTGCAAGAGGACAAATCCCAGCGTGTCCAAATAGTCTGGCTGCGCGGGAGCCAACAGTACCGCTCGGGTCGCCAATTCAAATGCGCGCGGGTAGTCCTTGCGAACCTTGGTGAGCAAATATGCGGCATTGTTGAGAGCGGCTGGATTGTTGTTGGAAAGTTGGGCCGCGCGCACGAATGCCGTGCAAGCACCGTCAAGATCGCCCTTTCCATAAAGCACCGCACCGCGCGTGAGCGCGACTGCAGATTCCACGCTCGGCTGTACCGATTTGGCATCGGCAGCAACGCGTGCATCAACCTTCGAACACCACTCCAGCGCCTTGTCGGCACCGGTTGGTCCGCTACGACTCCAGGCGTCCGCCAAGATCGCTTCTTCCAC
>CAMDUB010000086.1 GCA_945878575.1 Phycisphaera mikurensis NBRC 102666 | reverse complement strand
GCGCCGATGACCGGGTTGGTGCCAAAGGCGCTCATCAATGGAGGTGACGCACTGGCCAAGTCGCTGCAGGATTTGGCGGAATCGGGCGACGTCTATTCAGAAGAGTTTTCTGCCATGGTGGAACGGTTTCCGTCCTATGCACCACGGGCCGTACCAATGACTGGGGCCATGCGCATCGTTGGTTCGGACACGATGGGGCCGTTGCTTTCCAACATTTCCATCTCGTATCAAGTGGTGTATCCCGATGTCAAGATCAACGTTGACCAAGGTGGTTCGTCAAAGGGAATTGTGGCACTCAAGGGTGGACTCTGTGACATGGCGTCTGTGGCGCGCGATCTCACCGCGCAAGAAGTCGCAGACATTAGTAAAGCCACTGGCAAGCAGGTCTTTGTAGTTCCCATCGCGCGCGGTGCAGCGTGTGTTTATGTGAACGCAGACAATCCGATTGCCGGGATGACCAAGGAACAATGCAACGGACTCTTTTCGATCACCCACTCGATGACCGAAGCGCCAATTATGCGCTGGAATGAACTGGATCCAACTTCGCCGCTCGGTAACACCTTTCCGCCGCTCTACGTACCACGTCCAACTTCTGGAACGCTGCAACTGTTCATTGAGTGGTGCATGCCCGGCGAGCAAATCACCACCATCGGTCGCTACACCGAGCCTGGGCCATCGTCGGTTGTGAACGCTTGCTGTGCGTACCCCACAGCAGTTGGAATTTCTGGTTATGCAAATCGCCAAGCGCGCGCCCGGGCAGTGCCGCTATCAATCGGTGAGGGGCAGCCGTTCATTGCGCCAACCGTCGCCGCGATTTGTGATGGCACCTATCCACTTGCGCGCCCACTCAATCTGGTCTTTGTTGCCACGGATGCGCAACACATCCCAGACGGGATTCGTGAGTTTCTGCGATTCACGCTCGCAGAAGATGGGCAAGACATGGCCGCTATGTCAGGGAACATCCCGATGGATGCCAGTCGCCTTCCGGAATTCCTGGGAACGCCTGTAAAGGGCGTATGGCAGTAATCGTCACTTGGCGGTGAAGGAATGCACCATGGTGTGTTGGTAGACCTGACCAGGGCGCAGTACCACCTCCGGCCAACCTTGCTTGCCTTGCTTGTTGATGCTGTCTGGGAATGCTTGAGTTTCCAAGCACAAGGCATCATTCTTGCCGTACGTTGTCCCGTTCTTGCCGGGAATGCCCTCTAGAAAGTTGCCAGAGTAGAACTGAATTCCTGGTTGATCACTGGCCACCGTCATGGTGACTCCGGACTTCGGGCTATGTAACACCGCGCAGGTTCGGAGTGTTCCCGCTGCGCCATTGACGACAAAGTTGTGGTCGTAGCCGCCGGGGTCATCCTTGGTGGCAGGAAGCTCGGCGAAGTCTTTCCCGATTACTTTCGCGGAGCGGAAATCAAGCGGCGTGCCGGCGACCGGTTTGATATCACCCGTGGTGATCAGTGTCGCGTCGACCGGCGTATAGCGGTCAGCGTTGATCATGAGTTCATGGTCAAGGATCGAACCAGATCCCTGCCCATTCAGGTTCCAGTATGTGTGATGCGCGAGGTTGACGACGGTTGGTTTGTCTGTGGTTGCAGACATGCGCACTCGCAATTCGTTGGCGTTCGTCAGCGTGTAGATGACCGTTGCATCAACATTTCCTGGGTATCCCTCTTCGCCGTCCTTGCTGCGGTACTTGAAGGTGATCGATGGTCCATCGGGTGTCATGGCGGCACTTCCAGACCACACCACTTTGTCGAACCCCTTGGTTCCACCGTGCAGGTGATTTGGTCCGTTGTTGGTGGCCAGCACGTAAGGGCTTCCATCAATACTGAACTTGCCACCAGCGATGCGATTGGCACAGCGACCGGCGGTGCATCCGAAGTACTGGGTACGTGCCACGTAATCGGCGGCACTGGGGCGACCGAGCACCACATCAATGAATTTTCCTTGGCGGTCTGGCACCTTGAGAGCAACAACGATGGTGCCGTAGTCCGTGACATCCGCCGCCATCCCGGTGGAGTTTGTCAGCGTCCATAAATGCACCGGCTTTCCATCGACAGTTCCCCAATCTTGACTGGTGATGGAGCCCGGGGCGGGACCGCCCGTGCATCCTGGTGTTACGAATGCAAACATGCAGGCTGCCATGGTGAGCGAGGCGGCAATGGGAGCGATTGGTGCAAAGGTGGAGAGGGTGTCATTCATAGTGTTGATCACGCAATCTTTCGTTCAGAACGGCGAACTGAGTATCGCCGGATGAGTTCGTCAGTCGTCACGCCAATCAGAAGTACCGCACCGATCACGGCAAACTCAAGCTGTGAACTGAGCCCCAGCAAGATGATGGCCGTGCGCAACACTTGCAGGGTTGCCGCTCCAATAACAATGCCAAACACACTTGCCTCACCTCCGCGCAAACTACATCCGCCTAGGACAGCGGCGGCAATCGCATAGAGCTCATAGAAGTTTCCGAAGTCTGAAGGCTGTGCGCTGCCGATGTCAAAGATAAACAACATGCCGCCCACGCCGGCCAGCAAGCTGCAGGCCACGTACGCCATGGTGATGAGCCATGCGGTAGGAACGCCTGAATAGCGTGCCGCACTTTCGTTGCGACCAGTAGCGAGCAGCCAACGCCCCCACACGGTGCGATGAAGAAACACCGCGATGGCCACACTGAGAACGATGAGCGGTATGACCGTGGCGGGCAGTTGGTAGGTGTCCAGCCCCGGAATGGGGAACTTTGCAAGGGCAATGGACCGGACTCCTGCAAATTCACCCTGAAACCCCTGGGATTGGTCGCTAGTCATCCACCGCGCAACACCGCGATAGAGGAGCAGGCCACACAGTGTTACTAAGAATGGTTGCAGACGCAGACGCGTGATCAGTACGCCGTGAAAGAGTCCAATCAAGGCGCTGCCGATCAGTACTACTGGAATCACCACCCACGGCGACCATCCGTGCTCCACCAAGAGCCACGGCGTTGTGATGCCAGCCAGACATACGACTGATCCAATCGATAGATCGATTCCACCGGTGATAATCACCAGTCCGGCACCCAGCGAGATGATCGCAAACAACGAAGTGCGCTGCGTGAGATTCATTAGGTTGTAGCCAGTCAGAAAGTTCTGACCGAATACCGATGCCACTACACAGACCGCTAAGAAGATTCCAAGGATTCCAAGACTCTTCTTCATGATGATGTCCCGTACTCGGATCCGTGTTCGTGAGCGGTGCCGCGCGGGCGCGCGGGCGCGGGTTCGCCGCCAGTGGCGAGGTGCATGATGGCGACTTCAGTGGCTTCGTGCGCGGTCAATTCTCCAGCAATGCCACCATCGTGCATGACGATGACTCGGTCGGCAAGCATGAGCACTTCTTCTAACTCGCTGGAAGCAAACAGTACCGAACTTCCAGAGTCGGCCAAACGACGAATTTCTGCGTGAATTTCTGCGCGGGCCGAAACATCGACGCCGCGGGTTGGCTCGTCGAGAAGTAGAAGCGCGGGGCCAATGGCCATCCATCGACCGATCACTGATTTTTGCTGGTTTCCACCAGAAAGTGTGTGCACAAGGCGGCTTGGCTCCGCGGGTCGCAATTGCATGCGATCCATCATCTGTGAAACTATCGCGCGCTCGGCGGCGGTATTCACCGTGCGCGCGCGACTGTTTCGATCGATCCACGCCAAGGACATATTCATAGAAACGTGACCGGCAGCAAAGATGCCGTTGCGGGCCCGGTCTTCCGGCACAATGGCCACGCCACGACGCACTCGTGCCGCGGTGTTCCCAGAAAGCGGGGCGCCATCAAGTTCCACATGACCATGATGTGGGGTGATCGCTGCAATCGCTTCAAGCACCTCGGTGCGTCCGGCACCGACCAGCCCGGCCAGTCCGACAATTTCTCCAGCGCGCACAGCAAACGATATGGGTTGCTTGCGGTGATGGGCCCCAACTAACTCCGTCACACGAAGTCGCACTGCGGCGTCCTGGCGTACCGGGCGTGGCTGATTCGTTTCGATACTACGTCCCACCATGAGTCGCTCAATCGAATCGCGGTCATATGTTCCGCGTTCCAGGATGCCGGTGCATTGGCCATCACGCAGAACCATCACGCGATCTGCGATACGGAGTACTTCATCAAGGTGATGTGAAACAAAGATCACTGCTTTGCCTTGGTTACGCAAATCCGCCATGATTTCAAGCAATCGATCCGCTTCTCGGGCGCTCAAGCTTGAAGTTGGTTCGTCCAAGATGAGAATGCGTGCCTCACACGAAAGCGCTTTGGCAACCTCAACTAACTGCCGCTGCGCGATCGCCAGTGCGTCACACGGTGTTGTTGGATCAAGGTTCAGTCCAACACGGGCGAGCCACTTACTAGCGTTGGCGCGCATGGCGTGGAGATCAAGAAATCCAAGGCGAGCCGGCTCGCGCCCCAGGAAGATTGATCCAGCGATATCCAGATTTTCAGCAAGATTCAACTCTTGGTGCACCAGTGCTATGCCTGCACGAGTTGCGTCGCGCACGGACTGCAACTGCACCGAGCGCAACACACCATCGGCGTCGGCGATCTGCATACTGCCATTACTCGGGGGAATCACTCCAGAGAGGATTTTGAGAAGTGTGCTCTTGCCGGCGCCGTTCTCACCAACAATGGCTAGCACTTCCCCCGCGCGAACCGAGAGCTCAATATCAGCCAGCGCAGGCACGCCCGCATAGCGTCGGCCAAGGTTTCGGCAGCGCAGAAGTTCCTGGTGTGGGTGCGTCATCCTGGTGAAAGCGTCATCCTTGGCGTGAAGGCATCATCTCGGTGCGGGCGCGGCTCCGTGGTGCACGCACATGACTCTGCTGCAACAGCGCCTTACGGCTTTGCGGTGGCTTCCTTGCCAGCCTTGATCTTTGCCTTCAGGTCCTTCCAGAAAGCCTCCGCGTTGTCCTTGCGAATCACCTTGGCAGAAATGCTGATGATGCCGTTCGCTGGAATCATTGACATATCGCCCTGATTGAGCGCGTGCAGGAGCTTGATGCTCTCAAACCCGTAGCCGTACGGATCTTGCACGACGGTGCCAAGGACACTTCCGTCCTTGATGGCGGTGATCACCTCGGCGCCCTCGTCAAACGCGGCCAACTTGACGGTGCCGAGCTTGCCAGTCTGCTTCAACACCTCAACAGCCAGCGTGGAGTTGTATTCAAAGAGGCCGGTCATCAGCGCAAGTTTTGGGTGCTTGATCATCACATCCTCAATGTTCGCCTTTGCCTTGGCGCGGTCAAACGAATCCGTCCACGTGCCGACAATGGTGTAGCCCGCTTCAGTAATCACCTTGCCCGGCTCGTCATAACGCGTGGCATCTGCGGCGCGACCAAGGAGGCCGTCAATGAATCCCTGCCGACGGCGCTTGGCGTTGTCCTGCTCAAGCCGACCGATGAAAATCGCTACCTCACCACCTGCGCATCCTTCGCGTGCCAGCTTGCCGCACATCACACCGGCGTCGTAATTGTCCATTCCGATGTAGCAGAGGCGCGGCGCCTTGGGCGCGTCTGAATCATTGGTGATTAACAGCGATTTCTCAGCAATGAGCGCCAGGATTTCCGCTTGGTTGGTTGGGTCAATCGGGCTGACCGAAACACCGTCAATGCCGCGCGTCACCAGATCTTCAAGCATTCGCTTCTGATCACCAAGGCCGCCACCTGGGAACTCAACTGTGACTTGGCAACCGAGCTCCTTGCCAGCAGCCGTGGCTCCCGCTTTGGCGATAGTCCAAAAGTCCGCAACGCCATTTGAAACGAATGCCAGATGCGGTTTGGCCTTCGGTGCCTTTTTGAAATCAGCAATGCGCGCCTTCTGTGCCGCAATCAAATCAGCCTGCGGAGCCGCGGCAGTCAATGCGAGGCCAAGTGCTGCCAGTGTGACGATAGAAATCAACTTTCGATTCATGTGTTTCTCTCTGCTGGGTTGTAGTTGCGATCGTCACCAAACAGTCACGCCGCCATTGACTGGAATCTCAACCCCAGTAATGAACGACGCAGCTTCTGAAGCAAGGAATGTCACTGCGCCACCGACATCGGACGGCACCCCGAAGTGACCCATGGGTATCCCCTTGCGGTAACCCTCTTTCATTTCCGCCGAATCGTGTGCATGTCGTTCCACCGGAATCCAGCCCGGCGCCACCATATTGACGGTGATTTGCCACGGCGCCAACTCGCGCGCCATCGATCGACTCCAGCCGATTTGCGCGCCCTTTGCAGCAACGTATGCGCTGAATGGACTGACGCCCTGGCGGAATACTTCGCTGGTGATATTGATGATGCGCCCGTGGTGTGCATGCTTCATATATGGAAGCACTCGGCGGGTAATCAGGTACGGGCTCTTCACAAAGAAGTCCAACATCTGTTGATAGAACGCCCAGTCATACTGCTCGATCGGTTTGAGCGGCTGATCGGGCGTTGCGTTGATCACCACAATGTCGACGTTGCCAAGTGTCGCCTCGACTTGGCTGATCATTCCATCCACTTCTGCTTCATCAATCACATTGGCGCGGACCAACATCCCCTGGTAGCCAGCGGCGCGGAACTCCTCGAAAGTTCGTTCAGCCGTTTCTTGCGAATGGGCGTAGTTGATGGCGACCTTTGCGCCGGCGGCTCCCATGGCGAAGGCCATCGCCTTACCAAGACCGCGGGATGCGCCGGTGATAACCGCCACGCGCCCATCGAGTCTGAAATCAGGGGTCTTCATGAACGGTTCACGCTATCACGCCGCGAATCGGCTCGGCGCCTTCGACTCCCACAAGTTTTTGGTCGAGCCCGGCGTAGAAATACGTCAGTGAATTCGGATCGAGCCCCATGAGGCTCAGGATGGTGGCGTGCAAGTTCTTGACGTGGAACCGCTCGCCCACGCCGGTCGACCCCAGTTCGTCTGTCTCACCAATGCTGACACCGCCCTTGATTCCGCCCCCGGCCATCCACATGGTGAAGCCGTACGAATTGTGGTCGCGACCGGTGCCCTCCGCGTATTCCGCGGTTGGCTGGCGGCCAAACTCGCCGCCCCACACGACCAGGGTTTCATCAAGGAGGCCGCGCTGCTTGAGATCCTTGAGCAGCCCTGCGATTGGCTTATCAGTGCGACCAGCGTGATAGTCATGGTTCTTCTTCAGGTCACCATGCGCATCCCAGTTGGCATCGTTGTGCGATCCTCCGGAATACACCTGTACGAAACGAACGCCGCGTTCAACAAGCCGCCGCGCTAGCAGGCACTTGCTGCCAAA
>CAMDUB010000085.1 GCA_945878575.1 Phycisphaera mikurensis NBRC 102666 | reverse complement strand
CGAACTTGCCACGCGTGTGGTGGATCTCTTGAAGGGATTCGCAGAACTTGATCCGGCTGAGCGCCGCAAATTCCAGCGTGGCACGGTGCCGATTGTCCGCGACGGAACGCGGATTGTCCTCACCGTGACCAGCGTGGGATCGATGCAAGGGGAATCGATCCGCGTGGACTTTGAGCGCGAGAAACAGCTCAGTATTCCGCTCGCCAAGATTGGAATGGGTGAGCAGCAGCTGAAACTCGTAGTGGACACCATCACTGCCGATCCGCGCGGAACGGTGCTGGTTGGCGCGCGTCCTGGCCAAGGCATCACCACCCTGACCTATGCGCTCTTGGGTCGACATGACTCGCTCACTTCCAACATCAAGACCCTGGAGCGCCGCTTTGAGCGCGTTGTGGAAGGTGTGGAGCACACGGACTTTGATGCTTCCAAGAGTGACTTCGGTACGCAGTTGCAATCGATCGTTCGCCGTGGTCCCGATGTGGTGTTTGCCGCTGACGTGGCAGACGCTGGGTCGTCCAAGGTGCTGTGCGCGGCGGGTGCTCGGTCAACGCTCTTCTATGTTGGCATGCCATCGGACAGCGTTCCGGACATCATGGCTGCTTGGCTGAAGTCGGTGGGTGACCCCAAAGCGGCGGCTGATGCGCTGCGCATGGTGGTGACGCAGCGGCTGGTTCGCAAATTGTGCCTGACGTGTCGTGCTGCGTACACGCCAAATCCAGCAGAACAGAAGATGCTGGGCATTGCTGCTGGCAAGCCGGTGCAGATTTACAAGCAAAGTGGCAAGGTGCTGATCAAGGATCAACCGGTTGATTGCCCAACATGCAAGGGAGTTGGATTTCTTGGGTGCTGCGCGGTTGTTGAAGCACTCCCCTTGGATAACGAGTCGCGCGCCGTACTTGCGACTGGTGATGTGAAAGGCGCGTACATGCAGGCGCGACGCGCCTTCAAGTGCCCGTCGCTGCAGGATGCTGCACTCATCAAGGTGCGTAACGGCGAGACCAGCTTTGATGAAGTGAAACGCATCTTTGCACCGCCGCCGGCACCAGCTGGAACTCCTACCGCGGGTGCCGTGAAGCCAGCGGCTGCCCCTACCCCCGGCGCAGTCGCCACTACGCCAGTCAAGCCGACCGGCCCGAAGAAGCAGTAAGGACCACCCCGTGATCATCTCCGTCATCGCTATTGCAGTCATCCTTCTCATCACCTACTGGTGGTCCAACAACGGCGCGTTCAGCGCATTGGTCCACTTTCTCTGCGTCGTCACCTCCGGCGCGATCGCCTTCGGCGTGTGGGAACCATTGTCGTACCGCATGCTCAGCAGTTCAGCTGGCGAGTACTCAAAGGGCCTGGTGTTGGTGGGCGTATTCGTTGTCCTACTAGCCATCCTGCGCATCTTTACCGATCGATTCATTCCCATGAATCTCTCCATTCCGCGCTTGGCTGATGTCACTATTGGCGCCGGGTTTGGCCTTGCATCCGGCGTCTTGTCGGTTGGCCTGTTGGCGATCGGCATGGGGTTCTTCCAGTCCACAGTGACGATCGGTGACTTCACTGGATGGAGCCGCCGCAGCGATGTTGCGAATGCGCCTGCTATTGGCAGTGACAACGCTCCCCTGCTGACGATTTCAAACATCGCTGGTGGATTCTTCTCATACCTCTCGTGGGGTCCGTACACCCCATGGCTCGGCGGCGGCACGATCGATACACACATGCCGCAGCTGGTACGAACATCGGGTTCGCTGTACCGCGATTCGTACGCGGATGGGCTGGCGCGCGTGTCGGTTCCGCCGGAAGCGGTCAGCCAGATCAAGCTCTTTGATGTGCCTGCCATGCCGCTCAGTGCCGGCGTGGGTGCAAAGCCCGTGGCATCGTGGGCGGTTCAATTCACGATGGCGCAGGACGGATTTGACGGCGCTGGGCAGCAGTTCTTGATGACCGGTGCGCAAGCCCGCCTGATCGGCGACGGCAAGGGCGGCAAGGGAACGGTTTCCTACCCCGTGGCATGGCGTCAGAATGCCAAGGAGGGCGGCGAGCGGATGTATTTCTTCAACTCCCCTTCCAACGTGCTGACCTCGGTTTCTGCGCAAGGCGAAGGCACTTTCTACCTGTTCTTTCCGAAGGCTGACCTGGGAACCCAGGCCCCCAAATACTTTGAACTGAAGGGCGTGCGATTCTTGGCGCCGCGCCCAGTAGCGGCACCGGACTTTGCAGGTGGCGCGGCGATTGAGAGCGGTGCGAGCAAGGCGGTCGACGACGGCTCGGCCACCAACATTGACGCGCTCATTGAGTTCCCCGATCCGAAGTACGCGATTGGCGGAGTGACCATCAACTCCAACGACAAGGGCGCATTGATCCTTGACGGCAGCAACTACATCGTTGGTGGCGAACAGAAGTTCCCGCGTAACGGTAGCGCCATGGTGTCCGCGGACCTGCGCGTTCGTGGCTTCCAAGTGACTACGGGACAGCGCCTGCTTCGCCTGGATGCATCGGCAAAGGAGGACGGCGTTCGGATCTTCCCTGACTTGAATGAGTGGGTGCGAACGGCTGGCGTTGATGCGCAGTCCGCGCGCGTGGCGGTCATTGACACCAACGGTGCCAAGTACTTTGCGGTGGGCATGGTTGAAGACGACGGCGACTGGGTACTGGTGCGAAGTATGGGTGGCAAGCCGCTCACGCTCAAGGACATTCCGATCCAGCCCCTGGGAAGCGGCAAGAAGTTGATGCTGCACTTCCGATTGCCTTCGGAGACCGTTCTGAAGGGACTGGTGCTGACCACTGGCAAGGAAGATCGCCTGGTGAACACCATCACGCTCACTGCGCCGAAGGACTCCAATTGAAGAACAACATGAACAACATGCTCAACCTGGTCAACACCCCCCGTCACGCGACGATTGCCAGTCCAGCACGTCAAGCACGCGGATTGGCGCTTGGTAGCCGTTCCATGCGTTGGAGTATTGGCGTTGGCGTGATCCTTGCCGGCGCCACCTGCGCAGCCACGTACGCCATGCAAGCGGCTGATCCAACCATTCCACCTCAGCCAGATAAGGGTCTGAATCTTTACAGCCCCGTGGGCGGATACGCGCTGATGGCCATTGCAGCTGCGGCGGTGATCGCCGTGAATCTGATGCCCGCCAAGCGCGGACATCAAGACTAACGACGCTCGATTACTTGGCGCCCTCGGCGATCTTGCGGCTCATTCCGCTAAAGATCAGTGCGTGCATTGGATACAAGACGTACCAGTACAGAAATCCGAACAGGCCCTTCGGTTCGAAGATTGCCGTTTGTAGTAGTTCCGTTTGGCCACCTTCGGCCGGTCGGGATTCAAGTTGCAGCCACGCGCGTCCGGGGACCTTCATCTCCGCACGGAGTCGAATCAGTCGACCGGGCTCCACTTGCTCAACGCGCCAGAAGTCCAGCGTGTCGCCCACACGTAAATCATCGGGGTCGCGGCGACCGCGGCGCATACCGACGCCACCAAGGAGTCGATCAAGCTGGCCGCGAATCTGCCACGCCCAATCCATATACAGCCAGCCGCGCTTACCACCGAGACCTGCAAAACTGCGGTACACGGCTGCAGTGGGAGCATCCACCATCAAGCGGCGCCGTTCCAGGATCATGCCTTGGGTACTGATCAGGGCGACCGGCGTCCGGTCGCCTTGGCTGGAAACCAGAGCATCGCTCCACACGGTTTCGACTTCGTTGCTGTCGATCTTTCCCAGAGCGAGCCGCAGCGCACTTTCGTAGTCCATGGGCTTGATGTTCGGGAACATGGTGAGCGCGGACGGGTTACGCACGATCACCTCATTGCCAAGTCCCTTGATGAGCGGCTGGGCGATCTCAGCAGGAATCGGGGTCACTAGGTGAACCCAATAGGATGAAAGTCGAGGGGTCAGTATCGGCACAGCAATCAAGCGGCGCGTGAGCCCGCGTGCCCGGGCGTAGCCGGTCATCATCTCCGCGTAGTTGACTACGTCGCTGCCACCAATCTCAACGATCTGCCCGACGCTTGCCGGACAATCAAGCGCAGCCACCAGATAGTCCAAGACGTTTCGAATGCAGATTGGTTGCGTTCGGGTGAATATCCAGCGTGGACAGATCATCACCGGGACGCGTTCGGTGAGATAGCGAATCATCTCAAAGGACAGACTGCCAGATCCAACCACCACCGCGGCGCGGAATTCAGTGACGGGAACGCCGGCCTCGCGGAGGGCGTTGCCGGTTTCATGTCGCGAAACCAGGTGCGGCGAAAGATCGGGGCTCTCTTCGCCAAGTCCGCCCAGGTAAATGATGCGTTGCACACCCGCTGCGCGCGCGGCGCTGGCGCAATTGCGCGCGGCGCGATTGTCACGCTCCGAGAAATTGCTGCCACTCGCCAGGCTGTGCACCAGGTAATAGACAACACTCACGTCTTTCATGGCGGCGGCAAGCGTCTCCGGCGCAAGCACGTCGCCCTGCACTACTTCAACGTCCTTTTGCCACACGCGGCCTTCAAGGCGCGAAGGATCGCGAACCAGGCATCGAACTCGGTGGTTTGCAGCCAACAGCCGCGGCACCAGGCGACCGCCAACGTATCCAGTGGCGCCAGTGACAAGGATGAGGGAGCCGCTGTTCATATGAAGCGGCTTCGCTGGCAGAGTGCTACTGGATGCTGCAGCAATGATTACGCCTTGGCGGTAACAGCAATTTCCTTCAACCAGCGTTCGACGTAATGAATGTCGTGGCTACCGGCGCGGAAATCGGGGTGATCAAGCAACTTCAGGTGCAGCGGAATGGTGGTCTTTACTGGACCGATCTTGAATTCGCGCAGGGCTCCCTTGAGACGCTCAATGCATGTGGCGCGGTCAGGAGCATGAACGATCAGCTTGCCGATCATGGAGTCATAGTTTGGCGGAATGCGGTACCCAGCACGCGCGTGGCTATCAATCCGAACGCCGGGACCACCAGGTGCGGCGTAAGTTTCGATCAGGCCCGCTTGTGGCATGAATCCACGGTCCGGATCCTCGGCGTTGATACGCACTTCAATGGCGTGACCATTGATGTGAATGTCCTTCTGCGTGAATGGCAGCTCTTCGCCTGCGGCAACGCGAATGCCGGTCTTCACGATGTCTACTCCAGTGATCATTTCTGTCACAGGGTGCTCCACTTGCACGCGGGTATTCACTTCCAGCATGTAGAAGTTCTGATGGCGATCCATCAAGAATTCCACGGTGGCGGCGCCGGAGTACTTGGCTTCGCGAATGAGTGTTGCTGCGCTTTCGCAGACGCGATCGCGCTTCTTGGGGTCCACGCCCGGAGCCGGAGCCTCTTCAATGAGTTTCTGGTGGCGGCGCTGACTGGAGCAATCGCGTTCATAGAGATGAACGGCGTGGCCATGCTTGTCACCAATGGTCTGCACTTCAAAGTGTCGGGCGTTCTCCAAGAACTTCTCTACGTACACGCCGCCGTCACCAAAGGCAGCCGCCGCTTCTTGTCGGGCCGCTTCAATTCCGGTGCGCAATTCAGCTTCATCGCGGGCGATCCGCATGCCACGTCCACCGCCGCCGGCGCGCGCTTTCACAATCACTGGATACTGAATCTCAGCAGCCACTTTGACTGCTTCTTCGATATCTTCAATGGCGTCTTCGGTGCCTGGGAATACGGGCGTTCCAGTCTTGCGCGCGAGGCGCTTGCAATTGACCTTGTCGCCAAGCGCGTTCATTGCTTCTGGACTTGGACCGATGAATTCAAAGCCAGACGCTCGGCATACTTCTGCAAAGTGCGCGTTCTCACTCAGAAATCCGTAACCCGGATGAATCGCTTCCGCATGGCTCACTTCAGCCGCTGCGATGATGCGCTCAATCTTCAGGTACGACTCTTTGGACGGGCCCGGTCCGATGCAGATGGCTCGGTCTGCCTGCTCAAGCCAGGGACCGCCCTTGTCTGCTGATGAATAGACGCACACGGCCTCAATGCCGAGTTCGTGACACGCGCGGATGATGCGGAGGGCGATTTCGCCGCGATTGGCGATGAGTACACGCTTGAACATGGCTGGTGAGATCCTGAAGGCAGGTGCGGCGCACGGGCGCGCGCGTGCCGTGATGGGGGCGGGTTCAGCTTGGCTTGATCATGTACAGCGGCTGGCCGAATTCAACGGCTTGTCCGCTCTTGACGAGCACCTTGGCAATGGTGCCGGAGCGCTCGGCCTTGATTTCGTTGAAGATCTTCATGGCTTCCACCAAGCACACCACCGAATTCGGGCCGACGTCGCCACCCACGGAAACGAAGGATGGCTTGTCTGGACTTGGTGATGCGTAGAAGGTGCCGACCATGGGGCTCTCGATGGCGATGAGGCCCGCGTCGTCATTTGCGGCGGGCGCGGCGGCGGCGGCGGATGCCGCGGGTGCTGCAGCCACCGGCGCGGCTGCGACGTGCTGAACCACCGGCGCTGCGTGCTGGATGACCTGTGGAGCCGCCTGAGCGGTGGCACGTCGGATGGTGACCTGCTCCTCCTTGTCGCGGAGGTCGAGCTCGGTGAGGTCGCTCGTGGTCATGAGGCGAACGAGTTCTTTCAACTTGCGAATGTCGATCATGGGGGCGGAATTGTAATGGAGTCTGGGTCGATTGTGGGGCGATCGTGGGCAGATCTTGCCATGATCATGGGTGGATCATGGGTAGATCCCGCTAGATTTCCACCGAATCGTGCCCCAACTTCCCGGATCCTTGCCGAACACCCCACATCGTGCCAGGCGCCCTATTCCCTTACTGCGTCCCGCCGTAGGGAGCCATGCAGCGCGGCGGTCCAAGGACCTCCCGGAGGATGAGCGCGCGGCGCAGGCCCACTCGGTCGCCAATCAGAAGTTTGCCTCGCACTGGCTCCACCACCCGGGGGGCTCCGATGCTGTTGCCGGTGATCCGGGACGCCGCGATCGAGGGGTGCACCGCAGACTTTGACCGCGTCAGCGCCGCCTGCAGGATCTGCATGGCGACCGGTTGAATCACTGGAGGAGTCGGGCGCTGTTGCGCAGCGATGCGAGCCTTCTCCGCAGCAACCTGCTGCTCAAAGAGGCGCGCCTCTGCTTGACGGCGACGCGCGGCGGCGGCTTGTAATTCGGAGTCGCGAATTTCGCGCCGTACCGAGCCGCGCGAGTCAATCGATGCGGCGCCGCCAGCGCGCGTGGAGGTTGACGTTGCGCGTGTGGAGCTGGTCGTTTGACGTGTGGCGGCTGTCGTCGCACGCGTTGACGCTGTCGTCGCACCGGTGTTCGTTGGCGTCGGCCGCATCACCGGAGGCGTATTTCCAGGCGAATTACGCAGTGCGGGTGTGGCGCGCA
>CAMDUB010000084.1 GCA_945878575.1 Phycisphaera mikurensis NBRC 102666 | reverse complement strand
AAGCACGATCACCGAGCCGCCAAATCCAGCACCGGTGAGGCGCGCGCCGTACACCCCGCCGGCGGTACCGAGCGCGCGCGCCGCGTCAACCAGCCCGTCAAGCTCGGGCGTACTTACCGCAAAATCCTCACGCAGGGATTGATGACTCTGCGCCATAAACAATCCAAAGAGTTCCATATCGTCGCGACGAAGCGCGTTGGCTGCCAGTTGCACGCGTTGGATTTCACGCACTACGTGGCGAGCGCGGCGCTCGAAGAGTGCTGGCAACTTCAGTGTGCGAAGTTTGGTTTCGTCCAAGTCCCGCAACACGCCAACGCCAGCCGCACGTGCGGCATCTTCCACTTCATGCCGGCGCTCCGCATAACGGCCATCGGACAGCGACCGATGAATGCCAGAATCAAACACCAAGAGTGCCACGCGCGAAGCGGGTGGAAACGGCACGAAACGCACATCGAGCGATCGACAATCGATGAGCATGGCATGATCGGCACGCCCAAGTGCCGATGCCAACGGATCCAAGATCCCGCATGGAACGCCGCCGAATTCCGACTCTGCCTCTTGGCACATCCGCGCGAGGGGAATGCCAAAGAGTGGCGCGGAAAGTACCTCTGCCACGGCAGTTGCCAATGACACCGTGAGCGCCGCACTGGAACTCAGACCAGCGCCAAGCGGAACATCACTTGCGAACGCCATCTCCAGTGGCGGTACGCGAACACCCTCGCGTGCAAATCCTGCCAATACCCCAAGTGCCAGGTTCGACCACGCGGCAGCACCGGTCGCACGGGGCGCCGTAGACGCTGCGGCGGGATCCGGCAACTCCGCAAGCGATTGCAAATCATCACTCCACGCGCGCCATCTGCCATCGTTTGAAACGCGTACTGCAGAAACGCAGTCCCGGTCAATAGACATCGGTAGCACTAACCCATCGGAGTAATCAACATGCTCGCCAATGAGAGTGACGCGCCCCGGCGCTCGCGCCAAGACGGCGGGGCGGCCGCCAAAGCGCCGCGCGAAGCTCTCAAGAGCGCGCACAGCAACCGGAACTTTGTTGGCAGCGGACATAGTGTGCAGGATACGCCGCGGCCAACAGTCTCTTACGCACATCACCCGGTGCGCGGCTAAACTCATCGCCCCATGAAGGAACTGATCGCCGCACGCGGACTTCGTAAATCCTTTGGTTCATTCGAAGCGGTCCGAGGGATTGATCTCATCGTTCCCGCCGGGCAGGTGTTGGGATTCCTTGGGCCAAACGGCGCAGGAAAGAGCACCACCATGCGCATGCTCACCGGATTTCTTGAGCCCACGGCAGGAACCGTCACCCTGGACGGCATTGCCCTTGCCGATGACCCGATTGCTGCCAAGCGAACCTTTGGATACCTGCCGGAAGGAGCGCCTGCCTACGGCGATATGCGCGTTGAAGAGTTCTTGCACTTCGTGGCGCGTGCGCGCGGCTATGTGGGTGCGGAAGCGCGGGCGCGCGTCGATCGCTCCATTGAACGCCTGCACTTGGAACCCTACCGCCGTCAATTGGTAGACACGCTTTCCAAGGGATACAAGCGACGCACCGGACTGGCGCAAGCAATTCTGCATGACCCACCGATTCTTGTACTTGATGAACCGACCGACGGACTCGATCCCAATCAGAAGCATGAAGTACGTGAACTCATTCGCCGACTCGGCGATGACCGCGCCGTGGTGCTTTCCACGCACATTCTTGAAGAAGTGGAAGCCGTGTGCACGCGCGCAGTGATCATCAACGAAGGCCGAGTCGTCTTTGACGGCACGCCAAAGGCGCTTGATGCGAAGGCTGCCGCCAATGTCACCAGCAACCGACTCGATCATGTATTCCGCATGCTCACCACCAGCGATACTGGTGGCGCCCCGCGCACAAAGGCAGCATCCCGATGAACTCCACTGCACGTATCGCCACCATCTTTCGCCGAGAATTTGCGGCGTATTTCACCAGCCCATTGGCAGGCATCTTCTTGGTGATCTACCTGTTCATGTCTGCCGTGCTCACGTTTCAAATGGGCGGCCTGTACGAACGCGGCCAAGCAGATCTACGGCCGTTCTTCCAAGTGCAGCCGTGGTTGGACTTGTTCTTGGTGCCAGCGCTCAGCATGCGTCTCTGGGCTGAAGATCGGCGCACCGGCACGATCGAATTGCTGCTGACGCTGCCCTTCTCCGTTCGTGACTTGGTGCTTGGAAAGTTCTTGGCAGCGTGGGCGTTTGCATGCGTAGCGCTGGCACTCACTGCGCCGCTGTGGATCACCGTTGCATGGCTCGGCAGCCCTGACCACGGATCAATTCTTGTTGGATACATCGCCAGCGCACTGATGGCGGGCACATTCCTTGCCATCGGTGCGTTTCTCTCTGCCTTCACAAAAAACCAAGTGATTGCCTTTGTGCTCAGTGGTGTGGCATGCTTCTTGTTGATGGTCATCGGCTTCCCGATGCTGCTTGACTTTGTCAGTGGCTGGCTACCGCGTACCGCGGTGGAGGCCATTGCAGCGATGAGCGTCTTGACGCACTTTGAAAGCATGATGCGCGGAGTCCTGGACGGCCGTGACGTTCTGTATTTCGTGTCAGTATCGGCGGCGTTTCTGTTCCTGAACGGGATCGTGGTCGAATGGAAGAAGGCGGAGTAGCAACCATGGCAGCACGCACCGAAACTCGACGTAACGCAATCTTGGCCATCGCCGCTGTATCAGTGGGCGTAGTGGCACTGAACACCGTGATTGACATCACCGTGCCGTTTCTCCGCGCCGATTTGACGCAAGACCGGCTGTACAGCACCAGCAAGGGAGTGGATAGCACCCTCGCCACACTTGATGAGCCGGTGCGCATCGATTACTTCTGGACGCAAGAGGGTTCCAAGGATCAGCCGCTGATTCGCGCGCACGGGCAGCGGGTACGCGAGTATCTGGAAGAACTCCGGCAGCGCTCCAATGGCAATCTGGAAATTCGATTCATTGACCCGGAGCCGTTCAGCGAAGCGGAAGATGAAGCACGTGCAGCGGGATTGCCGGCGCTGGCCGTTGATGGCAGTGGTCGAACGCTGACGCTTGGACTGGTTGTGCGCGGGCCCACTGATCGCAAGGAGACGCTGCCCTATCTCTCGCCAGAGAATGAGCCACTCCTTGAGTACGAATTACTCCGGGCTATTTCCTCGGTCGGCCGCCCCACAAAGCCGAAGGTGGGTCTGCTGAGCAGCATGCCGCTTGAAGGCGGGGCTGATCCGCGCAACCCGATGATGCAGAAGGGGCCGCCGGTGGTGATCCAGCAGCTCGGCGAGCAGGCCGATGTGGTGCCGATTGACGCCACCGCTGACAAACTTCCCGATGGCATCGCGGCACTGATGATTGTGCAGCCGCGCAAATTCACTGAAGGCATGCTGCGCGCCATTGATGCATGGGCGATTGCCGGAAGGCCGTTACTTGTTCTGGCCGATCCATACGCAGAAACCGATAGCGGCCCCGACGCGAGCGCGATGGGCGCCAAGCGCGGCGGCACCACCTATGACATGGGCCCGCTCCTCAATGCATGGGGCGTCGATATTGCCAAGGACATGGTGGTTGGAGACATCACCCATGCCACGCGCATTCGTGCTCCTTCCAAGAATGGCGGCATGCGTGAACTTGATTACCCGGCATGGCTATCCATGACGCGGGAAACATTTACTGCCAACGACCCGCTGGTCGGCGGCCTGCAAGCGCTGAACTTCATGAGCGCCGGAGCGATCGTCCAAGTTCCCGGCAGCATGTCCAAGGTGGAGGCACTGGTTAAAACCGGCGAAAAATCGCAGATGATTCAAGCACTCAAGCTTGGATTCTTTGGTGACCCCGAACAGCTCCTCAAGGACTTCAAATCTGATGGCACGCCCAAGATCTTGGCGGCGCGTATCACCGGTGAGATCGTTTCCGCATTCCCGTCTGCAGACGGAGTTGCCGCCAAAGGCAAGGCCAACATCCTGCTGTTTGCTGACGCGGATCTACTTTCAGATGACACGTGGGTCATTGATGACCGCAGTGCTGGTGTCAATGCCGGCAAGCGCGCGATTGCAGACAACGGCCCAATGATTCTCAACGCAGTGGAACTGGCTGCTGGCAATCCCGCGCTTGCACAGATTCGCGCGCGAGGACAATTCCGTCGCCCCTTCACGGCAGTGGAAGACATGCGCAAAGAAGCGGAAACGAAGTTCATTGCGCGCGAGAAGGAATTGCAAGAAGAGATTCAGCGCACCGAATTGCAAATCGGCGAATTGCAGCGCGAACGTACCGCGGAAGGTGTGCAACAGATCGTTCTGACACCGGAACAGGCGCAGCGCATTCAGGAGTTGCAGACACGCATGACTGCTGCGCGGAAAGAATTGCGACAAGTGCAACATGACCTGCGGCGCGATGTTGAACTACTCGGCACGCGAATTCTTGTCCTCAATGCAGTGGTGTGGCCGCTTGCCGTGGCCATCATGGCGCTCGCTTGGTACATGGTGCGTGGGCGCACCAGCCGCCGGGAGGCAGTGCAGTGAGCCAAGGAATCATGCGGCGAAATGTAGTGATTGGAATCGCTGCTGCAGCGATCGCACTCGTCGGGGCGGCATTCCTCATGGCGCGTAGTCGCGACATGACTCCCGAGCGCGCGCGTGGTTCCGCGCTGGTGGCCGGTCTGGAATCGCGCGCTACTGAGATCGGCGCCATTGAGTTGTCGCGCGGTAACGCAACGGTGCGGATCGAACGGCTTGCCGGTGATCGCTGGGTGGTTGCCAGCAGCGATGGATACCCAGCGCGAACAGAACTAGTGCGAGCACTCGTGGTGAGTATCGGCAACTTGACGATTGATGATCGCATGACTGCAAAGAAGGATCGACACAGTGAACTTGGGCTCGCGTGGCCCGATGAGTCGGGGAAGGCGCGCTTGGTTCGCTTCCTGGCCACCGCGCCGGGTGCTGCACCGGTGGCAGAAGTCATTCTTGGCGATGAGCGATTTGCTCCGGACGCAGTATTTGCGCGGCTACCAGCGCAAGATCAAACGTGGCGCGCGCTTGGACGCGTCCAGGTTCCCGCGGACGCACTGGCATGGATTGATCGCACATTGGTGTCACTACCGAGCGGCGAAACTTTGTCCGCATCGATCGCCGGACTCACCGCCACGCCAAGTCCGAACGACCCGGGTCCACAACCAGGAATGCCACGCATGCCTTGGGGTATTGCTGTGATTGAACCCGAGCGCGAGCACTGGAGCGTGGAGCAAGTCGATTCGGCAAAGACCGGGCTTCCGTCTTTCTTAGAGCGATTGGAAATCGATGGCGTTCGGCGAGCGCGCACCGATATCGCCCCGGAACCACAGTGGTCGCCAAGCTTTGATACGCGCGCCGCGTTGGTGACCCTGAACGGGCACGCCGAGGCGGACGGTGTGTGGTTCACGCTGAGCGTGCTGCCGCGCCCGGGAGTCCCTGCGCCCGCGCCCGCCAAGCGTGACGGTGACCCGTTCGTGCCGGACTGGTCCGCACTTTCCGAAGCCTGCGACGGCTGGGAGTACAAGATGCCGGCATGGAAAGCCGACACGCTGCGGCGGATGCGCGCCCCTGCGCAGGATCCTGACGCAGAGCCAACCACGCTCCAACCAAGCACCCTCGGCGACCCGCGACGCTGAGGACGGCGAAACGCGTGCTTCCCGGACCTCAATGAGCATTTCCATGGAATCACGCCGGAACTTTTAAGCAAATGAACCCGAAATGATCGGAAGACCGGGAACGTCCTTGACTCGTGCCCCCTGACTCCCGATGGTGTTCTCGGATACATGCTGGGCTTGCCGACAACGTGCGTTGCGGGAAAGGTGCCTGGCTGACTGGAGGGCACATGGGTAAGGCTATTCGTCATCGTTTGCGACCCATGGTGTATGGCAGCCTCGTTGGCCTCGCTTTCGTGTCTGGGCTGGTCATGGTGGTGCGCGATCTTCGGCTGGATCGGGCGCCAGAGTCAACCGGAACTGAACTGCAAGCCCGCGCTAGCGCCGATGCGGATGCCGTCGATGCACCACAAACAGCCCTGATCTTGCGAGATGCAACTCGAGCAACTCGCGATGAAGTGACAAACGCGGTGACTCCGGTGCTGCAACACACGGACGCCTTGACCCATCGACCTGGCGTTGTTGCCGCCATCCTTCGCAATGACACTGCACTTCTCCGGCAAATTGCCAACGAAGAAATTCGCCGGTCAGGCGCAGTGGATGCTTTGGCATTTGTGGACGCAGACGGCCGGCTCTTAGCGGTGAATTCGGTGGACATACACGGCACGCCGTTTCCGGCAGCGCGTATTGATCTACTGATGAAACAGGACGTTTCGCAGCGTCCAGTGGTGAGTGCTTGCCTCCATTCGGATTCCCCGGTTCCAATTCTGGAATTTCAAACGTCTTGCGATTTCACCAGGATCTTGTGGGATTCCACCGGACTCTCCGTCGCGTGCAGCGCGCCAGTCATCGATGAAACTACTGGTCGATGCATTGGACTGGTTACCACGCGCATTCGATTCGATCGCATTCAGTCTCTGGTTGAGAGTGAGGAAATGCCTGGAATCGACTTGGTCATTGTGGACGGAACCGGCCATGCACTTGATGAGCACGTGCAACGCGGTGAAGTTGGAATCACCATTCCTGCTACGGCGCTGGCTGGCTTAGTGGGATCGTTGGGTGGATCCGAAGCACAATGTGCAAGTGTTTCCACTTCCGGGCAGATGGCGTGCGCGTTCCCACTGAACGGACTACGCACCGTTAAGAACGGCAACGTATTTGTCATCGGCGTTGCCCAGCCACGATTGATCGCTGCGGAAGTTGGTCACGGGCAATTGGTCACTGCGGCATCAACCGCCATGATTGTTGGTCTCGCAGGCCTGTCCGGCGTACTGCTGGTGCAAGCGCGCAGCCAGCGCAAGGCCAGTCTGGCATTGGTCACCGCGCGCAACGATGCGGATGCGGCCAGCCGTTCTAAGACTGAGTTCCTGGCAAACATGAGCCATGAGATTCGCACACCAATGACCAACATCATTGGCTTTGTTGATCTCCTTGCCGACCACGGCGATGGCCAAGCGAATGCACCGACGCGCGATGAGGCGGTAGAAACAATCCGACGAAATGCGCGCCACTTGCTCTCACTCATCAACGATGTACTTGATCTGTCCAAGATTGAGGCTGGACACATGCGCATGGATCGCCAGCGCGTTCGCACTCTTGACTTGGTGCAGGATGCACTGCGGCTCATGGACGACCGCGCTCGACAGAAGGGTATTGCCCTTCGCCTCGTCATGGATGGCGATGTACCGGAGTCCATTAGTACTGATCCAACCCGCCTGCGCCAAGTGCTGATCAATCTCCTCGGCAATGCAGTGAAATTCACTGATCAAGGCGCGGTCACCTTGACCATGCGGCGGCTTGACGATGCGCAGGACAAGCTCGTATTTGAAGTCGCTGATACCGGCATCGGCATAACACCCGAGCAACTTTCGCGCCTGTACCAACCGTTCGTGCAGGCCGATAGCTCCACCACCCGTCGATACGGCGGCACCGGC
>CAMDUB010000083.1 GCA_945878575.1 Phycisphaera mikurensis NBRC 102666 | reverse complement strand
TGGGGCTTCGTACTGCATCGATTGGCTGGTCGACGCATTCGTTGGCGCACCGGGTTTGCAGTGGTGGCCGCGTCACTCCTGATGGTGGTTGGCTTTGATGGTTGGCATCGCTTCGACGCGTCGCGGCCTCGACCAAGTCCGAAAGATGGCGCGGCGTACTACGAACCGAGTTTGGCACGGACCGCAAACGGCGCGTTCATTCCGGAAAGCTCGCTTTCTCAGAACGATTACTGCATTTCCTGTCACCCCGATGCCTATCGATCATGGGCACACAGCGCGCATGCCGCGAGCAGTTTCAACAATCCAATGTACGCCTTCAGCGTGCGTGAAACACGGCGACGATCGTTTGAGCGCGAGGGAAATGTCAACGACGCGCGATTCTGTGCAGGCTGCCATGATCCGGTGCCGTTCTTCACCGGCGCCTTTGAGGATGCCCGCTTTGATGATCCGCATTACGACGTTTCCAAGGATCCGATGGGCGCTGCCAGCATCACTTGCACGGCGTGCCATTCCATCGTTGCGGTGAATTCCACGCGTGGAAACGCCGACTACGTTATTGAAGAGAGCCCGCAGTATCCGTTTACGGGCAGTGAGTCTCCATTCTTGGCGTGGACCAATCGACAGTTGGTGAAGGCCAAGCCCGCGTTCCATAAGCAAACATTTCTCAAGCCGGAAGTGCATCGCAGTGCCGAGTTCTGCAGTACCTGCCATAAGGTGTTTCTGCCGGAAGAACTCAACGACTACAAGTGGCTGCCTGGGCAGAATCACTATGACTCGTGGCGGCTTTCCAACCGGAGTGGTCACGGGGTGCAGGGCTGGTATTGGCCCAAGGAGCCTGCCAGCAACTGCAATGGTTGCCACATGCCCGAGGTTGCCAGCGTGGACATGGGTGCCAAGCCGCGTGGTCCAGATGGTGAGCTGCGTTTGCGAGATCACCTGTTTGTAGGTGCAAATACTGCAACTGCAGCACTCAGCGGTCTTCCGGACCCGGAAGGCGCCCGTGCTGCAACCGAGGCATTTAATCGCGGCGTGTTGCGCCTGGACATCTTTGCGCTGCGTGCGGATGGACGCGCCGACGGTGCGCTCACGCCGCTACTTGCCGATGCTGCCCCCGCATTGCTCGCTGGCCAACGCTACTTGTTGGAGGTGGTGGTACGCACCCTCGGCAGTCTTGGACATGAGTACACGCAGGGAACCGTCGATAGCAATGAGACGTGGCTTGATGTCACTGTGCGTGCTGGCGACCGTGTCATTGCTCGCTCGGGTGCAATGGATGATGGCAATGCGGTTGACCCGTGGAGCAAGTTCTTCAACGTGTACATGCTTGACCGTGATGGTCAGCGGATCGATCGACGCAATCCACAGGACATCTTTGTTCCGCTGTACAACCAACAAATTCCCCCGGGCGCAGCAGACCTGACGCGGTACGCGTTCACCGTACCTGCTGACGTGCATGGCCCGATCACCGTTGATGCTGCAGTTCGCTATCGAAAGTTTGACACCACCTACATGCGCTACGTGTACGGTGCTGAATACGTCAATGTGCTGCCCGTAATGACGCTGGCGACTGATCAGGTGGTGTTTGGCGGCGCAGTGATTCCGCCAGTGGAGCCCGCTGCGACCGGCATGGTCACCACCACGCCCGCCACGCCCGCCGCTCCCGCCGCGACGCCCGCCGCGCCCACCGCAACCCCCACGTGGGAACGCTGGCTGGACGCAGGAATTGCGCACTTTCGTGTAGCCGATCGTGCTGCTGGCAAGGGGCAATGGGCGCAGGCAGATCAGGCATTCGCGGAGGCTGCCGCAGCGGGACGCGTCGAAGGTTGGATCGGTCGAGCACGCGTGGCGTTGCGTGATGGACGCATTGATGAAGCGGCGTCCTACCTGCGTACCGCTGCCGAGAAACATCCCGGACAGTTGCCATGGTCCGTTGCTTACTGGAGCGCGGTGATCGATATGCAGAATGGTCAGTATGACCGCGCCATGGATGGATTCCGCGCAGTGTCCGCTACTGCATTCACCGAAGCGCACGCGCGCGGCTTTGATTTCTCGCGCGACGATCGTGTGCTCACTGACTGGGCGAGCGCATGCCTGGAACGCGCGCGGCAACTTCGTGAGCCCGGCGACGCGGAGAAGCGCACCGCGCTGTACGCCGAAGCGGTTGCTCTCACTGATCGTGCGCTGCTTCTTGACTCGCAGCGGTTTCAATCGTGGTACATCCGAATGCAGGCACTTGAAGCGATCGGTGATGCAACGCGCGCAGCCGACGCACGTGCCGCGTATGAACGATATCGACCCGATGACAACGCCCGTGACCGCGCCGTCAATGCCGCTCGCGCCCGCGATGCTGCGGCCAATCACGCAGCAGAACCCGCCGCGGTGTACGACTTGCAGCGCGTCGGTGCGCCGGGGTTGGCGTCTGGCGCGGTGGCACGGGGTACACCGTGACCGTGCCGAGCGACACGCCGGAATCCGCAGATCGACCGCCGGATGATCAGATCATCGGGCGGGCATTTTGGGTGTCAGCCGCTGTTGTGGGATTGGTGGCAGTGGGCGTGGTGATGTGGCGGCAGTGGCCGCGAACGACCCCGCAGGCAGCCCCGGTGGCGCCGCTTCCGGCGGGCCCGGCAGTGATCGCCGCGCTACCAACGTCATCCACGGCGGCTGCGATGACCTTCCAGGATCGTTCCATTGGTTCGGACCGCTCTTGGGGCGTTGGTATCGACCGCCTGACTGGAGCCGCCGGCGACCGATTGCTTCCGGAGACCATGGGCGGGGGCGTGGGGGTGTGGGACGTCGACGCCGATGGCGACTTGGACCTGCTGTTCCCGGATGGAGACGCGTGGCCGGAGGCCGCAGCTGGCTCCCGACGTGGCCAAGGAATGGCGGTCTTCCTGAATCAGCGCGGATCCGACGCTGCGGCATCCGTCCGCGGCAACGCTTCCACGGAGGCGCAGTTTGTCCGCGCTCGCGACACGGGGCTCGAACAACCCTGGCAGGGCATGGGCGTTGCACTTGCGGATCTTGATGGCGATGGTCGCCCGGAAATCCTGGCAACCGGGGTCGGGGGCGTGCGCTTCTTCGTCGCCGAGCACTCCGCCGCTGGCACGGCCACGCGCTGGCGCGACGCGACCACCGAAGCAGGTCTTGCGGCGATCAATGGATGGACAACCGCCGCTGGCTTTGCGGACTTTGATCAGGACGGTGATCTTGACTTGGTGGTTGGCCGCTATGTGGAGTGGTCCAAGGAGATTGACTTGCGCGTGAACTACACGCTGACGGGTCTCGGTCGCGCGTACGGAGCACCAACGGGATTCGCTGGCACGGACTTGCTCTTGATGGAGCAGGTGAGTCCGTTGCGATTTGCTGATCGCACTGCAGAGCGCGGGCTGTTGATTCGCAATCGTTCCACCAATCAACCAATGGCCAAGGCACTTGGATTTGCGATTGACGACTGCGACGGTGACGGTGACTTGGATCTCTTTGTTGCCAATGATTCAGTACAGAACTTCCTGTTTATCAATGATGGCCACGGGGTGTTTCAAGAACGCGGTGTTTCCGCCGGTGTTGCGTTCGATCGCAACGGTGCCGCTACCGGCGCCATGGGTTGCGATACCTCACACCTGCGCAACGATGCCGCACTGGCAATTGCAGTTGGAAACTTTGCTAACGAGCCATGCAGCCTGTACGTCACCGCGGGCGACGGTCGCTTTGCCGATGACGCCATCGTGGACGGAATTTCCGCGGCGACACGTCGCGCTCTTACCTTTGGGGTTGCCTATGTGGACCTCGATTCTGACGGCTGGGAAGATCTGGTCTTGGCAAACGGGCACATTGAAGAACGCATCACCGATGTTCAACCAACACAGCGCTATGCGCAACCCGCGCAGGTGTTCTGGAACCGCGCTGGACAGCCGGGTCCGACCTTCATGGAGATTCCCGGCGCGTCACTGGGCGCGTTGGCTACGCCAGTGGTTGGCCGTGGACTCGCGTGGGGAGACTTTGATTACGACGGCGCACTTGACCTGGTGATTGGCGCAGTGAGCGGCACGCCGCTCGTTGTACGCAACGCTACTCAGCAGGGCGGTCATATCGAATGCGTGTTGGTTGACTCCATCCACGCCGGCAATCGCGATGCGATCGGCGCGCAGGTGATGATTCAACTTGATAATGGTCGCACGCTGCGGAGGACGGTCATGCCGACGCGGTCATACCTTTCGCAAGTTCCGCCGCACGCTATCTTTGGAATTGGTGAATCGCATATCACGGCGTGCGAAGTTCGCTGGCCTGATGGCCAACAGACCAAGCAAGTGATTCGACGCTCCGACGAAGGCTCTCGCCTCACCATCTTGCGCTGAATATCCGTTCCTTGACGGCAACAGGCAGCCGCTTAGGAATACGCAGGTGTCATCCAGATCCGCCATTCACTCAGGGGCAGTCACCCCATCCGGACAGCAGCAATCCGAGGTCAGCGCCATTGGTGGTTCCGTTGCCGTCGAGGTCAGAACTTCCAGCGGTACCCCATCCTGCGAGCACCATACCGAGGTCCGCACCGTTGACTACACCGTTGCCATCAAAGTCACCCATACATGGGTTGACGCATGTGGCCACCAAAATAGAGAAGTCATCAACGCCAGCTTCCGTAGTTGAATTGTCGGGCGAGTCAGAAATCGAGAAGCGGAAGCGCATCGTCGAGGTCAGGTCCGCCACAATGGAGCGCAGCGGGAAACTCACACGAGACCATCCATTGGGTACCGGATAGCTCGACACACTTTCGACACGTGACCACGTGGTGCCGCCGTCAGCGCTCATGTCCACAAACAGCGTGTCCACTTCAGCGGGTGTTGATCCTGCGGGAGCGGCATCGCTGCAGAAGTACCAGCGGGAGTAAGTAACCGTGGCGTTGATGGCCGTTGACAAGTCGAATATCGGGCTGATGAGGCGCGTTGTTCCCACATCCACATCGGCAGCGGTAGCCGTACCGCCCGCAACGCCGTTCTGAGTGACCCACGCCTTCGTTCCCACAGCACTTGCGTCGGCTGCAGGTGCCGCGGCGTAGACACCGCTGGTGGTCCCAATCGGAGTAGCCACTTGCCAACCGCCGGTGGTCAGGCCACCTTCATTGACGACTGTCCAGCCCGCAGTGTCCACTTCCATGTCATTGATGTATGACTGCGAGGTGCCGGTCTGCACGGAGATCAGATTGGTAGTCGTTGGCGCAGTGGCCGGATCGTTGAACACAGTTCCGCTATCGAGGGTGGCAGTCACGTAGAAGCGAACAGCCTGGCCGCACTGGAATGCTGGCAGGGTTGCTCGGAACATGTTGGCGCCGACCGAAGGCAGCACGGCGGACTGGAACGCTCCGCCATTGACGGACCAGAAGAGCCGCGTGGAATCAGCAATGGCGGTTCCACCAGCAACGTTCTGTTGCACACGGAACGTCTTGGCAACACCAGGGGCTGCCGTGGTTGGCAGTCCATCTGGGTACGCAAAGCTGATGTTCATTGGCGGCACGTTGATGTAGACCGACAGTCCAGTACAGGTGCCTGAAACCAGGTCAGGCCACGTGTCGCCGTTGATGTCGAATACCGCCACATCCGTCCACCAATCGAGCTCAGCGGCTGGAATGATCAGCGGGGTAGTTTCATCCAGGATCCCTGCTGGCGATCCGCTGTAGATGTTTCGGTAGATGTGCGTGCGACGCGAATGCGCGGCGCCGGTGGTCTGTGGGCAGAACGGCCCAAGATCAGCATCAACATCAGTAATGATGACGTCAATACGGCCATCCTTATCGAGGTCGCCAACTTGCGTGGAGTTTCCAAACTCGCTCAGGCTGTCAGCAATGGTGTAACTGGTGAAGTTCGGTTGGCCGGTGGCATCGTTACCCGTGTTGAGGAGGTACTTGTCTTGGCCGTCATCAACGATCACTAGGTCGAGTCGACCGTCGCCGTTGAGGTCCGCCTTGTCGCCGTGGTAGGGCTGACCAGTGGCAATGTCCTTCAGAGCGAATCCCAGTCCCGTGGCGTTCTTTGTGTACACGCTTACGGCTTGGCCGGTGATCAGCGTATTGATGCGCACGATGTCCGCGCGTCCGTCACCGTTGAAGTCGCCCGCCACTGCCATATTGCCAAAGCCAGAGTTGATCTGTGCGGCACTGAGAACCGTGGTGGTGGCGTCATAGAACACGCCAGGGTTTGAAGCGCCAATGTTGAGCAGCAACTTATTGTCGTAATCGTTGGCCGGATTCTCAGCGGGGCTTTGTTGGCACTCGCCGGCATCCGCGGTGTCGCCATCACCGTTCAGGTCGTAGCACAAGGTGCCAGATGTTTCTGGTGTGTCGTAATCGGTGTAGAAGATATCCACGTAGCCATCGCCGTTGTAATCGGCAATGGCCATGTCGCAGAAGCGTGGGTTGGCAGCGGTACCGCCGCGAGCAAAGAGGTTGGGAATGCGATCCACTTCAAAGCGGAAGCCGCGCCAGTTGCCACTCGCGTCGTCCCCAAGATTGATGTAGGCGCGTGGCTGCCCCAGAATGCTGTTCACGTGGTCGCTCATGGTGGTGGCGGTGAGCAGATCCAACCAACCATCATTATTGATGTCCACCGCTTCGACGTCGCGGTCGTTGGTGGCATCTAAGAGTCCGGAATAGCCGCTGATATCGCTTGCTTGCCCGTATTCAACGGTGCGGTCGGTGAGGACGCCGCCCTCATTCATGAGGAGCAGGTTGCGTGCGCCGCCCTGAATGCTGCCCGGAAACTTGCGGACGCAGATCAGGTCAATGTCGCCGTCTTGATCGAGGTCGCCCCACGCGAAATCCTTCTCATGGTTGTCAGCTCCGATGAGTGCCGCTGCGGCCACCAAGCGTGTTGACGTCTGGTTGGAGTAGTTCACCCAGCTCTGTGCCAGAGCCGCTCCAGTACATGCGAGTGCTGAGGCGAGGGCGAGGATCTGGGTGGGTCGTGTGTGAATTCTCATGGTGTCCTTCGAAGTACAGAGATAAGTGTCGGTGATTCGTGGAGCAGTGTGTCTTGTAGTGATAAGCGGTTCAATCAGTGAGTGCGCTGGAGGTGATTTACGGGCACGGGCCCCACGCTCCGAGGAGAATGCCAAGGTCTGCGCCGCCAACGTTCCCGTCAGCGTTCAGGTCGGTCGGAACATCGGACTGACCCCAGGTTCCGAGCAGGAGACCCAAGTCCGCGCCATTGACTGCACGATCGCCACTGAAATCGGCGGGGCAGGGGAGGCACTCATCCGGAATGCCATTGAAGTCGGCATCCACGCTCGTTCCGTTCAACAGATCCCGAAGGTCGGCGACGCCGTTGCCGTTGCAGTCGCCGTTCTCGCCTTCATAGGCTTGCATGAAATATGCGAAGTCAGCAACGGAAATGATCCCATCCTGGTCGATGTCGTGCACCGCGTTCGGAGTGTTCGGAGTGCTGCTTGACCCGAGCGCCGCCTTGAACGCGATGAAGTCAATGATGTTCACATGGCCGTCGCCGTCGTCATCAAACTCCACTCGCCCCAGCGAGTTCAGGAATGAAACCAGCAACACCTTGTCGCCTTCGGAAAGTTG
>CAMDUB010000082.1 GCA_945878575.1 Phycisphaera mikurensis NBRC 102666 | reverse complement strand
AGTAGGTCGAAGGCATCAAGCGCCTCCGCGTCCGTAGCCGCCACATAATGCACTCGGCCGGAATCCTTCCAGTGGCTGTGCTCTGGCCCCACGCCTGGATAGTCAAGCCCCGCGCTGCAACTGTGAACATCAGCAGTCTGCCCGGACGGATCTTGCAGCACATAACTGAGCGAGCCGTGCAGCACGCCCGGCGTCCCGTGCGCGAGCGGCGCAGCGTGATTGCCAGCGCCCGGCCCGCGTCCGCCAGCTTCAACACCCACGAGCTTGACGCTTGAATCCCCAACAAACGGCGCAAAGATGCCCGCCGCGTTCGACCCGCCGCCGACGCACGCCACCACCGCGTCTGGCAGGCGTCCGTAGCGCTCGATGCATTGCGCCCGACATTCGCGGCCGATCACGCTTTGGAAATCGCGCACGATCATCGGAAACGGATGCGGACCAACCACGCTGCCCAGGATGTAGTGGGTCTCACCGACCGAGCCCATCCAATCCCGCATCGCCTCATTGGTGGCATCCTTCAGCGTGCGGCTGCCAGTGGTGACTTCATTCACCTTTGCACCCATGAGCCGCATGCGGAACACATTGAGCGACTGCCGGCGGATGTCCTCCACGCCCATGTAAATCTCGCACGGCAGACCGAAGTGCGCGCACGCGGTAGCGGTGGCCACGCCGTGCTGACCAGCGCCGGTCTCAGCAATGATTCGCTTCTTACCCATGCGCATGGCTAAGAGCGCCTGCCCCATGGTGTTGTTGATCTTGTGTGCGCCGGTATGCGCAAGGTCTTCGCGCTTCAACACAATGCGTGCGCCGCCAGCATGGGCGGTGAGGCGGGGCGCTTCAGTCAGCGGCGTGGCGCGTCCCACAAAGTCGCGCAGTAACTCGTCAAGCTCTGCCTTGAAGGACGGATCCGCCATCGCAGCGTGGTATGCGGCCTCAAGTTCTTCCAGCGCAGGCACCAGCGTCTCTGGCACATAGCGACCACCGAAGCGACCAAAGCGGCCGCGGGAATCAGGAACGGATGGCGCGGTTTGCAGGGTGCTCATGGGAACAATTTCGGTGGATGGCCAAGGCGCTCGCGGCGAGCAGTGAACAACACGGATTTGATCCTAGGCAGCATCGGGAGCAGCCGGCGGGCGGCGCTGAAACAAGCTGCTAATCGGGCCACTCAGCGCATATCCCGTCATGGCAATGGCGAGCGCTTCATGGAACCACCACACGGCGATCGCCACCACTACCAGCATGGCGGCCATGGTGGGCAGTGACTTGCGGCCCTTCAGGTAGCGGTTCACAAAGTGCGGATAGCGCATCGGGCTCACCATGGCGAACGCGCACAGCAGTGTTGCCGCTGGAATGAACAGTGAACTGGTGGAACCAAAGCCAGCCGGCAATTCTGCTTTCCACGTGACCAGCACCAAATGTTGGTGGAGCAGGGTGAGGCTGGCTACTGCACCGCCGGCGCCGGGTGACGGAAGACCCTTGAACCACAGATGGTCGTCTTCAGAAGCGCTGGCAGTTTCAACATTGAAACGTGCCAAGCGCAGTGCGGTGCAGCAAATGTAGATCGCTGCAATTGACCAGCAAAGGCGCGGATAGAGGTTGCCAGTATCGGGACCAAGAATGGTGGCGCCGTCACCTTGTCCGTAATACAAACTCACCAGTCGCAACATCATGAAGGCTGGTGCGACACCAAAGGTCACCACGTCGGCAAGTGAATCAAGTTGCGCACCAAGATCGCTGGTTGAATGCGTGAGGCGCGCGAGTGATCCATCCACCGCATCGAACGCCATGCCAAGAAACACCAACACGCCAGCAACGGTCAGCGGATGCCAACCGAACGGAGTGGGGCCGCCACCTTCACCAGCGCGCGCGGAGTAATAAATAGCAGCGAACCCACACACCAGGTTCGCCATGGTCATCATGGTGGGAAGGACTTTGAGACCCGGAATTGGTCGACCCTTGCGGCGTCGCAGTCGTCCACGCATTCCGCGTGGGCGATCGGTGGGCGTTGTTCCGCTCGCACCTCCCTCGCTGAGTCCGTCCATGCGCACGCCGGGCTTGGGTTCGGTCATGGCATCGTTGGCGCGGCGGGGCTTCATTGCTTGCTAGGTTCCATCGGCTTCGGTGCATCTTCTACTGGAAATGCACTGTTCGGAAGGTGTGGAATCATCACTAACACCGTACGTCGAGCGCGTGCGCCCGGGCGCTCTGGCGCTGCAAGAAGGGTGGCAGCACCCAAGTTCACTACGCGAGCGCCGATCTTTCCGGACGCAGGCGCCGTATGAGGTGAGGGCGGGCCGATCAGTGTGGTGGCATCGCGAGCGCGAGCCGGGGCTTCGGCGTCGGTCTCTACAAATCCGTTGGCCTCGCACGTGAGTAACCAAGCAGTGCCGCGCTGCAGCTCCAAGGACATGTGGCAACTCTGCACCACGTCGCCGGCCAACTGATTCGCATTGTGCAGGACGCTTGCTTGCGCGGCTCCGGTGGCAAGTTGCGGCACCATCTCAACAGCAATACATGCACCGTCTTCCATCAGCATTGGCCAGGTGCGTGCCATGAGTTGCGCCTGCGTGCTGGAGCGTTCGCGCGCAATGCCATCAACTTCCACCATGGCACTGCCGATCGGAACATTTACCAGCGGGCGCCACACGGTGGATGTGCCAAGCCACGTGCGCATCTCCAGAGCGCTGCCGCCCAACGCGTCGCGGAGTGAATCCAACGTATTGGCATTCACTGCGCGCAGGATGAGTCCGTTGGCATTCAATGAAATCTCATCCGCCGTTGCTACCGCCGGCGCGCCGTAGGTCACGATCGCTTGATTGAATTGTTCGGTGTCAACACTGATCTGCCACGTCAGCACTTCCAGGCCCACTTGCCCCGGTGCGATGCGGGTTCGCGATTGAACCACGGTACGTCCGGCACCCAGTTTTTCTGGCAATGGTGTTGCCTCAAACGTTCCGCGATCGTCCGCAGTGTCTGACGCGGATTCGCCGTTTCCAGCGCATCCGGCGAGCGGGAGCACAGCGATCAATGCAGCGGCGACGGCGCGGGGCGCGCATCGCACGCGTCGCATGCATCTCATGCGTCGGTCTCGTCGGGCATGACATTCATGCGATCGATGAAGCGGCGCACGTGTCCAAAGCCGCGCTTGGTGTGATGGAACGCCACGCGTGGAAGATGCACGTGGTCATCCTCGCCCTCAAGTGGTCCCATGTGCTGATCAACAGTGCCGCTCTTCACCAAGTGGCTGAATTCATCATTCATCTGCTCCACTTGGCGCTTGGAGAGTGGGCGCTTCACGCGAACCACAAAGGTGTCGCCGATGTAGCGAGAACTGTGATAGCGATGGTAGAAACGAATGATTCGGCTCACGGCGTCAGCAGGGCTCGAGGCAATCTCATAGAGCGCGGTGTCTTCTTGAGAGATCCAACCCGCTTCCACCAAATTGTCTACGACGCCGGACTGCCAACGCTGCCAGTAGTTACCTGGTTTGCCATCGGGGCCCGCGCCCTCCACCAAGACCACCGGCATGGGGTGACTCTTACCTGTCTGGATGAGTGTGAGTGTTTCAAAGATCTCATCCATTGTTCCAAAGCCGCCCGGGAAGCAGGCCACTGCATCGGAATGACTGACAAACATAAGTTTGCGCGTGAAGAAGTATTTGAAACTGATGAGTTTGGCGTCGCCCTTAATGATGTCGTTGGCGTTAGTTTCAAACGGCAGGCGGATGGAAAGGCCAAAGCTCGATTCACGGCTTGGTCCTTCGTGCCCGGCCTTCATGATTCCCATGCCAGCTCCGGTGATGGACATCCATCCCTCCGCGGCCATCAATCGACCAAACTCGCGCGCTGCTGCGTAGTCCGGGTGTGTCTCCGGAGTCCGTGCGCTTCCAAAGATGGAGATCTTGCGCACGTGCTTCCAGCGGTTGAAGACGCGGTACGCGGTGCGCATTTCCTTCAGGGCGCGTTCCATGACTTTCACTTGCCCAAGATCAGAGCCGTCTTCCAGAATACGGAGCGAGGTGCGGACCAAGTCTTCCACCAGCGCGGTGCGTCGTGGTGAAGCATGCGCTCCAGGCGCTGCCTTGGCGGCAGTCTCAACCAACTGATCGATCATCGCAACCAACTCTGGTCCAAAGCCGTTCTGTTCGGTTTCGTCGGAAGGCTCTGGACGTGAGTGCTGCGGAGAATTGCGTGTCATCGTGTTTCGGTTATCGATTCTGCAGTTGGGGAAGGCGCAAGCACCGGGATCGGTGTGACCCGCGGTTCAGGATCCTGAATCGTACCGCCCACATCGATCACAAAGAACTGGTCGGTGACCACGCCGTACAGGTCACTGAGGAGTGGCAACTTGCCACGATTGCGAAATCGAAGCGCCAATGCGCCGGAATCGGTGCGTACTTCGCCAGTGCCTTCCAGCCGAAGTGTGCCCGAGGAAAGCTCAATTTTCCGCAAGCGCAACAGCGAATCCTCGATTTCAAAGTCCATATCCGCTTGCTCCATCGCCGCGTTCAATGGAAGCATCAACTGTGTCACTTGCAGGATGCTCAAACCGAGTGGAAATTCCATCATTCGGCCATCAACCACGGCGATCTTGCCGGATCCACGGCGCGAACGCTCCTCGCCAAGTGTTCCTGCAACGTCGATGCGACCGCGTAGCTGGCCATCATCGGTGGACTGTTGCTGTGATTTTGCACTGTCCTCGGTGAGGCCTGCAGCAGCGCTGCGCATTCCTCCCGCAATGTAGCGACCGAACCCAATGTTGCTGCAACTGACATGCATGTCCCACTGTTCCGACGGAACAAACGATCCGTACGCAGCGATCCGTCCGCCGTACATGGCTGCACTGAGGTCCGACAACTCCACCAGCGAGGTGTCCGGATGAAAGAGCAGTTCAGCAGCGATGGTAGTAGCGCGCCGACCCATGGCGTGCACCTGATCAAATTGCAAGCCAATAGTTCCGGCTGGTTGCCCGCCATTGGTGGTCAGGTCAAAGTTGAGCGCGCCATCAATGCGGTCGAAGGTGAGACCAGCTTGGAAACGCGCGTCAGAAATGTTTAGGTCGCCAATGATGGATACCAGCGGACTTCCAGTGCGTGGGGTGTCAATCAAGATCCGCATCGAGTCGGTCCAGATGGGCGCCTGCGTGTCAAATTCAATCTGTTCGAGCGCGCGGCGTGCTGCCGGCGGCATGAGTGCTTGCAAGTCCGCGGAATTTCCTGCTACTAAAGCACGGGTTCGCAATTCGCCAAGAAACAGGCTTGACTCAGTCGAAGCCAACGCACCGGTGATGGTGGCAGTGCCGCGGTCAAACGACACTTCAAGTTCATCCACTACCACACCCGATGGGCCAATCATCAGCGATCCACTGCGTCGCAGCAGGTGGAAGGGAAGTTCATCGCGCTCGCCGGCTATCCATGCTGGCTCCAAGGCCACTGACCAGCTATCGGATTCGTTAGCACCTGGGAGTGAGAGCTGTACATCAATGGCGCCGCGTAGACGCCAGTCGCGCATCACGTCCTGCGCGGCAGTGGCACCGGTTGCTTCAAGTGCTCGGGCTACCAGCGGGCTAGTAATGGAAAGTGCTGCAATGCTCGCGTGAAAGTTGGGAGCGGGGCCGGAGATCACGCCATCAGCTTCGATAACCAGCGGTGTCTCATCGGTGTCTGGTCCGCGCAGTTCAACTCCGTCTAAGCGCAGTTCGCCGTTACGGAAGTACATGTCGCCACACACCGGGTCAAGTTTCACGGATTGTGCCACTGTCAGCGATTCCACCCGTACATGCGCGTAGGTGTCTTGGCCGAGTGCGTCGCGGTTCCAAGTGACCTCGCCGTCAAAGGTCCCCACGGGGGTGAGTGCGTCCCAGCCCTCTTCGATGCGCGCTACTTCGGGACCATCGGTGAGACGCACCAAATCGCGTTCGATAGGAAAGTCAGTCAGGATGATTTCCAGCGTCCCGCCCTTGCTTTCCAGATCAAATCCGCCTTCGGCAGCGACCGTTCCACCGCCGTGGCGCGCCCTGGCATTGTGAACGATGACCTTTCCTGCATCGGCGACAATCAGACCGTGGACGTCATCCAGCGTCATGCGGCCTGGCCAACTCAAGCCGTTCTCGCGGAGCACACCCGCCAGTGCAGCGGTTGGACGGATGGCACCGCCGATCACTTGCACGTTGGTAGTGACGGCGTCGGATTCGTCGGGGCGGGTGAGTACGGTGCCGGTAGCAGAAATACTTCCTTCCAAACCGAGTTCAAGCAGGATCTCTGAAATCGGTGAGAACTTCACGCCCGGCCAGCCCACCGGTCGGTTGGTTCGATCCTCGAAACTAATTGGAATAGCAGCGAGCAGCGCGCGAGTGACTTTCTCGCCGTCCACCTTGAAGTCCAAGAAACTACGAACCAGGCGCGTGTCGTTGAATCGCGGTACTTCCAAGTGACCGCTCACCAGTCCTTGGCCACCCGTGGGAGTGGAGATTTGAATACCACCGTGAAGGAAGTCCACGCGTTCGTCCAAGATCAACAATTCGCCCTTGGCACGCATTGGGTATGGGAATGCATCAAGAACCACGCGCACCTCTTGAAGCTTGATGGGGCCAGTGACTTCCACGCGCTCGCCGCCATCGCGCGGATGCTTGACGGTGAGGTCAACGCCAACAACTCCGCCTGGGCGGGTGGAATCATCCAAGATTCCTGCTGCATTCAGTGACTTCCACGCATCGTCAGCAAGCAGTGCGGCAAAGATGCGTGCTGGCGCGCCACGAATGGCGTTGACCAGTTTGCGGTCAAGCGAAACGTCTGTCCCAAGGAGATGCAGGTTGTACGCGGGGTCTGCTCCCACGAGTTCAATCTCTCCATCAATCGTGAAGGCGGTCTGATCGCTGCCACGACCTTGAATTCCGCGCATCACCAAGAGATCGTTGGACACTTCAACGGTGCCGCGCACATCCGACATGCGATAGGGGAATGCGGGGCTCTCAATGGTTCCATCCAGAAGCGTGAGTGTTCCGCGCAGTGCAATCGGTGCGGCAACCGCAGTGCCGTCTGCAGCGATTGAGCCCTTGGTGCGTTTCGCACTGACCGCAATGTCCGCGGCCCAATTGCGGGCACCAACCAACGCCAGCGCGCGTGCAGCCTCAATCGGCAACTCGATGCGGCGGGGCGTGCCATCGGCGGTGGGTCGGGCATCCACCTTTGGAATCCGAACGGAAATTTCCCACGCGGCAAGCGCTACCGAGCGTTTCAGCCACATGTCGTCTGGGTCAAGAGCGCCCTGAATGCCGCCAAACGATGCAAGGTCGCAATGAGCAGAAATTTCCAGTGGCACCGTGAACGCATCGGCACCAGGCATTCCCGGTGCAATGTTGACTCGCGTTGCTTCCACCTTCAAGTCATTGCCGCGAACAGTGATCTCTGCCGCGCCCATCAGCACCGTGACATCTCCGCGGATGGGAACAACCGTTCCATCAACCAGGCGTCCCCACTCAATCTGCCGAACGCTGTCTCGTTCCCGCAACGTGACATCCTTCAGAACGATGTCCGCTGAGTCAACCGGCTGCGCTGTGCTGCCTTCAATGTGTGCCCGCTC
>CAMDUB010000081.1 GCA_945878575.1 Phycisphaera mikurensis NBRC 102666 | reverse complement strand
GGCCGCGGCGAACTATTCGTCAACGGCGTCTCAGTGGCAACGCACCAGACCAGCCTCTATGGCTCCGTCTACGCATCGAATCTCTTCTCCACGACCGATGCGGCACCTGGCACAGGGAATGCCTTTGCGTTCTTTGAAGACCTCGCATTGCGTGCCCTGCCAACCGCAGCACCCTGCCCGGCCGACATCTCTGGCGACGGTCAAGTGGATGGAACGGACCTCGCGTCCGTCCTTGGAAGTTGGGGCGGACTGGGAGGCGATCTTGACGGCAACGGCGTCACCGATGGCGCCGACTTAAGCATCGTCCTCGGCAGCTGGGGCCCGTGCCCGTAAGGCACGCACCCCAGCGCCGATGACCGTCAACCACGGCGACGTCGGCCGCCCGCGGTACTCATGCGAGCCATCGTCTCGCCGAAGGTACACTTCGGCCATGGCCCCCTCCCTTCTCGATCGAATCACCATCGAGCCCGGCAAGTGCGGAGGTCGCCCGTGTATCCGAAGTAGCCGCATGCGGGTTTCCGACCTGCTTGAACTGCTTGCGAACGGCGCCTCGATCGAAGAAGTTCTGAGCGACTACCCGACGCTGGTGCGGGATGACGTGCTTGCGGCTATCGCCTATGCAGCCGTCCAGACGAGCCATGCAATCGTCCGAGTCGCATGAGATTCGTCGTCGAACTGTCCTGATCGCCTCCGAACGCCGTAGGACTCACCGCTCGCCATGTTCCGCGATCCGGCGCTGACCGCGCATCTTGATGGGATACCAGCCGTAGTAACGCACCATCTGAAAGCGCTTATCCGGAATGTGTTGATCTGGCATTCTCAATCAACTCTGCAAGTTGTGCCTAGTTGTCCGGATACACCCGGGTGTACATCGGGATGCGAGGAGATCTTTCACTTCATCCCATCAAACCACCTCTTCACTTCAACCAGTGAGTAGAGGTAGACGGAGCGATGGTCTGCGTTGGCGCCGGCATCGATGGCTTCGGCGTTGGGATGGCCGAGGGTGCGCTGGTAATCCGCGGCCATGCGGGCCACTTGCCAGGGAACGGCTTCATCGCGAAGGCTGTAGAAGCAACGGAGTGGTGCGCTCATTCTCCATCTGTAGGCTGCACCTGCATCGAGGGCTTTCCAGAATGGTTTGAGGGCGGTACGACTATCCGTAAAAAACTCCGGGAGGAAGACGCTTTCCGGCTGGGTTGGCACTTGTTTCGCGAAGTCTTCGTAGCTGAGTTCGAAGCGATAGAGTTGTCGAGCGAGGTTGATGTATTTCGGTTGGATGGAACCTTCGAAGTATCCGTTGAGGTTGTAGTACGCATCGAAGGAGAGCATGAGGTTGCTGACTGCTGCGACGGCGAATGATGCGGCAAAGGGACTGGGATTATTAAGTGATTCAGAGATGAAGAGCAGCGGATCTGCTGGTCCGGATGCTGTTGCCACACCCGCCACTGGGATGTTGAGCAGATCCAGGTAACGCAGGAAAGCCAGTGTGCTGTAACCACCTTGCGACCAGCCACTGATGAAGAGTTTGCCGGGCGTGATGTGTTCCTTTTCCAGTACTTGAAGCGAAGCGCGGTACATATCAAGACAGGCTTGCGCTGTGCTTTGCGCAACGAAGTACGAGTTGGGAAGAGTAGATTCCTTGGACGTGCCGAAATAATCAGCGGCGATAACGATGTAGCCCTGCGAAGCAAATTGCGAGATCATCAATTGCGTTTCCATAGATCCGGCCGGGTTGGATGGCGTCCAAGAGCGATCGAAGATGGTGCCGTGCTGATAGCTCACAATGGGAGCGTTCGGTTGAACAATTTGTGGGATGGCGATGAGGCCGTAGGCGGTAACTACCGCATCATTTTTTTCAGGAATGATGGAGGAGTAAGTGACTTTATAGAGCTTGACCCCTTGTTGCGGCTTGGCGAGGCTATCGCGGAAGTCTGATGCCTTCATGGTTCCGTTGGTCATGAATAGATCCAGCCCCTCGTTGATGGTCCAGTTGATTTTGTCTGGTCCAAACGTATCGATGAAGGTGTATTCCACCAATGCGCCCGGTGCAGTTGCTTTCGTTACCGATGTAGTTTGTTGGGATGAGCAACTGAGGAGTGCGATTGTGATTGCAAGAGAGAGCAAGAGTGTGTTGATGTGGGATAGTGTGGGCATGGGAGGCTGATTGATAGGGTTTCGCTATCCGAGCGTCGCGGGCGAGAGCCCGACAAGCCCACTGTGAATCATGTTTCCGCGCGATCATCGTAACTGCGCTGTGTTTCAATATGAATGCCTGGTGACAAGGTGGCGCATTGGCGACCTTCGCTCTCGCAGCGGAGCAGTTTCCTCCAACTCCACCGCCCGGCAACCGGCGTTCGATGCATCGATGTAGCCCGCTACCCTACTCCTATGAAGAGCAAGGCCACCACCGTCAAGGAGTACCTCGCGTCGCTACCGGAAGATCGTCGCAAAGGGATCGAGGTCGTGCGCAAGGTGATCCTCAAGAATCTTGATAAGCACTACGAAGAATCCATGCTGTGGGGCATGATCGGTTACGCCGTGCCGCACCGCGTGTGGCCGACCGGTTACCACTGTGACCCAAGCAAGCCGCTGATGATGGCCGCGCTGTCGAGCCAGAAGAACAACCTGTCCGTCTATCTCATGAGCGTCTACAGCGACAAGGCCGAGCGCGCGTGGTTCCAGAAGGCATGGGCCAAATCCGGCAAGAAGTTGAACATGGGCGGATGCTGCATCCGCTTTACTAAGGTGGAGGACGCCGCGCTTGATGTGATCGGCGAAGCCATCCGCCGCACGCCTGCGAAGGCGTATGTTGAGAGCTATGTGAAGACACTCGCAAGCACTGGCCGCGGCCCGGACGGGAAGAAGCTAAAGCCAACGGCAGCGGCAAAGAAGGTCGCAAAGAAGGTCGCAAAGAAGACAGCAAAGAAAGTCTCTAAGAAGGTCTCGAAGAAGGCGACGAAGAAAGTCGCGAAGTAGTTCATAGCACGCAGAACCAAATGAAAAGTGTTTCAAACATCCGTGCCACCTCCTGGCGCCTTGTGATCATGAGCTTTGCAAGCGGTGTCGTATCGGTTGTGCTGTTGATTGGAATGGCGTATTGGATGGCACGTTGGTACGACGCCGGCGTCCCTGTGCCCCAACGCAATGTGCAAACCAATCAAGAATTGCTGCAAGAACGCGCGGATCATCAGAAGGAAGCTTTACAGCGCAACATGGCGGACCGTGAACGATTGGTTGAATCGATTCACGCCCTTCAGCAGAACAATCCCAACTACACGGTGGACTTTCTCATTCTCTCGGGCGGCGGCGATTGCGGCGCCTTTGCAACTGGATTTTTGCGTGGATGGTCTACGGCCCCTGCGGGCCCCCTCGCTCGACCAGTGTTTGAGGGTGTGTCCGGTGTGAGCACTGGCGGGTTCATGGCGCCCTCGGCATTTTTAGGAACCACACAGGATGACGTTCGTGTCGATGAGTTGTTTCGAAATCCCCAACCAGACTGGGTGCAACGTCGCGGGTTGCTCTTTTTCCATCCAGACAACCCCAGCCTTGCCAACATTCCTGGGCTTGAGCGCGAAATTAGTTTGTATGTCGATCTTCCATTCGCCCAGCGTTTAGTCGATGCGGGCGCAAGCGGTCGTCAACTACTCATTCAAGCGACCGATGCCGACGAGGGCGTATCGCACACCTTTGATTGTGTCGCCGCGGCGCGAGACGCCGTTGCTAGTGGAGATGTAACTCCGCTTCGAAACATATTTCTCGCGTCATCTGCAATACCGGGTGTTTTTTCACCGCAAGAAATTCGAGAGGATTTGTTCATTGATGGCATTGTGACCGGCAATATTTTCTATTGGTTTTATGGCGGCTCATTGAAGGACAGTAAGACATTCGGTGCCATCTGGAAGGAGCGGTATCCCGATGCTCCCATTCCAAAGATTCGCTATTGGGTGATCATCAACAATTACATCAAGCCACCCGTACTCACTATGCAGCAGCAGTGGATACCTCTCGCGCAGCGTGGTTTGGAAATAGCAATCCGTTCGTTCACAGAGATAACACTTCGGCACTTATTCTTGTTCGCAGAAGTGAACCGACTGCGTGGCGAGGGCGAATGCGAAGTTCGCTGGGTAGCAGTTCCGTCCACGTGGCAGCCTGTGAACAATGAAGAGTTCAACCTGGAAAAAATGCGCTCGCTTTCCGATCTTGGAAGAAGCATGGGCGAGAATCCTGACTCATGGAACGACCAATCGCCGTAACGAGGCGTGCTGAGTGAAGGAGTAACCTCACCCACATGTCAAGCGACCCCGGGATCGAAGACCCTGCTGCTCAAGCCTGGTCCATTGACCTACCGGATGCCGGTTCCACGCGGGGCACCGCCATCAACGAGGCGCGCTGATGGTGGTCGCGGGCATCCTGGCGATCGTCATCGGCGTCGCGCGCATCATGATTCCGCGCACGCTGCGCACACTCGTTGCCATCGGTGTGCTCGCTATGGTAGTTCTCAACGCGGGATGCATCGCCTATCGACCGATCGTCACACGCCCGCCGACTCTTGGAAGCGAGTTGATCTCGCTTGACGAAGCGCGCAGCACGGGGCTTCTGACAGATGACGAGCATGCGCACCGCCGCCGCCAAACAATCGAGCTTTGGCTTTCAATCGCGTCGACACCGATCGAGATGCTGCCGCCAACAACGTGGCGTCCACCACTGAAGCCGGTTCCGATCATCCACATTGCACGGATCGATCAAGACATCACCACGGGCGAGAAACTCCACGCGATCGAACGAGCGCGATCGGGGAACATCACACTCACTTCCATCAAGCCGACCGCGGAGAGCGCAGCAAAAATCCAAGGCTGGGCAGCTCAAGTGCGATCGCTCCTCTTGAATAATCCCCCCTGTCTATGGGCGACGGTGCGAGACCTGCCGAACACAACTCCCGAGGGCTACTCGCCAGTCAATCCAGGGTTGTATGCGCCGGTGAACACCGAGCTTGCCGACCTCACACGTGCGCTCGAAACGAAGGCGATCACGCACATCGAATTCGTGCAGTTCCAAACTTCGCTCACTGAGCAGAGCGAACACCCTCCGCTGCGTCGCATGTCAGAGAGCGCGCCAGTTGCCATTGCCGGAACCACCCGCCACGCCAAGTTCTATGAAGCCACGGCCTTCACCGACTACGACGACGAACCAATGCGCAAGGAGTTTCAGGTCACCTGGATCGCGTACTGGCTGTATGGCTGCCAGGCAGCCGATGCGAAAGACTCCGTCGCAGCCAACGGCGAGGTTCCACTCCGAGGTCCCTTCTACATACGCGACCCAAACCACGCGCCCGATCAGTGGGCCGAAAGCATGGCGGTGTTCATGGTGAAGCCGACGCTCGCAAAGTAACCTCACCTACATGTCCAGCGACCCCGGGATCGAAGACTCTGCTGCTCAAGCCTGGTCCATTGACCTACCGGATGCCGGTTCCACGCGGAGCACCTACATCAACGAGGCTCGCTGGTCGGAAGACGGCAGCCGGCTCTTCGTCTCCCGCACGGTCGATCCGCGTGCGTGGCCGCTCCTCGACGCAGCGCGGCCCGACATCGGCGCGCTGATGGTGGTCGCGGGCATCCTGGCGATCGTCATCTGCGTCGCGCGCATGTTCAGGCGTCCGCGGACCGCTGGCCGCAGTTACTGTCGGCGCTGCAACCACGACCTCAACGCTGTGCACGGCGAACGCCCGAGCGCGCTGCGTTGCCCCGAGTGTGGCCTGTCGCTCGATGGGCGCGGCGTGGTGCGCGGCTTCGGGCGTGGCCTTCGACTGGCGCGTGTCGGAATCCCAGCGCTCGTCACTGTTGCGTGCGGCGTCGCGATCTTCCGCACGTCAGTTGCACCCCCGCAGCCAAGGCGACTGAACTCGGCGTGGCCGGTCGCGGTGCAGGCTGTATCGCCCAACTGGCCATGGTGGCGTCGTTCCACCATCGACGAACCGGAGCAGCTCAAGCTCCGCATCGATGTCATCCGTGTCGACGCCGGTGGCCTTCGGCTGGAGAGCTCCGCCATCCTCGCCGGAAGCGCCCCGGATTGGGTGGCGCGTGCCGACGGCACCGCGGTCGCATGGGCCGAAGACTCACCCGACACCGGATGGGTGCCGCGCGTCGCCTGGTTCGACACCGTCGGCGGCCGCGGTGGTTCGGTCGACCTTGCTCCTGCGCAGACAGGATTTCCGGCAATCTGCGGCTGGTCGCCGGATGATCGCGAGATCGTGGCGCTGGTGCAGTTCACGGGGTCCACGTACAGCACGCGCGACGACGGCACCGCCATCGTCGACACCGCAGTGATGGCGATCGATCCCGAGACGGGCACCGTACGCACGGTTGGCCACGGACGCGGTCGCGCCACCGGCACCGGCGGCCCGCCGGCGGCGTGGCAGATTGGCCCCACGATCGCGGCACTCGGCACCGATCCGCACGCGCGCGCCGTCACGCTCGCCGCCGAGCACGAACAACATTCATCGGCGCAGTCCACGGCCGGAGGCCTGGCGCTGCGCGAGCTCACGGTCATCGGCGACTCCGGCGTTCAGGTCATCCCGCTTGCCGGCGAGTGGGTCGAGGCAAGCTGGGGACTGCACCGCGCGTGGATCACCACGGACGGGCGGCTCGGCGTGGAGTTCACGGCGTATCCAAACACGAACCCTAAGCTGCAGCGCGGTCCACAGCGCTTCATCGACCTCACGAGCGGTGCAGTCAGCGACCCACCGTTGAGTACGACCGCCGCCTATCCCGCGACATCACGAACGAACGGACCCTCCCCCGACGGCTCGCGGCACGTGCGCATCGAAGTTGATTGGTCCGCGCCCGACACGGTCTCACGTATCGGCGTGGTGGTGACGCCCGCGCCACCACCCCACCCCTCCCTCAGAACATCACCTGCAACTCGGTAACGAAGCTCGCGTTGTTGTCAAAGCTTGCAAGGCCAAGACCGCCCGCGATGTTGCGGATGCCGTTGACGTTGCCGCCACCAAAGGGGACCACGCACTTTGAGATCAGCTTGAGGCGCTGGCCGTCGATGAAGAAGTTCACGCTGAACGTCAATGGGTGGCAGATCGGCGATGAGGAGCACGGGCGCCACAGCGTAACGGCAGATTGAACAGAACACGATGAATGCGGCGCCGAGCAGACCGCGTACATTCTCGTCGGAGAATTCGCGTATGGATGCATCAAATGATTGAGCCGACTCCGGAAGTCCCAGGGTTCCCGCGCGAGCGACTGAACCGCTACCTCGACCGCAATCGCACGCTGCCCGTGCGCGACACGCTGCTTCGCGCGCTGGCGCTCGGCGATCCACCGGGCGCGGCGGTCGATCTTGGATGCGGCCCCGGTAAGGAAGTGACCGAGTTGCTGCGTCGCGGCTGGACGGTCGAGGCCGTCGATGCGTACCCCGACATGGTCGATGCAGCGCGCGCCGCAGCCGAGGCGGCCCTGGGCGCCGACCAGTGCTCGCGCTCGCTGCGCTGCGTGCACCAGCGCCTCGCCGACTGGGACGCGCCCGCTGGCTCGTTTGACCTCGTGCATGCGGGGTTCTCGCTGCCGTTCATCGCGCGCACGGACTTCACCG
>CAMDUB010000080.1 GCA_945878575.1 Phycisphaera mikurensis NBRC 102666 | reverse complement strand
CATGACTCTGTGCTGCGATTCCAGCGCGGCTGGGAGACCGTGATCGGCGAGCGCGGCATCACCCTTTCCGGTGGGCAACGGCAGCGGCTTGCCATTGCGCGCGCCCTGGTGCGCGACGCGGACATTCTGCTTCTGGATGACGCATTGAGCGCCGTTGATGGCGAGACCGAGCGCCGCATTCTGAACGCCATGCGCGCCCGACGCGGTCGCGTGCCGACCATTGTCATTGCACATCGGCTCTCGACACTTGCAGAAGCCGATCGCATTGTGGTGATGGAACACGGCCGCGTGACGGATCATGGAACGCACGCGGAACTGATTGCGCGCGATGGTTTGTACAAGCGACTGTGGTCTATTCAAGCAGAGCTGGAAGACGAAGAACGCGACGCGGTCGCCGCTAGCGCGGAGGCTCCTCGATGAATGAAGTTCATGACGATCTGGATGCACCGGCACCGGGATCGATCTCGTTTGGCTTATGGAAGCGGATCATTGGCACTGCATTAGAGGATCGACGTTCCGCGGTCCAATTAGTGGGCGGTGGCATCGGTATCGCCGCCATTGAATCGGCGCGGCCACTCTTGAATGCTGCCATGATCGACGAAGCGATTGCGCATGGAATGGGCGAGCGGTTCATGTGGCTGGCGGGCGCGTGGGCGGTACTGGCATTGTGCTTCGGAGCAGGGGTGTTCCTGTTCATCCGCGCGGCGGGGCGGATCAGCGCGGGGCTGGCATTTACGCTGCGCGAGCGAGCGTTCGCGCGGCTCCAAGAGCTGCAATTTGGCTATTTCGACCGCCGCCCGACGGGTTGGCTGGTCTCGCGGGTCACCTCCGACTGCGGCAAAGTGAGCGGCATTGCTCCGTGGGTGATACTGGACACGTTCTGGGCAACCACCATCGTGAGTGGCAGTGCCGCGTGCATGTTGTGGCTCGATTGGCGCGTTGCAGTGTGGATGATCCTCTTGCTCCCCATGCTGGCGGCGCTGGCGGTGCTCTTTCAATCGCGACTCCTGAAGAGTTCACGGTTGGTGCGGCGGAGCAACTCACGCATCACGGCCTTTCTTTCGGAAGGCATTGCCGGCGTGCGCACCACCAAGAGTCTGGCGCGTGAAGGTGCTGCGGACGCCGAATTCGTCGTCTTGACTACGGAAATGGAAGTGCATTCCATGCGCAATTCATTCCAGTCAGCGGTGTTTGTGCCGGTGGTAACCAGTGCATCGTTCCTTGGGGTGGCGATCGCGCTGTGGCGCGGCGGACTGCGGGTTGAGACGGGTGAAATGTCGCCTGGAACCCTGGTTGCATTGATGCAGTACGCCCTGCTCTTCACGTGGCCGATCATTGATGTTTCGCAGCGCGTGGTTGACTTGCTTTCCGCGCAGGCTGCCGCAGAGCGCGTGCAGTCGCTGATTGACACGGTGCCAACGATTCATGACTCGGAGGCGGTGCGTGCGCAGGCTGATGATTTCAGTGCGGCGCGAATCACGCGCATCACCTTTGAGAACGTCAGCTTTGAGTATGTGGCAGGCGAGCCGGTGTTGAGTGATTTCAGCCTGGAAGCGCGGGTTGGCGACACCATTGCGTTCGTCGGCCCAACGGGTGCTGGAAAGTCCACGGTGGTGAACCTGGCCGCGCGCTTCTATGAGCCAACCGCTGGCCGGATTCTGCTTGACGGCGTGGACATGCGCGAGCGGCCGCTTGCGTGGCATCAGGGGAGGTTCGGTGTGGTGCCGCAATCGCCGTGGCTTCGGAATACTTCTATCTTGGAAAACATTCGCTATGGTCGGCTTGATGCCACCGATGAGGAAGTGAAGGCTGCAGCTGCGGCGGTCGGCGCAGATTCATTTGTTGATGGCTTGGAGGGCAGCTGGGGATTTGTAGCGGGCGAAGCGGGTGAGCGACTCAGCCTTGGGCAGCGTCAACTCATTGCATTGGCACGCGCGTTTCTCAAGGACCCGGACGTCTTTATCTTGGACGAGGCAACTTCGAGCGTTGATAGTGAAACGGAACGCACCATTCAGCGCGCGGTGGATCGTGTACTGGCGCACCGGATTTCATTTGTGATTGCACATCGTCTCAGCACCATTCGCCGCGCCACCCGCATTGTGATGGTTGACGGCGGGCGGATTGTGGAGAGCGGAACGCACGCCGAACTCATGCGAGCACGCGGCAAGTACCACGATCTCTATGCGCAGCAATTTGTAGAAATGCGTGAGCGCGCGGTGCTGGATGTGCATAGCTAGCGGGAAAGCGTGGACGCCGGACTGCCCGCGGACAGGAGCGCTTCCGTTGCAGCGCGTTCCGGTGCGGCCAATTCCTTTACTTCGGCGGATGCTTTCGCAAGCAACTCATCGGCACGCGCAAGGGTTTCGCGCGCTTTTGGATCGGCAAGCGTGGCCTGCGCGTGTGCAAGTAAGACGTATGCCAGCGGATCAAAGCCTTCGGTTTCGCGCACGAGCTGCTCGGCAATGGCGCGCGCCTGCGCAGCAGATTCCGGATCAACCGGAGGAGCAAGGCACGCGCGCGCGCAGCGGACCGCGATGACCGTTGCCAGCGGGCCGTTCGCCATGGTCAATGCACGACGCAGGTTGCGGCGTGCGGCGGGGATGTCGCCGATCTCAAGTTCAAGCGCGCCGAGCTTAGCAATGGACTCGGCATCGCCTGGGTCCACAGCAACGATGCGCGCCGCAATGTCACGCGCCTCACGGAGGCGACCAGACTTGGTGAGCCAGCGCACCCATTCGCGTAGGTAGATGCCGTTGCGCGGTGAGAGTTCAACGGCACGGGCGTAATCAGGCTCTGCTGCCGCAAAGTTCCCCATGAGTTCAATGATGCGGCCGCGCTGCCAATGTGGGCCAGGGGCGTTGGGTTCCAGAAGCAGCGCGGCATCCAGCGCGGTCAGCGACTCGGGCAGCCTGCCCTGCAGCCGACGTATTTCGCTCATGTTGGACTGCACTGGCATGTCGATCGTGCCGGCGAGCTCCACGGAAAGTTCTGCCAGGCGCGCGGCTTCGTCTAAGGCGCGGTCGCGCGCCGCCATATCACCGGCGTCTAATGATTCTTGCACGCTGGTCAGCAGCATGCTCACCAGATTGTTGGAAGCAAGCCAGGCGCGCGGATTGTCCGCAAGCGTGGTGCGCCACAGTGTCTCCGCATTGGCAAACTTTGCGGTGTGCCCGCGGGCTATGACTGCAAGCGATGCAACGAGCACTGCTGCGAGTGCTGAGCCGATTGCGCACGGAACGCCGCGGTCGTTGATGGCTCGCCATGCACGGACGAGGCACCACGCCGCTACCGGAGCCAGCACTGCGCTTGCGGCGTAACCAAAGTGATCAGCCACCGGTGCGAACCGCAGCGGATAGAGATTGATGAATCCAAGCGCCGGAAAGATTGCTGCTGAATAGCAGAGGAATGCCACCATCGCGCCGCGCACGCCGCGCCGCATGGCGGTGATTGCCGCTACCGCCACGGAGACGCCGGACGCTAATGCAAACCACGGAAGCCATGCCGGGCCGCCGAACGCCGGATATATGAACATCAGTCCGCGCGGCCAACACCAGGTGCCCAGGTAGAACCACCACGCTTGCGCTGCTTGCAGAAGTCGATCGAGGGCTGGTCGTGCAAACTCAGCCCCGCGCGCTCCGACGAAGGTCGCTTCAACCCATGCGGTGAAGAGCCCGAGTGCGATGCCGACTACGAAGAACGGGAGAACTAAGGCGAGCATTGATCGCGCGGAGTTCGTTGCCGGTACAGGGTTGAGCGTGGAGTGCGTGAGCGGAGATTTCGTGGGGGTCGATGTAGCGCGGGCGGATTTCGCAAACGCAGGCGTCAACGTTCCTTCCGTCCACGGCTGCCACCACGCGATCGCAGCCATCGTCACTGGCACCGCCACCGCGGTGGTCTTTGAGAGCATCGCCAGCACAAAGAGGACGAACGAAGCACCCCACCAACCCGCACGCGCGCTGAACGGGCGCGTGTCTTGCAGGAATCGCACCCAGGCGAGGAGTGATGCCAGGCTGAATGCCATGGATAAAACGTTCTTACGCTCGGTCACCCACGCCACGGTCTCCACCTGCACCGGATGCACGGCAAAGAGCGCGGCGGCAAAAAGCGCGCCCGGCAAGCGGAGCGCAACCAGTAGTCGCCACAGAAGCACGCTTGATGCAAGATGTAAGAGCAAGTTCACTAGGTGATAGCCAAACGGTTCAAGCCCGTGAACGGCATGCTGCACCCAGAAACTAACGAACACTAGCGGGTAGTACTGTGGTGTTGCGCCCGGCACCCACGCGTGAACAATGCCTTCTGGCAACTGCACTGCTGGATTATCAAGAATGTATGAATCGTCGTCCCATATCCAACCGGACTGAAGGGCGGGTATGTATGTCACCGTGGCGAGCACAGCAACAAGGAGCATGAAAAACCACGCACTGCGATGAGCGGGGGTTGACGCGGGCGTTGCGATGTGCGGAGGCTATGCGAGTACTATCAGGAGCGACGGCGCCGACCGATCAATCCGGCAGCAGCGCCGAGGAGCGCAAACGAGCCGGAGGCTGGCACGACGGCGAAATTACTTGTGACGATGGCAGTTTGAGCAAGTCCAACGTCGGGCAATGTCGCACCAGTGACCGTGAAGTAGGTGTAGGCCACTCTCATGGATACGGTGTAATCACCGCCACCGAGGCCCGCGCTCAGATTGATATCCGTGGCGCTGCCTAAGTCCCAATTGTGATAGCCACTGTTGACAGTGGTTCGCTGCAAGGCGTAGTTGTGTGAATGAACAATTGTTCCGCCTTGCGCAACAGCGATCATGAGCAAGGCTGTTGAGCTTGAGTCAATGTAATTAGTCGAAGTGTCGCCAGTGACTGCGAAATTTCCGAGGTAAAAATTACGCAGGACGAGGCTTTCGCCGATGGATGTGTTTATCGGCCCAAATGAATAGCCTTGCAGGCTTGAGAAAATGGACGAGCCACTGGCAGATAGATAAAACAGCGGCTCTGATGGGAATGCAAACCCCCCATTGGCGTAGGTAATGCCCACATCAGCGCTGGCGTTGGCCGTGATAATTCCACAGGCAATAGCACAAACCGCCCTTGGAACCCTCTTGGAATCAATCGCTTTCATAGATATCCCTTACCGATATTGGAAATCAATCCTTTCCCGAGAACCAGAGTCATCATGCATGATGAGCGACGACTTGGCAGTGCTTAGGAACGACGCGAAGCACCTTGGTGAGGCTACCCCATAGTTTGTGGTTTGCAACCAACATCCGGAAAGTATTCAACCAAATGAAGCCTCGGGGGCACACTTCTCAGCGGCGCGTCTGCATCGAAGAAAGGACCGCGCATATCGGGCGCGGGATCCAGTCCGCCCAGTGCCGCCTCGATGAGCCATAGCCGTTCGCTTGCCGCCCAACGTTGGCAGGGATTCAATCGGTACCCCTCGGCTCATTTAGCGCCAACGCACACACGCCCCCAGTCGCGTGAGCGCTTGGGGGCGTGAGGGGTGGACGCTGGCCGAAGCCAGCGGGGAGTGCTGAGTGATGTCAGGCGCGACGACGGCGTGAGCGGAGCAGACCGCCAACGCCGAGCAGCGCGAGTGCGCCCGGAGCAGGTACGGCGTTCACCCCGCGAAGGGTGATCGTGCCGGTCCAGGTGGCGCCTGACGCGGGAGCGTAGTTGTTGGCCCAGCCGTTTCCAATCCAAAGGGTGTAGCCAGGGTTGGCGGTCAGATCAATGCTCTCTGCACCTTCGATGACCTCTGATGGACCAATGCAGGTGGTTCCCGGTACGGCGCTAGCGCCGCCACCGGTCCATCTCCACCTGGATCCAGAAGTGGCTCCGCCGGACATCGAGCCGACATTGGAAATCAGTGAAGTGGGGCTGTATGTAGCCGTTGGCGTCACCCTCACGGTCAGGTCCAATGCCCATGTTCGTTGCCCTGTCCCAAATGAATCATTGAGTGTCACGTTGATGTCAGCCCCGGTCAACGTTCCCGTAAACCCAGTCGCGGTGGAATAATCGGTTGCTGCGAAGAACTGACCGCAGAGGAAGGTCGACTGGTTAAGCGTGAACGTGACGTCGGCGGAAGCAACTGCTGCCAACGTGGACGAAGCAATGACCGACGCGGTGACGATGAGTGAGGACTTCATGAAATACCTTTGGAACACGGGGTTCCGGTGAGGGGATGGGTGCCGCTCAAGACCTGGTGATCCTGCCGACATATGCTCTCAGCCTGAATGGGCGCACATTCCTCTCGGAATGGATCAGGGAATTCTCCCGAGATTCAAATTAGAAAAACTCGCGTGTTGAACCGCCGCATTGGCGGATCAAAGTTGCGCTGCGACACCCCAGCTGCTCTTTATGCGTAAGAATGCAGCCCAGAAATCACAAAGTTGATAATGATCCAATTGAAGAGCATCACCGCGGCGCCCGCTACTGCCAGAATGGCCGTCCAAAGCCCCTTGTCGCGCACCTTCCAGCGCACGTGGATCAAGAGCGCAAAGATAATGAACGTATTCAGCGCGAACACCTCTTTGGGATCCCAACCCCACGGGCGACCCCAACTGTGGTCGGCCCAGATGGCGCCCATCACGATGCCCGCCCACAACATCACGAAGCTCAGCTCCGTGAGCAACATGGTGACGCCGTCGAACACTTCGCCTACGCCAGTGGCACGGTGATTCGCAAACTTGCTGGCGGCACCGCCGCCATTCGCCGCGCCAGCCGCCCCGCTGCCCGCGGACATCATCTCCATCGCCTGCCCTGCTCCGCCCACGCGCGCGAATGCCAAGCCGCCGCCGCGCATCCGCCACACCAGGTAGCAGAACGCCGAAATGGATGACATGAAGATCAGCGCGTAACTAAAGATGATCACGTTGGTGTGGATGTACAGCCACACGTCATGCAACACTGGCATCATGTTGGAGATGTTTGAATTGAGCTGCACTGGCAGGAAATGCGCAGCCATGAGCGCCACCATGCTGGTGACGCACGCGCCGAGCGCCACAACGCCACGCATGGCGGTGCGGCGCAGGAAGGTCACCTCTGCGATGAAAGCTACGGCCGTACCCATCCACGCCGCGGTCGTCACCGCTTCAAACATGTTGGAATTGGGCCAGCGACCCGAGATGTACCAACGCAACATCACCGCAAAGGTTTGCAAGAAGAACGCCAACGCAAAGACGCCCATTCCAATCTGCGTGGCACGCCGCCACCGATAAACGAGGCCAAGAAGCAGAAACACAGTCGCCCCAAGGAACACCAGCCACGAGCGGCTCAGATTGCCGTTACGGAAGTACCAACCCTCCCACTCAAGACGTTCCGCTGGTGGATAGATGGACGGCACGAGCGTCGGCAGAAGCGTGGCGATTGCTTGGACGCGGGCGTTCACTGCGGTGGCATCACCCTGCTGCCACGCCATGACAAAGGCGCGCCAATCGGTGGCGAGTTGTCGCTGCTTGGCTTCGTCGATACCGGGCACCGCGTTCATTGGTCGCTCGCGTGCAGCGGCGGGCAGCGTGGCGGGATCAGCGCCGAGCAACATGATGTCGCCGATCGAAACCCATGGCTTATCCAGCGATCCATCCGCGGGAGGAATGACCCGCAGCGAACC
>CAMDUB010000079.1 GCA_945878575.1 Phycisphaera mikurensis NBRC 102666 | reverse complement strand
CTGGCCATCAAGGGCGCTGCGGAGATTTACGCAAAGGCTCCGGCCGGCCAGACCGGTCGCGGTCACATCATCTCGGCGATCCATGAACATAAGGCAGTGCTCGATCCGTGCAAGCGCCTGCAGCGCGAGGGCTTCGAGGTCACCTTCCTAGCGCCTGGTACTGATGGCGTGATTACCGCCGACATGGTTGCTGCGGCCATTCGCCCAGACACGATCTTGGTCAGCATCATGTGGGCCAACAATGAGATTGGCGTGATCAATGAGATCCCGCAGATCGGCAAGCTGTGCCACGACAAGGAAATCGTCTTCCACACCGATGCCACGCAGTGGGTTGGCAAGATGCCAACCGATGTGGAACGCGATCACATCGACCTCCTCAGCTGGAGTGGTCACAAGATCTACGGACCAAAGGGCGTGGGCGCGTTGTTCGTTCGGCGTCGCAAGCCACGCATTCGCTTGGAAGCAATCATTGACGGCGGCGGACATGAGCGCGGGATGCGTTCTGGCACGCTGAATGTCACGGGAATCGTTGGCTTTGGTAAGGCCTGCGAACTCTGCCAGCACGAGATGGAACACGAACGCGAACGGGTCATGAAGTTCCGCCGCAAGCTTGAAACCGAACTTTCGCGCCGCATTGAAGTCACTCAGGTGAACGGTCACATCGAGAAGCGCCTGCCGCACGTCACCAATATTTCATTCGGGTTTGTTGAGGGCGAAAGCCTGATGATGGGCGTGAAGGACATCGCTTGCAGTTCCGGCAGCGCGTGCACCAGCGCCAGTCTCGAGCCGAGCTATGTGCTCAAGGGGCTCGGAGTCGGCGACGAATTGGCACATTCATCATTACGCCTTTCGCTTGGTCGCTGGACCACTGAGGAAGAAGTGGACTTTGCAATTGAGCAGATCGTTGCGGCCGTTGAGCACTTGCGCTTGATGAGCCCGCTGTTTGACCTTCATAAAGAAGGTGTCGACATTTCCAAGATTCAGTGGCAAGCGCACTAATCCGCGCAGTCACTTCACCCGAACGCACTTGACCGGCACAGCGCCGGCGCACAGGACCTCACCATGGCTTACTCAGACAAAGTTGTTGATCACTTCCAGCACCCACGCAACGTCGGCAGTTTCGGCACCAGCACTGACGTTGCCAAGCGCACCGATGTTGGCGTTGGCATCGTTGGCGCGCCGGAGTGCGGCGATGTGATGCAGTTGCATATCAAGGTCAACGAGCAGGGCGTCATTGAAGACGCCAAGTTCAAGTGCTTTGGTTGCGGCAGCGCGATTGCTTCAAGCAGCCTGGCCACCGAATGGCTGAAGGGCAAGTCAGTTGATGAGGCGCTCACCATCAAGAACACTCAGATTGTTGAGGAGCTCAGCCTCCCGCCCGTAAAGATTCACTGCAGCGTGCTCGCCGAGGATTCCATCCGCGCGGCCATTGCTGATTACCGCAAGAAGAACGGCATGGCGGCTGATTCCGCTACCCACGCCGCTACCCACTGATAGTTTCAACGCACCCTACGGAAAGAGCTCATTATGTCCGTCATTATTAGTGATTCAGCAGCCCGCGAAATCAGCAACATCATTCATCAGCAGGGCCTCGATGCAGACAAGATTCGTCTCCGCATTGGCGTCAAGGGCGGTGGATGCAGTGGCTTTAGTTACATCCTTGATCTGACCGAAGTGCAGAAGGACTCCGATGAACTGTGGGAGTTCACCTACCGCACCGCGGATGATGGCAAGACCGTCAGTCGCGTTGAAGGCGGTAATGGTGGCACGGCGACTGCGGTTGCAGAAGCCGGCACCTTCACGGTGCGGGTGGTGTGCGATCCAAAGAGCTTCCTGTACCTCAACGGCACCACGATCGACTTTAAGGACGAGATCATGGGTCGCGGATTTGTCTTCACCAATCCAAACGCCAGCACCACGTGCGGATGCGGCTCTAGTTTCAGCGCATAAGTACGCGGTATGGTCCGTCTGCCGCGTCTCGTAGCGCGGCAACATTTGCAGTCCAACCACCGCCCCGCATCCCCTCCGGATGTGGGGCGGTTCGCTACGCTCTATGCATGCGCATTCGAGCCATCGTCAGTCATGTAGCCGTACCTGTCGCTGCCGCACTGAGTGCGCTGGTTGTTGCGGGATGTACGCCGGGCGGGGCGGGTGGCACGGCCTCGGCGACGACCGTGACTTCGGAACCGGGCGCGTCGAGTGAGACAGCAGAACCTCCGGCCGCCATGCACAAGCCGACAGCAGCAGCAGCAGCACTCCGGCCGCCGGTAGCGCGCCAGGAAGCGTTCGTCATCAAGACGCCCTTTGGCGAACGCACCGACGAGTACTACTGGCTTCGGAATGACAATTCTGAGAAGAAGCCCGATGACATCATGGCGTACCTCAACGCTGAGCAGGCGTACACCGAGGCCATGATGGCGCGGTTGGTGCCGCTACAAGAGACGCTCGTGAAAGAGATTCGTGGACGCATCAAGGAAGATGATTCCACCGTTCCGGCATTCGATCACGGCTACTGGTATTCGACGCGTTTCGATACCGGCGCGGAGTATCCAACCTATCTTCGCCGGCGTGGGACGCCCGCAGCGCAAGATGAATCCGTGCAGCCGGAAGTGCTGCTTGATGTACCAGCGATGGCCAAGGGCAAGGATTACTTTCGGGTCGCTCAGATTGCTGCAAGTCCCGATGGCAACCTGTTGGCGTGGACGCAGGACGTCACCGGCCGCCGCATGCACACCATTCATTTCAAGGATCTGCGCACGGGTGCCATGTTGCCGGATCACATGGAAGGAACATTGGAGTCGGTGGAGTGGGCTGCGGACGGCAAGTCCATCTTCTACATCCGCCAAGATCCGGTGTTGCTGCAGAGTGGCCCGGTTTACCGCCATGTCCTTGGCACACCGTCTGCGGCAGACACCCTTGTCTATGACGAGCCTGACAAGACGCTGTTCACGCAAATTAGCACCAGCCGCAGCGATAAATACCTGTTGATCACCATGGAGGGTTACGACACCAACGAACTACGCGTGGTGCCGCTTGATCGTTCGGATGCGCCCGCCGCCGTGGTGTTTCCGCGCCGACCGAATGTCCGCAACTATGTTGACCATTGTGCTGGCAAGTGGCTCATTCGCACCAATGAAGCGGCGCGCAACTTCCGACTGGTGGTGGCGCCCGAGTCTGCGCCAGATGACCGCGCCGGATGGAACACCATTCTCCCGCAACGTACGGATGCTTCAGTGGACGATGCCATTGCTTTCAATTCAGGTATCGCCGTGCTGGAGCGCGTTGATGCAAATCCGCGTGTTCGCATCATTCCCTGGGCCGGTGGCAACGGCACGGTTGTGCCAGCGGATGAGTCTGCATACGCCATGACCTTTGGTGAGAACATGGATGCGTCCAACACGTCGGTGCGCATCGGTTACACGTCAATGGTCACGCCACGCACCACGATTGACGTTGACTTGGCAACTGCGGCGCGCACGGTGCGCAAGGTGCAGCCAGTCATTGGCTACCAACGCGCTCAATACGAAACCGCGCGCGCGTGGGCGCCAAGCCGTGATGGCAAACGCATTCCGGTTTCGCTTTCGTGGCGTAAGGACGCATATGCCCGTGATGGCAAGCATGCCATGCGCATTGAGGGTTACGGCGCTTACGGGCTGCCCACCGACGCGGAGTTTGATTCTGCTGCAGTCAGTTTGATGGATCGCGGATTCCTGATTGCTGCCGCGCATATTCGCGGCGGCGCGGACATGGGCCAGGATTGGTACGAGGACGGTCGATTGATGCACAAGAAGAACTCGTTCAACGACTTTGTGGACGCGACCGATTTCTTGCGCACGGAGCAGTGGTGTGATGACCGCATCTTTGCAACCGGCGGTTCTGCCGGTGGTCTGTTGATGGGCGCCGTGGCCAATCAAGCCGGTAGCCATTACCGGGGCATCGGCCTACATGTTCCGTTTGTTGATGCGCTCACCACCATGCTTGATGAGACCATTCCGCTCACCACCAATGAGTGGACGCAGTGGGGCAATCCCAAGGAATCAAAGGAAGCGTACGAGTACATCTTGTCATATTCGCCCTATGACAACTTGCAGGCGAAGGACTATCCGGCCATGTTGGTGACCACTGGATTGTGGGATTCACAGGTGCAGTACTACGAGCCCGCCAAGTTTGTTGCGCGCTTGCGTCGACTGCGCACGGACTCCAATCCGTTCTTGTTGCACATCAATATGGAAGCAGGTCACGGCGGCAAGAGCGGACGTTTCGAGCGCCTGCAACAGGCCGCGCGCGAGCAGGCATTCTTCTTGGATCTGGCAGGGGTTCAGAAGTAGCGCGATCGCTGGTTCGGCATACCCGTGACATTGGCGCACACCGGTTGAGCACGTGCGCGATGTTGGCGCGCGGAATGAGCTCGACCTATGCGTCAGCGCGTTTACTGGCAGCGATCGCATCCGGTTCGTTGCGAACGAATCCTGGAATGGACGTCCCAGCCATTGGGTGGGAGATGTGCCACCCCTGCGCTGCGTGCCAGCCATGTTCGGAAAGAAACGCCCATTGCGCAGCGCTTTCAACACCTTCGGCCACGCAGTCGATATTGAGCTGCCGCGCATGACGGATCGCGGTGTCCACCATCGCACGATCGTCCGCCGTACCAGGAAGACGTGCGATCACCGACTGGTCAATCTTGAGTTCATCAATCGGAAACTGCCGCAGCAAGGCGATGCCAGCGACGCCGGTACCAAAGTCATCAACGGAGATGCGAACGCCATTGATGCGCAACTCCTCCAACTGCGGTCGAATGAGTAGCCCCTCCTGCACCAACACGCCTTCTTGAACTTCAACCGTCAAGAGTCGACCCGGCAATGCCGATTCGCTCAACGCCAGTCGAACGGCGTCCACCAAGTCGCCGCGTCGGAATTGGCTAGCGGCAAGATTGACGCTGACCGGAATGTCCATCCCGGCGATCGACCATGCGGAGCACTGCCGGCATGCTTCGCGCAGTGCCCATCCGCCAATTTCATCAAGGAGGCCAGCGTCTTCAGCAATGGCAAGCAGTCGCGTGGGCGCAATTGACTCACCAGTGGTCGGCAGCTTCCAACGAATCAGTGCTTCGGCACCAACAGTAGCACCAGTCGCAATACTCACCTTCGGTTGATACACCAACCGGAATTTTCCATCTTCGAGCGCATGCTGCATCATGGTGGCGAGATGCAGGTCATTGAGCGCGCGTGTGGCATCGGCCGGGTCATAGAAATTGATACGTGGCTGCGGACTATGACGCGCGAGCCGGAGCGCTTGCTTGCTGCGTGCCAGTGTTTGTTGGATGGGCGGCGCTTCGTCCGCGGCAAGTTGCACCACACCCAACGCTGCGCGCATGCGCATATCGATGGCGCCAATGCGCTCGGCTGGTTGGCCAGTGCCGCCCAGTGCGGCGAGCAGTGTTCGAGGTTGCGGTGTTGATCCTGGCAGCAATGCAATTGCTTCACCCGGACCCTTCGCAAAGAGAAATGCTTGTTCCGGAATCAGTGCCCGGATACGCGCGCGCCACACTTCGTCCAATGCGCGCAGGGTTTCGCATCCCTCCACGGATGCAATAGCGCCGGCGTCTTCAAGTTCCAGGGTGACCACCAGCACCGGTCGCGGCATGGAAGCCAGCGCAGATTCGATCGCCTCATGAACACTTGCACCAGTAATAGTGGTAGGAACGGAGCCGGGAAGTCGACGCTCTTGCGCACGGACAGCTTCGATGAGATCCAGTAGGTCGGTTGGTATGGGCAGCGCATCATCGGCGCCAACAAGGAGTGCGGCGCGGATAGCAGTGGCAGCGGTGACTTCTGATGCCAGCAGCGCGATCACTTGCATATGACCAGAGGCAGCAGCGGCGCGGGCAGCACTGCAAAATTCCGCAAGAGATATTCCAACGCCACAAGTCCCGAACAGTGCAATCTCCGGATGTTCTTCCGCAACACATTTCAGACCGTTCTCGGCATCGCTTGCCGATCGCACCTCAAAGCGCGCTTTGCGTAGGGCGAGCGCGAGGCGATCGCGTGTGGCAGGTTCACTCTCAACAAGTAGTACGCGGGTCATTGAGCGGCGAGTCTAGCGTTATCACTGGGTAACTTCTGACAATCGGGAAGCGCGGGACACATCAGCAACGCTAGACGACCGGGAAGCGCTGGACGCATGAGCAACGCTCGACATTGGAGCTCCGCAATCATTGCGCCGAAGCGGACAACCACTGAACAATCACGGGCCACGCCATCCACACAGCGGCCAGCGGCAGGTACGTGGCGAGCACCCATCGCACCGCCTTGCCGGTGACGTGGACATTGATGGTTGCACCGGTCCAGCTGCCCACCATGGCGGTGGGAATGAGGCAGGCAGCGATGATGAGTGCGGGGATGAGCGCATTGCTCGGGGTGGTTGCGGAAGACGCGGCGGTGCTGGCGGCGGCGGCGGATTCCGCGGCGAGCTGTGTCATGGTGGCGCCGTTGGCATCAACGGGCGTGTTCCAGAGGGTGATGGATTTCATGGTGGCTCCCACCATGGCAAGCGGCACCATGGTGCAGACGCTGGTGACCACGGCGCGTTTCATGGGAATCCTGGCCCACGCGCGCATCAGCGGTACGCCCACAACGCCGCCACCGATTCCAAGCAGTCCGCTCAAGAATCCCATGATGGCGCCAATGCCCGCGCCACGCGCTGGCGATAGTTCGCGCGCGTCATCGGGGGAATGTTCGCTGCCGATGGCGAGTAGTCGAAACTCTCGCACCGCCACGACCATGAGAAACGCAGCGAATATCACGCGAAAGCTCCTGGCATCGATCACCGTGCTGGCGGCGACACCGGCCAGCACAAAGACGATGGCCGCGGGCACGATCCGCCGTGCGAACGTCCATTCGATCGTCCCTGCCTTGAGGTAGCGACGGTACGCCGTGGATGCCACCGCAACATTGCAGAGCATGGCAGCGCACTGCAGTTGTTGCTTGTCGGGGCTGATGAAGATGGTGGCGAGCGGGATGATTCCCACTGAGCCGCCGACTCCCAATAGACCGCCGATCATGCCTCCAAAGAAGCCAAATGCCATGTACTCGATGACGATCTGCGGATCCACTCGGAAAGAGTAACGGACTTGTAGGAAATAGGGCGGTCTTTGCTATGGCGGTTCCGCGTTGACCGGATGATTGCGTTCATGCTGGTAACGATTCCAAGTTTCGCCCTGCAGGGCATTGACGCGGTCCGCTGTGATGTGGAAGTGTCGCTGCAGGCGCGCGGGCTGCCGCGTATCACGCTGGTTGGGCTGCCGGATCTTGCCGTTCGGGAGAGTATTGAGCGGGTGAAGAGTGCCATGTCATCCTGCGGGTTCGATCCGCCGCGGCATCGCACCACCATCAGCCTTGCGCCCGCGGACTTGCGTAAGCAAGGGCCGGCGTTTGACCTGCCGATTGCGGTGGCTCTCCTCATGGCCGCGCCGCTGGAGGAGGGCAGTACGCGGGCAGCGAAGGTTCCATGCATGGATGCGTGGATGTTGGCGGGTGAGTTGGGTCTTGATGGATCGTTACGAGCCGTACGTGGGGCGGTGGGGATGGCGCTCCTTGCGCGCGCGCAGGGCTTAGCGGGAATCATTGTTCCGGCCGCGAACGCGCGTGAGGCGGCGATGGTGGAAGGGGTGGACGTGCGTGCTGCGGAGTCGTT
>CAMDUB010000078.1 GCA_945878575.1 Phycisphaera mikurensis NBRC 102666 | reverse complement strand
TGCAGATTCCATGGTTAGGTCACCGCCGCCACGCCCGCCAAGATCGACCCTGCCACCAGGGTCCATCCATCGGCCAGCACAAAGAGGAGCAACTTGAGCGGCATCGAAACCATTGATGGTGGAACCATGAACATTCCCAGGCTCACCAAGATTCCGGCCACCACCAGGTCAACCACTACAAACGGAAGGAAGATTCGAAAGCCAATCAGGAACGCAGTCTTCAACTCGCTCAAGACAAATGCCGGAACGAGCGTTGCCATGTCAACATCGGCGCGCGTGAGTTTGGATGTATCACTGACATCAACGCCGCGGTGCTCAAGCAACATGTACACCGTCTGCCAATTGCCGCACGCGTCAATCTGCGCAAACATGAAGTCGCGCAGCGGCTGCCGCGCAGCGCCCCATGCCTCTTCCGGATTGGTGGTGGTGCCGTCCATGTATGGCTTCACGCCGGCATCCCACGCACGCGTAAATGTGGGAGCCATGGCGGCCATGGTGAGTAGCAATGAGAGTCCAACGATCACCTGCGTCGGCGGCATGGCCTGCGCGCCGACCGCCTGGCGCAACAAGCCAAGAACCACCACTACCCGCGTAAAGCAGGTGCAAAGCATCAGAATTGCCGGTGCAAGTGAGAGCACCGTGAGGAGCACCAAGAGGTCCACTGCACCTTTGAATCCAACACCCGCTGGCAGCGCATTTGCCGCACCAGCCACGATTGAAATGGGATCGATGCCGGCGTCTTGACCCGTCATGAACCGGTTTCCTTCCCGCGTCGAATGTCAACGGTGCGAGCCGCGGAACCGGAATCCGTATCAAGCGCTGCGCCGCGAAACTGACTCGCCACGGACGCCGATGAAGCTCCACGATTCGAATCACCACCGCGAGCTTCTGCCATGGTTGCCGCCACTTGCGCAGGATCAGTCAACTCACTCAGCGTGCGCAGACCGTCGCGCGCCTGCTCGACACAGAGAAGCCGTGGACCAAATCGCACCAACAAGATGTTCTGCCCGCGACCAACCGAGTGACGCGCGACAATCTCAAACGCACCACCCTGCATGCGCGTTGCAATTCCGCTGCGTCGCAGCCACCACTTCGCCGCAAAGGCCAGCCCAACCACCACAGTCAGCGCACCGAGCATTCGTACTGCTTCTGAAACGCCACTTGCTGTTGCTGACTGCGCGGACTGCTGAACCGAACCGAGCGACTGTTGCTCAGCGGCTGACTGGGTTGCCGGGACCGCCATGGCAACATGCGCGCACCACGCTGTGAGGAGTGTGGCGATGACAGCGATGACTCGTGCACGCACCGCGCGGCGGCGCGCGAAGGTTCGCGCAAGCAGATGTCGTTCGAAAGGTATGACTGCGGCCATCCGTGGCTCCAGCACCTTTCATCGGCGGGAAATCGGCAATTACTGCAGATTGTGCGCAGAAATTGCGGGTCAGGCGCCCGCGGGCAAGCCCTGCGCCCGATTCATCTCGACGATCCGAAGCACTCCGGGGTGGAGCGCCACCTCCATGTGCTGCACCGGGCCACCCGAAACGGGGTCGCCGTCTGCCTGGATCAACGTGGGGCGATCAAACTGCACCCGCCATGCAGGACCGCGTGCCGTCCAAGCGCCCGCGATCCCCCCGGGCGACAGCGCCAGCCGAAGCGCCCAGGCGACCATGCTCCAACCCCCGTGAGCGGGCAGTACCACGGTGTCCAGCAGTCCGTCCGACGGATCAGCCGCCCGAGCCGGATTGAGCCGCAGCGCGTATTGCCGTGAATTGGCAATGATGAGTTGCCCCGCCGCCGCGATGCGATCGGCAGCCCAGACCGCGCCGGACGTGGCTGGCTCGGCCGCTTCGGTCGGCTGGTCGACGGCGTCCGGTTGGCTCGGCAGCCCCAGCGCCCCGCTCTCCGCCACAAACCCCGGCGCCTGCCAGTGGCGCAAGAGCATCAGAATTTGCCGCGCGTACGCAACATATGTCACCGGTCCCCGACGCGTCGCCCCGAGTGCGGCAACTACGTCGGCGTCAAAACCGGCGGAAACCATCACCAGAAATGCATGATCCGGCAAACCAGCTCGGCGGATGAATCCAAGGTCAACCGTGCGCGATCGTCGGGCCAAGATGCAATCCGCCAGGACTGCCGACGAACAGCGAAATCCAAACTCCCGGGCTGCCAAGTTCTCAGTGCCGGTCGGCACAATGGCAAGTGGAACCGATCCGCCCGCCACTTTGGCGGCCAACGATCGAACCGTTCCATCCCCCCCCACCGCCACCACCGCCAGGGCGCCAACGCATGCGGCTTCAAGGTCGGCGCGGGAGGCATCCAGTGGCAAACGCGTGGGAACAATCCCCCGAGCCGCCAACGCGCTGCAGATCCGCTCGGCAGCAACGAGGGACCGGCCGCGGCCGGAGGCTGGGTTGGCTATGACGGCTGCACGCATCGAAGGCAAGCGTACGATCCCGCGGATGCGTTTGCCGATGACCTGGGCCGCCCTTGCAACTGCCGCCGCGATTTCCGCGGGAGCGATGGCGCAGCAGGACTTCAAACTGGACGACAACGATCGTTGGAAGGAACTGGACGCGCCAGCACCGGGAACCCCCGCAGCGGTGGTGAACTTGGCAAAGTTGGCACTGGCCAAGGGAGAGCCAAAGCGCGCGTTGGTACTGATGGACGCGTGGCTGGAACGATTCCCCGCTGACTCGCTTCGACCAGAGGCGCTGCTCACCCGCGCTGACGCAAAGATGGCGCTCAAGGAAGAGTACGACGCGCTCTTTGATCTGGAAGAAATTGCACGCCGCTACGCGTACACCGCGTCATTCATCCCAGCGCTCGAACGCGAACTTGATATCGCCAAGATGTACGCAGGGGGACTCAAGCGCAGATTCTGGGGCACGTTCCGTTGGGTCAATACCGACGATGACGCGCAGGAAATTCTGATTCGAATCCAAGAGCGACTCCCCGGCAGTGCCCTCGCAGAGAAGGCCGGCATGGAGCTTGCCGACTTTTATTACGACCGCCGTGATATGTCTCTTGCTGCCGATGCCTATGACCTGTACGTGCAGAACTATCCGCGCTCGCGCTTGGTGGACAAGGCGCGCCTGCGACTGATTGCGGCGTACTGCTCGACCTACAAGGGACCACAGTTTGATGCCAAGGGCTTGCAGGAAGCCTCTGGAAAGTTGCGCGAATTACAAGCAACTGAGCCACAGTTGGCAAAGCAGATTGGCGCCGAAGCGATTCTATTGCGCATCTACGAAAGCGAAGCGGAGAAGCGATTGACCACTGCCAACTGGTATTGGCAACTTGGCGACCCGATCAGCGCCGAGCGCGAGATCCGAGCACTCGTCAAAAAGTATCCGCGATCAGTCTCCACTATTCAGGCACTGCGAGCCATCAATGATGTGCTTGAACAATTGCCGGAATCCATTCGCACGTCCGCGCCCGACTACGCGGCGATTCGAGCAGAACTGATCAAAAACTCGCGCGCTGCTGCAACGATTGGACCGGGCGCAGAAGACATCATCGAAGAGAAGATCCGGATCGACGAGAAGTTCTCGACGCAATCCGGTACGGTGGAGATGCCAGAGAAGAAGCCAGAGAAGAAGCCAGAGAAGAAGCCAGAGACTCCTGCGAAGGACGCAGCACCCGCGCCCCAGGCGGAACCCGTCCCTGCACCAGCTCCTGCGTCAGCACCTAGCTCCGCTCCTGCTCCGGCTCCTGCTCCGGCTCCCGCACCAGCCCCCGCCCCCGCCCCGTCGACCCCATGAACTTCATGCTTCGCACTTCACTCTTCTGCCTTGCGCTGATCTTCGCGGTGCTTCTCGCCAGTTGCGATAGTGCGCCGGTTACCGCCGAAGAATCAGATGGCTACTCCATGCGTAGCCGGTTCCCGAAGGAATACCGCACCATTGCAGTGGCGGTGTTCGGCAATGACACCTTCGACCGACCAATCAACGGCCAGTTGACCGAAGCACTCATCAAGGAAGTTCAAGCAATCACCCCCTACCACATCGCTTCCGATGCGCGCTCCGACACGCTGTTGCGCGGAACAGTCCGAAAGCGAACCCTGCGAGAACTCTCCAAGAGCCGCAGCACCGGTCTGAGCGAAGAAATGCTCTACGAAGTCATCGTGGACTGGGAATGGATCGACCAACGCACCGGCAAGGTGATTGTGGCTCGAAACGGCTTCCAAGGAAGCGCCCTGTTTGTACCCAGCCGGCCGTCTTCCGAACCCACCGACATCGGTCGAATTGCCGTCGTTCAGAACCTAGCCACCGATATCGTGGCAAATTTACAAGGAAACTGGTGATTCCCACCTTTCCTGCCGATCGTGCATATCGTTACCACGTTCCCATGACATCCACCGACTCTCGAAACCTCGATACCACCGCCATCTTCTTCGCCGACGAGGACCCCCGCAGCCGCGGTGGGAAGCCCGAAGGCCGTGGCGGTCCGCCATCACCATTGCCCAAGCGCGGCGGTGGCGTACTCACCTGGGTCATGCTGGCCGCCCTCTTGGGGCTGGTCTATGTAGTGCTCACGTCAAGCAGCACTCCGGGCATGAAGGTCTCGTGGTCGCAGTTCATCACCTACGCCAAAGAAGGCAAGATCACCGGTCCGGTGGAAGTGACCGAATCACAGGCGATTGGCAAACTGAAACCCGGCAGCGTGCCCGGTATCACTGAGGACAAGAACCCAACGCCGGTCACCGTACTTCTTGACCCGCGCGCGATGGATACGTATTACGCGGAACTCCGCAAGGAAGGCATTGACTTCAACGTCAACGTTGGCAGTTCCTTCGTCGGGCAACTGTTCCTGACCATCATTGGACCACTGCTCCTCTTTGGAGCGCTGATCTTCTTCTTATCGCGCTCCATGCGCGGCGCTGGTGGCGGACCGGGCGGCATGCTTGGCAGCTTTGGCAAGAGCCGTCACCGTGTGCAGACCAAGGAAAGCGTCAATGTCACTTTCGCAGACGTCGCCGGTATTGACGAAGCGAAGGAAGAAGTTTCCGAATTGGTGGAGTTCCTCAAGAACCCCAAGCGCTTCCAGAAACTTGGTGGACGCATTCCGCGCGGAGTACTTCTTGAAGGTCCTCCAGGGTGCGGTAAGACATTGATGGCCCGCGCCATCGCTGGCGAGGCAGACGTGCCGTTCTTCTCGATTTCCGGCTCGGACTTCGTAGAAATGTTCGTCGGCGTTGGCGCAAGCCGGGTTCGTGACCTGTTCAAGCAGGCCAAAGAGAATTCCCCGTGCATCATCTTCTTGGACGAAATCGACGCCGTCGGACGACGCCGTGGCGGTGGTTTCTCATCGGGTGGTCATGATGAGCGTGAACAAACACTCAATGCCATCTTGGTAGAGATGGACGGCTTCGAGGCCTCTGATCAGGTCATCGTGGTTGCTGCAACCAATCGTGCTGATGTGCTCGACCCTGCCTTGACCCGCCCTGGTCGATTTGACCGCGTGGTTGGTGTCAGCCCGCCGGATGTGGTGGGACGCCGGCAGATTCTTGGCGTTCATTCCAAGAAGGTAAAGCTTGGGCCAGACGTCAACCTGGACAAGGTCGCGCGAGCAACGCCAAGTTTCAGTGGTGCAGACTTGGCAGCGCTCATCAATGAGGCAGCCATCATCGCCACCATGGCCGACAAAGATCTCATCGAGATGGTGGACTTTGAAGAAGCCCGCGACAAGGTGCGTTGGGGTCGAGCAAAGAAGAGCCGAAAGATCGAAGAGCAAGAGCGCATTGCAACCGCCTACCACGAGGCTGGCCATGCGGTGGTGCAAGTGCTCAACGACGACGCAGACCCACTGCACAAAGTGACCATCATTCCGCGCGGTCAGGCCATGGGCACCACCTTCAGCCTTCCCGAAAAGGATCGCTACGGGTACGGTCGCAAGTACTGCGAAGCAACCATGCGCGTTCTGTGCGCGGGACGCATTGCTGAAGCGAAGAAGACCGGCGATATTTCCAGCGGCGCCGGCATGGATATCAAGATGGTGACGCGCATTGCACGCGCCATGGTGCTTGAATGGGGCATGAGTGAGCGCCTCGGTTTCGTCAGTTACAAGGGCGAAGACAGCCGCGAAGCGTTCGTTGCCGAGAAGGACTACTCACCGGAAACCGCGCATCTCATTGATGAAGAGATTCGACACATGGCAGAACATGCCTTTGCCGACACCGCTCGCCTCATTGACCAGCACTGGGAGCAAGTGGTTGCTGTTGCCGAAGCCCTGCTGAAGTACGAGACGCTGACCAAAGATGATGTCGATCGCGTCATGCGCGGCGAAGCACCTGCCAAGCCGACGGTGGCAGATCTCTTGGGCGCTGAAATGGCAAGTACCGCACCGAAGGGCGTGCTGCCGGCACCTGCGATCAAGACCGACGACGGACCGACCGGCGCCATTCCACTGCCTGCGTAAGGACGGCAGCGCCAGCACGCGGGCTTGGGGCGGTCATCACTGATCCTCACCGAACGTTCGCTTGCGGCGCAGAATGTGGTGGTAATGCTGCGCGAAACGATGTGCCTCATCGCGAATGGCTTGGCAGAGGCGCAAGCCGGCATTGTTGCGGGCCAGCCGAATCGGCTCACTCTCGCGCTGGACGTAGATGAGCTCTTCCTTCTTCGCCAGACTAATCACCATGGGCGGCTGCACATCAAGTGATTCAAATGCTTCCAACGCGGCGTGCAACTGCCCCAGACCGCCATCGACAAGGATGACATCCGGGAACAATTCCGCGCCCTCGCCCGCTTCGCGATAGCGACGGCTCACTACTTCGCGCATGGAGCGATAGTCGTCGTTCTGTGCACTTTCAATGCGATAGCGACGGTAGGCATCCTTGAATGGCCGGCCGTCAACAAAGCACACTTTGCTGCCAACCGTTTCTGCGCCGCCGAGGTGGGCAATATCGATCGCCTCCATGCATCGAATGGGACGATCCAAGCCAAGCGTGCGCTGCAGGCTGCGCGTACCGACCGTGGGATCACCAGCAAAGATGGTGATCTCTGGTTGCCAGTCGTACTCTTCACCGCTGCGGGTTTCTCGGTCGTCAAGTTTAGAGAGCGCATGAATTTGATCGCGCAGTACCGCAGCATCCTCAAAGCGTTGCTCCTCCGATGCCTTTGTCATCTCGGCCTGCAACTCCCGCGTTAATGCGCTGCGCTTGGAGCCAAGAAAGCGCAGAAAGCGGTCCACGTCACCGCGATAGCGTTCCTTGCCAACCAGATTTGCGCACGGCGCAGTGCACTGGCCAATGGAATGCAAGAGACACGGACGAAAGCGCCGATTGGCAGGATCATCCGACTTAATGTCAAGTTCACAGGTTCGATACTGAAACACGCGCTGCATGAACGTCACAGCACTGCGCAGAGCGTGCACGCTGGTGAACGGTCCAAAGATGCGCGCGCCGGCGAATCGTTCGTCGGATGGATTTCGGGTGACGTAGACTCCGGGAAACTCATCGCGCATGGTGACGGCGAGGTACGGAAATGTCTTGTCGTCGCGCAGCAGTTCATTGAAACGCGGATGAATGTCCTTGACGAGCCGGCTCTCCAAGAGCAGCGCCTCCCACTCTGCTTCGCATTCCAGAATGTCGAAGTCCGTGACAACATCCAGCATGGGCTGTTTGCGACCACCCAGGTCCGCGCTGGGCACGAAGTAACTGGAGACACGGTCCGGTAGGCAGAGAGCCTTGCCGATGTACAGGACCTTTCCGGTCGCATCCTTCATGAGATAGACCCCCGGAACACGCGGAAGCGCACGCGCCTTGTCAGAAAGACGCCGAATTCGGTCAATCCGAGCCTCCATGGGCTCATTTTGGGGCGCCTTCCCCGGGGTGGGGTCGTATTGAAATTCCGGGATTTCCGGTGGCATTGCTGAAATAGTACGACGTTGCACCCGTTGAGTCTCCGTATACTTTGTTTCCTGCGGACTACTTTCGGTCCGCGCACGATCGGATCAACTAATCAGGAGCCACTCCCATGAACGCTAAGAAGTTTGCCCTCGTCACCGCTGGTCTCTGCGCCACCATGTTCTTCGCCGCTTGCGACTCGACCGAGAAGCAGAACAC
>CAMDUB010000077.1 GCA_945878575.1 Phycisphaera mikurensis NBRC 102666 | reverse complement strand
AGGGCGACACTGGTCGCCACCATGCCGATGGTGATCCACGTCGATAGCGGGCGCGCCCGCAAGCTGCGCATGACGATCTGCCAATCAGTGAGCGTCTTGGCACTCATCGTGCTCCTCCTGCAATCATTGCATCAATCGATTCAATCCGCGCAAAGCGTGCACGCATTGACGGGTCATGGCTAGTGCATAGGAGCGCTGCACCTTCGGCGCGGCATGCTGACTGGATTAGGTCCATGGCGGTCTCCGTGTTCTCTGGGTCGAGGCTGGCAGTTGGCTCATCAGCAAGCACAAGGGCGGGACGTGCCGCCAGCGCTCGCGCCACAGCCACGCGCTGTTGTTGCCCAACTGAAAGCCGGTCAACATCGGCGTCCGCGTCGGCAATTCCGAGCGTAGAGAGCAGGGTGCGCGCGCGGTGTTCGTGTTCGGCCGCTGGCATCGAACTAAACATCAGTGCTGCAAAGACGTTCTCAAGCGCCGTGAATCCGTGCAAGAGGTTGAAGGTCTGGAAGATCATTCCAATACTGCGCCCGCGCGCCTCGTCTCGCGCTGCTCCGCGCAGGGTGTCCATGCGCATGCCGGCCACTTCGACCGACCCGCTCCCCAGTTCGCGCAATCCAGCAACCACCTGCAGCAGGGTGCTCTTACCGCGCCCGGAGCCGCCCACCAACAACACATGTTCGCCAGCTTCCACTTGCAAGTGCGGCACCGATAGTGCCCACGAGGCGTCTGGATACGAGAATCGAAGATCACGGATGATGAGTGCAGGTACGGGCATCAGGGACGGAAGTCTACGCCCGATACCGTCACTTACGGCACTCGCAGTGGCGCTTCACGGCGCAATTTCCCGCACTATCACGCCACATCGGCAAGGCCCAGCGCGCCGCCATAGGAATGCATGAGTTTGCGGCGCAGCAAGCGATGTTCCGGCGCGCTGAGATCGCCGTCGCGTTCGATCCAGTCCTTGGCGTCGCGGCGTGCGAGGCGCAGTAATTCCATGTCATGCATCAGGTCGGCCACTTTGAACGGCGGAAGACCGCTCTGGCGGCTACCAAACAGTTCCCCGGGTCCACGAATCGCCAAGTCAAGTTCAGCAATCTCAAATCCGTCATCAGTGCTACCAATGGCATCAAGGCGTTTGCGCGCGTCGTCAGTCATCGGCTCACCGATGAACACGCACAGACTCTTGCGCTCACCGCGTCCAACCCGACCGCGCAATTGGTGAAGTTGCGCAAGACCAAATCGATCGGCATGTTCCACCACCATGAGCGACGCATTGGCGACATCAACGCCCACCTCAATGACCACCGTTGCCACCAAGACATCCAGTTCGCCGCGCCGGAAAGCGTCCATGGTTCTTTCGCGATCATCGCGCGCCAGTTGGCCGTGCACCACGCCCACGCGCAATCCCGCAAATACACCCGCCGAAAGTGTGCGCGCGGTTCCTTCAGCATCCTTGAGCCCCATGGCACTCTCTTCCACTGCGGGCACCACCACGTAGCACTGCTCGCCGCCATCAATGCGCGAGCGCAGGTACGTGTACACCTCGGATTCCTTGTCGCGACCAACCACCCGTGTAGTGACCGGTTGCCGACCCGCGGGACGAGTTCGTATCACGGAAACATCAAGGTCGCCGAATACCGTGAGCGAAAGTGTGCGCGGAATCGGCGTGGCAGTCATTACCAAGATGTGCGGCACTTCGCCGGTTTCGCGGGCAACCTTGGCGCGCATGGCCGCGCGTTGTTCAACGCCAAACCGATGTTGCTCATCAATGACCGCCAATGAAAGGTTCCGAAATACCGCGCCTTCCAAGAGCAGCGCATGCGTTCCGACCGCAATCTGACTTTCACCGGTGGCGATCCGCTCCAGTGCCGCGCGCCGCGCAGCAGCGCCCAAACTTCCAGTCAACAACTCCACACGCACATCACTTCCGGCAAGAAATCGACCGATCGACACGCCGTGTTGTTCAGCAAGCAATTCCGTTGGCGCCACAATCGCCGCTTGGCCGCCGGCAGCCACCGCCGCCAACATTCCATAGAGCGCCACTGCGGTCTTACCACTGCCAACGTCTCCTTGCAACAGACGATTCATCGGGATCACGCCGGCAATATCACCGGCAATTTCCGCGCATGCACGATCTTGTTCGGAGGTGAATGCAAACGGAAAGCGCGACCGGATCCGCGCGTCCACCGCCGCGGTCACCGGAATCGAAAGTGCTTTCGCTCCCTCGCGCATCTGTCGCTTCTTCATCATGACGCCCAGTTGCAGAAGGAGCAGCTCCTCAAACGCCAATCTGCGCCGCGCCTCGCGTTGCTCGTCCATATCTTGCGGCGCGTGCATGCGGCGATAGCACTCGGAGAGCGGCGGCAACGCTCGCGAGGCGCGATATTCGGCCGGCAGCGGATCCTCAACGTGCGTCAGTAGTCCGGCCAGCGCAGGAACCATGGCTCGCTCAATCTGCGCGCTGCTGATCTCTTCGCTGGCGGGGTAAATCGGCCGCAGTCGCTCCGATCGTGGCGCAATTTCCACCGCGCCTTCGGGCTCCCAGCGCGGATTGGTCAGTTCCAAGTACTTGCCACGCAGTTTCGCCTGGCCTTGAATGACTCCCTTCGCTCCGGGATGCAGTTTCTGCCGCATCCACGGCGCGTGGAACCAGACCGCGCGCACGGTGCCGGTGTCGTCTTCAAAGGTTGCCTCGGAGCGGGGCTTTGGCCGCGGCGTATGCCGAACCGAGGCAACCTCCACGCGCAAGGCCGCAATCGGGGTATCGCCGCGTTCGCACAGTTCGATCAGGTCCGCCACGGTTCGCTCGCCGCGGTCGTGTTCGTAGCGCATCGGGAAGTGCCGGAGCAGGTCGCCCGCGGTGGCAAGGCCAAGGTGTCGAAACGAACGACCCACCTGCGGTCCCACGCCGGGAAACGCCTCAATAGGAGTTGATGGCCGAAGTTCGGTGTTCTTCATGCGCTGCCTTAAGCGACCGTATCGTATCGGTCGTGTCGAGAGTGCCCTTTGATCCCAAACGAGCGCGCGGTGGACTGTTTGATCCACCCAAAGGTGCCGCACCGACGGCCGGAGCCGCCGCGTCTGCTGCCACTTCCGGCGCTTTGTCCACTGCAGTGCCGCCGCCCATCACCGTCACCGAGGCAAGCAGTGTCATTCGGCGCGCCGTTGAATCGGCGGGCCGTCAGCGGATTGTCGGTGAGGTTTCTAACTTCACGCATCGCGAACATTGGTACTTCACTCTCAAGGATGACAAGAGCCAACTTGAATGCGTGATGTGGGCCAGTGCCAATGCGCGCAGCACCATCACGCCAGCAAACGGCATGCAGGTGATTCTCACCGGTGATCCAACGCATTGGGGTCCACGCGGTCGCACGCAGTTGGTAGTCACTCGGGTCGAACGCGTTGGCGAAGGTTCACTGCAACAGCGTTATGAAGAGCTGTGCCGAACGCTGCGCGAACAGGGCTACTTTGACGAAGCGCGCAAGTGTCCGCTCCCGGATTACCCGCGCGCGATTGCGGTCATCACCAGCGCCACCGGCGCCGCGCTGCAAGATGTTCTGCGCACCGCCCGCATAAGAGCACCATTTGTACGCATTCTGGTGGTTGATGTTCCAGTGCAGGGCGATGCCGCAGCGCCCGCGATCGCCCGTGCCATTGACGCCGTCGATCGGCGTGCCGATGAGCTGGGAATTGATGCAATGATCGTCACCCGCGGCGGCGGAAGCCTGGAAGACTTGTGGGCATTCAACGAGCGAATTGTGGCGGATGCCGTGTTCCGCGCCACTACACCGGTAGTCGCCGCCATCGGCCACGAATCCGACACCACCATCATTGAATTGGTGGCAGACCAGCGCGCCTCCACGCCAACGGCCGCGGTCATGGCGCTGCTGCCAGACAGTGAGGGCATGACGCAGCAGACCGATCATCTGCACGACCGCCTGCAATTCTTGATGCGCCGCCGGATTCATGAGTTGCGTCGAACCCTGGAAGCGCACGCCCGACACACCATGTTCCGATCGCCCGGTGCGGTCATTGATCTGCAACGTGCTGCGCTGTTACGCAGTGTGGCGCGCTTGGCGCTGGCCGCGCGCGCTCGGATCAACAGTACACGTCACCGCCTGTCCGACGCTCGCACTCGTTTCGAGCGCCACCGTCCCGCCGCTCGGCACGCCGCTGCCCGCGAGCGCCTCTTTAGTCTTGATGCGCGGCTGCACAGCGCCGCACGCAGAACCATCGGTGACTTGCGCTCGCAACTGACCGGTGCCGATCGACAATTGCGCCTATTAGGACCGGGCGAAACCCTCGCGCGCGGTTGGTCGCTCACCTTTGCGGCCGATGGCACGCTTATTCGCAGTGCCGCCGATGCGCGGCCTGGTCAGGAAATCGAATCGCGCCTGGCCGATGGCACGGTGCGATCACGGGTGATTTCTCCCGACGTTTCCGCAGCGCCAAGCCTCTTTGATCCACCTGCCGGGTAATCTTTCATCAGTCAGCACACACGCATGAGCAAGCAACCACGCAAATCCGTCAGTAAGCCGCCCGCCGACCCCGCGCTCGATGCCGAGGTGGCCGCCATGAGTTACGAAGAGGCTATCGAAGAACTCGAAGCCATCATTGACCGCATGGAGAAGGGCGAAACGGTCCTGGAAGACAGCCTGCGCGAATATGCACGTGGCGACGCCTTGGTCCGTCGTTGTCGGCAAGTGCTTGACAGCGCCGAGCAGCGCATCGAGGCTATTTCTGGCCAGCAACTGGATGCAGATGCCAAGCCCGCGCAAGCGGACGCGCCGTTCTGACCGATGATGTTCGGTCGCGGCGCGGCTGCGTTGAGAGGGAATCAATCACCATGGGAAGCATGAACGACTTTACGATTGCGCTCCCGACGATCGTCAACATGGTGTTCATGTTTGCATTCGGTGCATGCGCGGGCAGCTTCATTCACGTGGTTGCGTACCGCATGCCCGCGGGGCTGAGCGTCATCTCGCCTCCTTCGCGTTGCCCGGTGTGTGGCTTTCGCCTGCCGTGGTATCAGAACATGCCGATCGTTGGGTACTTGATGCTGCGCGGTCGATGCTCGGCGTGCTCCGTGCAAATTCCGGTGCGTTACGTGCTGAGCGAGTTGCTGATGGGGCTTCTGTTTGTCGCCATCTATGCCGTGCTCTTTCTGCCGAGTTCCGCAGACTTCTGGTATTCGGTGGGCGACGGTTGGTGGCGAGCCCAAGGGGTCATTGCTGCGTTTCCTGCCTTGGTGGCGGTGCTGTGGGGCACTGGCGCACTTGTCGCCATGACCATGTGTGACGCGCGCACCTTTCTGATTCCCATTGCCATTCCAGGGTGGGCCTCAGTAGTGGCATTGATTGCCTGGCCGATCGCCGCGCTGCTGGCGCGTGACTACGGTCATCCATTTCCGGCGCTTGCCCCAGCGTGGCCAGTGTGTGGTGCCGCGATCGGCGCCGTTGGTGGGTTGGCCATCGCACGCATTCTCCTAGTCGCAGGAATCTTGCCCCGCTCATTTGAAGACTGGGGCGACTATGCCGAAAGCGAGGGCGATGTCTTCGCTGACTATCCATTTGCGCGCCGCGAGATGATCAAGGAAGTGGCCTTTGTTGGCCCGGCGGTACTGCTTGGGGCGGTCGGTTGGATCGTTGCAAATTACCTGGGTGCGCCCGCTGAAATGCATCCCGCAGTCGGTGCGATCTTTGCGGTCGCAGCCGGGTTTGTCATTGGCGGCGGGGTGGTGTGGGCGCTCCGAATCGTCGCCACCGTGCTCCTTGATACTGAGGCGCTGGGGCTCGGCGATGTGCACCTCATGGCGTGCGTGGGGGCGGTGTTTGGGTGGCGCGTGGCCCTGATTGGATTTGTCATCGCGCCGTTCGTTGGTCTGGCGTGGTGGCTTGGCAATCTGTTCCGCAAGGCGCCGATGCGTATGCCGTTTGGGCCATCACTCGCCATCGGGTCATTCGCCGCATTCTTCCTGAAGCCGATCGTTGCAACGGCGGTGGTCGCCGGTCTGGCAACCATGGCGCACTTGGGAGGTTGGGCGCGCAACGATCCGAGCGGTGCGCTGGCCGTGGCGTCGGTCTTGGCGATCGCCGCCACTGTTTCCGCTTGGGCCGCGCGAAAGACCGGCGGGATTGCGGCTGCGGCGTCAATCATCCTGATGGTGGGCGCTGTGGTGGCATGGATTCTGGCGACTCACATGCGCCCCGGAGCGGGTGCAGTGGTGGCAGGGGTCTTAGTGGCGTGTTGCGTGGTGGGTAGTGCCGTGTCAGGCGCTGGATTCGAGGAAGAATCCGGTCCACGAACAGCACTTTCGCGGATCCTGCGGCTCTTGGCATTCGTGGTCGTCTTGGTTGGGGCGTTCCTGCTGCTCGCGCGCCCGGGCTCGCCAAGTTAACGCGGCTCTGAACCGGGCGGGCTGTGCCAACAATTCAATAAAAATGCCTTCCGAGCCCTTTACAGGGGCTCCCGAGTCGAGTGCAATGCCGCCACCTCGCAAGGATGCGCGGTTCGATGGTTAGCCATCGGGTGCAGTCACGAACCATTTGAAAGGATTCAGCTCAATGACATTTACTCGCATTATTGCCGTCCCAGCGCTCGCGCTTGTGTCGGTCCTCGTTGGTTGTAACGACTCGCAGAAGGCCGCTCAGGCGGATCTGCTGACTCAGAACGAGACGCTCACCAAGCAGCTCGAAGACAAGAACAACAATCTTCAAGACATTGGCGAGCAGCTCGCGCGTGCTCAGCAGCAAACATCAGATCTGCAATCGCAGCTCGAAGCATGCAAGCAGACTGCTGCTGTTCCATCCACTGACGTTGCAGCATCGGGCGTCACTGCTAACGCATTCCAAGGAATCGAAGGCGTCGAGGCCACTGTTCAGGGTGATGACATTCATCTCACCATCGCCAATAGCTTGCTGTTTGATAGCGGTCGCACCTCAATCAAGGACTCTGCTCGTAAGTCGCTTGATAAGGTCTCATCCGCCATCAAGAACAAGTTCAGTGACCGTGAGATCATCGTGGTTGGTTACACCGATGCCGATCCAATCCGCAAGAGTTCGTACCCAACCAATTACCACCTCGGCTTTGAGCGCGCCTTTGCAGTGCGTGGCTACCTTGACCGCAAGGGCGTCGTTGGTGCGCACATGGGCCTCATGAGTTTCGGACCGGATCGCCCCGAGGCTTCCAAGGAGAAGAGCCGTCGCGTTGAGGTGATTGTTACCTCAAAGACTGCAAATTCCGACGCTGCTGCCATGAAGACCGAGGCTCCTGTGAACGCTCCAGCGGCTGCTGGCAAGGTGAATGCAACCAAGGCAACCGCCAACCGTGCATCCGCTGCATCAACCACCAAGTCAAGCACTGCCAGTAAGTCATCTTCGAGCACTTCAAGTAGTCGCAAGGCAACTGTTGCTCCAGTCACTCCAGGTAAGTGAGTGGCGCGCACCTTTGCGCGCAGTGACGGTTGATTGAGAACCGTGACTCACCAAGAAACTTTCCACGAAGCCCGGCACCGCGCCGGGCTTCGTGTGTTTCATGGACGCGATAGTTGGCGTACTTAGGACCGCGTGTCGATCACGGCACCTTGATCTGCAGACCCTTCTCGCGAATCTGTAGCAACAGCAAATTCGCTTGATCGAGCGCCTCGCGCAATCGAACGCCGCTATCAGCGAGATTTTCATAGAGCGACGGATCACTGACGAGCCGTCCGGCCGTTCCCTCGCCCTTACCGACGCGCGCGACAATCTCATCAACGCGCGCCATGGCAGACGCCAGTGAATCGGCGGTGCGCTGCAACGTGACCGCCAGTTTGCTGGCATCCATCTGCACGCTCTGCGAGAGATTCCCAACAATCTGTACGGTGTCAGTGGCTTCATCAAACAACACATTGGCCCGACCGACCGCGCCCTTCACATCAGCGCGCAATTGTTCATCGTTCAGCCATACCTGCGCGCGGTCAATGGCAGCTTGTGCTCCCACCAACGCGCCATCAAGTCGTTCCTGCAAACTCACGCTCTCGCCGCGCACGCGCATCGGCGGCTCGGTGGCTGCAAGGAGCATGGCGCCCGCGGCGGTATCGGCACGAACGCGGAACGC
>CAMDUB010000076.1 GCA_945878575.1 Phycisphaera mikurensis NBRC 102666 | reverse complement strand
GGCCTCTTTTCAGCGCTGAGTGTTGTTGCCAACCTGGAAACTGCGGCCCGCCTCGCACGTGTGCCGGCAGTCGATCGATCAAGCGCCGTGGCTCGCTGCCTCCGGGACTTTGGTCTTTCCGAGCACGCCCAACATCGGGTTGATCGTCTGTCTGGCGGCTTGAAGCGGCGGACCGCGCTTGCTTGCGCAGTGATTCATTCGCCCATCGTTGTGGTGTTGGACGAACCAGACGCCGGACTTGATGCGCTCGGTCGCGATGCGTTGGTGCGCACTGTTGAGGCAGTATTACAGCGCCGTGGCACGGTGATACTGGCATCACATGCCGCATCGTGGCTGCAGGCTTTGGCAACGACTACGCCGCGCGTGGAGGTGTGCCTATGACACTCGCCGCCTATCACCCCGCGCGGATGCTGATTGATCAGATGTACTTTGGAACTATTCAGAACTTACCGATGCTGGCACCGCTCATGGGTCGGGCGGTCGCGATCGGCGGGATGGCTGCGGTTCCGTTCTGGCGCCGGACGCTGCGCGAAAATGCGCGATTGGCGCTTGGCCCGCAGGCTGCTGAAGCAGAGGTGCGTGCCGTGGCAACGGAAATGCTCCTGAATATGCAGCGTTCCATTGCGGAAATTTTGCTGTCGGAGGGAGTGACCGTCGATGCGCTTGCGGCCCGAGTGACCCGTTTCTCTGGGCAAGAGCAATACCACGCCGCTCATGATCGCGGACGTGGATTGGTGGTAGCCAGCGCGCACATGGGTGCCTTTGAACCATCCATTGCGCTGCTACGAAAGTTTGAGTCACGCATTCATGTGCTGTTCCATCCGGATCCGCTGCCGCGCTTTGAGCGAGCACGCAGTGCGTTGCGACAGTCGCTTGGCATCATCGAACATGCAGTGAGCGATGGAGTTTCTGCGTGGGCGGCACTGCAGGATGCGTTGCGCGCTAATGAGGTGGTGGTATTGCATGCCGACCGCGTCATGCCCATGCAGCAGGGATCGCGAATCCCATTCTTAGGTGCCCACGACACCGTGCTCCCCACCGGTCCCGCCCGATTGGCGTTGACGTGTGGTGCGCCGATTGTTCCGACCTTCTGCTATCGGCATGGGCACGATTTGGAAGTTGAAATGATGGCGCCCATCCATTGTGAAGTTGAATCGCTCCGTTCATCGGAGGTTGCATCGCACCGGGTGCAGCTGGCATTGGTGGCTGCGCTGGAGATTGCCATTCGCAAGCATCCATCGCAGTGGATGGCATTTATGCAAGTGCGGGAGGCGCGGCAGTGATTACCTTGGCATTGGCCATGTTGCGTTCATTTATCGCCGACCGCGTTGCCGCGATATTGACGCTCTTGGCGCCGCTGGCGTTCTTTTCGCTGATTGCTTTGTTCTACCGGCACTTAGAGGCAACCGATGGATTTCGATTTGAGATTGCCGTAGTTGATGAGTCTGGTTCCGCTGACGCGCGACTCTTTGCGGAAGCGATGCAGTCATGCGGCATGCAACGCGTGCATGTTTCCGAAGTTCGTGAGTCGGGACTTAGTACCCATGGAGTACTTGCAACGGTGCACATTCCTAATGGATTTAGTCGTTCCGATCCACGCGTGCTGGTGGAGGCTGCCTCGCCGCTCCCAGGTGCTTCTGATGCTGCGTTGCAACTGGTGAACGCAGCCAACGCACGCGCCTTTGCAGTTGACCTTCCGGCGGTCACGGCGCAAGTCATATCGCTGAATGGCATGTTGGTTCGCGGCAGCGCTGCAGGTATTGCCCTGATCTTCATCATGTTCTCATCCGCGTCCATTGCATCGCGAAGTCTCGGCGACGATGCATCGGGTTTGCAGGATCGATTGCGGTCGTTGGGTGTCAGTGCTGCCGCTTCCACAGCGGCGCGCATCGTTGCGATTTCCATTATCGCTTGGTGTCAGTTGGCATTGACACTTGCCTGGGCAGCGCTTGCATTCCAGTTGGTTCCGAGCTCCGTCATTGCCTTGATATGCGCGAGTTTCATTGCTGCGGTCACCAGTGCGGCATTCTTCGTTGCTCTTGCTGCGCTGTGCGGGTCTCGCGCTCGATTTGTTGCTATTGCGCCAGTGATTACATTGGTATTGAGCGCGCTATCCGGAAGCATGATTCCGCGCATACTGCTTCCGACATCGATTGCCTCCGTTGGTGGATGGCTGTTCCCAGCATGGGCGATCGACGCTTGCAGCGCAGCCATTGACGGTCGATTTGATGGTCGATCGATTGGCATGTTGACGGCGATGTCGGTCGCTTTGACGTTCGTGGCTTTGTTCTGCGCTCGGAGGAGTGCGCGCTGATGAGCTCCCCGATCGCCATTGTCCGCGCAGCAGCGTGCGGCGCCATGGGCGCTGACATTGCAGCCATGGTTGCATCATTGCGCACGGATCGCTGCGGTGTTGGTCCATCGGATGTGTTGGAGCAGGTGCCCGCGGTAGCGGCAGGTGTCGGTCAGGTTCCCCTTGGAAATCAGCCCGGCGCGAACGGCGACAAGGCGCGCGCGGATGTCCTCGCGGCTGCGGCCATCCATCACAATGACCGCGCCGAACAGTTGCTGCGGCGCACACTGGCGCAGTTGCTAGGCGCTGATCCAGCGGCAACGATTGGGGTTGATCCGAACCGGACCATGGTGGTGGTCGGCACAACGCTCGCCGGCATGCGCCACTGTGGCGCAGCTATGCGGCTGGAGGGTGCCGATCGCGCCGCAGAAGCGTTGCATTCGTATGCAGGAATTCCCGCTGGATCCGTGCTGCGCCAAGCTATCGAGGGTCTGCCGATTGCTGGCGGGGCCATCACCGTGTCCTGTGCATGTGCCTCCGCGCTGAGCGCCATCGCCCACGGCTGCGCGTTGCTGCGCTCCGGAGAAGCGTCCTGCGTCATTGCCGGTGGATACGACCCAATTTCGGAGTTTGCATACGGTGGTTTCTCTGCATTGCAGTTGGTGGCGACCGGACCGCTGAGTCCGTTCGCCGAAGAGCGTGAAGGCATGAAGCTTGGCGAAGGGTGTGCGTTGGTCGTACTGCGGCTGCTTCCCGACGCACAAGCGCGCGGCGAAGTGCCGATTGCAATCATTGAAGCGATCGGTGAATCAAGTGACGCACACCACCTGACGCAACCGCACCCGGAGGGGCGGGGCGCTGCTGCCGCGCTCGCAGCAGCGGTGCAGCATGGACTTCCCGACCTATTGATCGCTCACGCCACCGGCACTCCAGGAAATGACGCAGCGGAGTATCAGGCCTACCGCTCAGCGTTTGGTGCAGATCTCCCGCGTGTGGCGGTGACCGCGTTGAAGAGTCGCTTCGGTCATCCGCTCGGTGCGGCTGGCGCGTTGGAGTTGCTAGCGGTCTTGGCATGCGCGGATGCTGGATTTATCCCGGCAGGATTGGGCCGTCCGGTCGATCGAAACGCATTTCCTGACATTGACCTCTTGCAACAGAACCCATGCAGCAGCGTGCCACGACGAGTGACCGTACTGGCCGCCGGATTCGGGGGGGCCAACGTCGCTATGTCAGTGGTTCGGGGCGAACAACCGATGCGCTCAGCGGCGGCCCAGGCCGTGGTTTCCGCTCCGCGCGTTGTGATCCGAGGCATCGGGTGCGTGTCTGCCGGCGGCCGTGGATTGGCTGGGCTACAGCGGCTTGCTGATTGCGGCGCACGCGATGTGTCTGAGGAGACGCTCGCGCCGCTCCTTGATCGCTCGCGAACGCGCCGGTTTGCGTTGCTACCCCGTTTGATGCTCGCGGCGTGTCGTGATCTCTGTGACGCAGTAGGTATGTCCGCGCATGACTTGGCATCCATGCCGCTCCTTGCAGCATCCTGGCATGGCGCGGCGGCGTTCACCGAACAGTACTACCGTGATCTGCTCGCTTCGGGCATCAATCTTGCCAATCCGATGCTATTTGCTGAGTCCGTTCCCAATGTGGGCAGTGCACACGTGTCACTTGGATTTGGCATGACCGCTGCCAGTGCCACGGTGATTGGTACACGGACCGCTGGGCTGGAGGCGATGTTCTTGGCATCGTGCCGCATTCGTTCCGGCGAATGGGACAAAGCAATGGTTGTCATGGCTGATGAATCGCATCCCACCATTGACGCGGTACTTGGTCACTGCACCGGCAAAGAAGTGCGAAGTGGATCGGCGGGGATGGCATTTCTGATCGAACGAATGGACGCAAGTCATTCGGAATCCTTGCCTGAGATGGTGGCATGTGACCGTTCCATCATGGAGCGTGGACTGTGGCGATCCGGAGTTCGCGGGCGTGGCGCACTTGCTATTCCGGAGATCGGCTGCGTTGCAGGTCCGGCCGCGCTTGCGCTGGAAATTGCAGGCGGCCACTCAGGCAACATCTCAATTTCTTGCACTGATCCGAACGGATTTGCGTGGACACTACACGCCAAGGCGAACGGAATTCCTCAGGCGTTTGCTACAGTATGACCGTGGTTCCCCTGACATCGGCTTCTCTTTCGCCTCCGCCGCCACAGGTAGATTTTCCTGTCGATTGGCGCGCTACAGGTGATGCACTCACTGACTTGCCATCGTGGGTCGGCGCAGAGTGCGATCGCGGAGCCAACTTGGTGTCGGTGAGTGTTCCCGTACAGTCATGCGTGGGCGAACAGTTGGCGCAGATCGCCTTCCAAGCGTTTTCTGAAGCGCTGAATACCCTGGGCGCACCGGCAACGCGGGTGTGGGCGTTCTTGCCATCGATCACTGCGCATGATTCCCACGGGCTCAACCGCTACATGCAGATGAACATCGGTCGCACGCAGGCGTACGCCGCGGCACGTTGGCCATTGCCATTCATGCCCGCGGGCACGTGCGTTGGCCATGCGGGCGACTTGCTAGTTGTTCATGCACTTGCACTGCCCGGTGCAGTGCGGTCCATTGAGAATCCCCGACAGCGCCCTGCGTGGCAGTATTCCTCAAAGTTTGGCCCATCGGCGCCGCCATTTACCCGAGCAGTACTTTCACAGCACTTGCTCCTGGCCTCGGGCACCGCGGCCGTGGTTGGTGAAGATGTTGTGCACCCCCATGACGTGCAGGCGCAATGGCAGGAGACGCTCAGTCACTTTGCAACGCTGCGGTCGCTTGCTCAGGCCCGAGGGCAGTGGCGGTCAGTGCAGATTTATGTGCGTGATCACTGCGATCTTTCCACCGTTGCGCGATTGGCGCAGCAGGAATTTGCGGACGGCGTGGAGCGGATTCTGCACGCGCCGTTATGTCGGCAGGCACTCCTTGTAGAGGTGGAGGCGGTGGCCGATGTCTGAAACGTTGCATGTTGATTGCCTGGTCATTGGCGCCGGCCCCGCTGGCAGCGCTGCCGCGATCGACATGGCGCGCGAAGGCCTCAAGGTGCTGGTGATTGACCGCGGCGAATTCCCGCGATTCCGGATCGGCGAGAGTTTCTTGCCGCGAACGAAACGCGCACTGCGACGCCTTGGTGTGCTTGATAAGTGCATGGCGTTGCCGCATGCACGCAAGGTGGGCGTGGAAATTTCCATGGGCGACCGCCGCTATGGGTCTCGGACATTCTTCTTCCGCGACACCATCGGTAACGGTGAGAAGGACGCCTTCAACATGGCGCGGGTTCATCTGGACATGATGATGATGGAATCCGCACGCGAAGCCGGCGCGGATGTTCGCACTTCATGCGCGTTGCGTTCCATACAGTCGCACGGAGACTCGGGAATTGTGGCTGACACCGACGCGGGGATCGTCCATGCCAAGTGGATGATTGACGCCAGTGGTCAAGCGAGCGCCTTGGGTCGTGAGTTTGGAACCCGTCGATATCACTCATTCCTTCGCAATGTTGCTTACTTCGAACACTTTGAGGGCGTGATTCGGCCCTCCGGAAATGCTGCGAATTGCTTTGGTCTCACGGTGATGGACGAGGGTTGGTTCTGGTTGATTCCGCTTGATGAGCACCGCACCAGTGTGGGGTTCGTTGCGCGCGAACCACTGCATCGATCGCTTGATGTGGCACCGGAAGATCGATTCTGGTGGGCGGTGGAACGCACTCCCATCATGGCGGAACGTATGGCCAATGCACGCGGTCCTTCCACTAATCGTGTGATCGCTGACTTCACGTATCGATGCGATCCATTTGCTGGACCTGGATTCTTCCTTGTGGGCGATGCTGCTGCATTCCTGGACCCTGTGTGGTCAACGGGCCTCACGCTGGGGCTACTTGCAGCCGAGCAGGCGGCCGCGGGCGTGATTCGTATGTCACGTGGTGCCAGACCAGCATCCGAGCGGGCCCGGTACCAGGCGTGGGCCACCCGAGTGGTCAGCCGCGCGTTCCGACTTGTGGAAGGTTTCTACGACCCCGGATTCCGTGATCTCCTCTTTGCTCCCACCCAGCCACGCGAATTGGTGCGCGGATTTGTGACGCTGCTCGCCGGTGAGTTTGACGCCGTTCAACCAGCAACCGCAGTCCGTTGTTGGGCCCTGGGATCCATGTGTGCCATCCAGAAACGCGTTGGATTTGCGCCGCGTACTCGCCCATTCCGTCTGCGCCCTGACGGTGTGAATAACCGCGCACCGGTGGCGAGCCTCGCTCGCGGAGCTGCCGCGCAATGAATCTGGTTTTTGCGGCGCTGGCAGATCAGTGCGCCACGGAGCCGGATCGAGTGCGCGTGACTGACCCGGATGGACGCGAGTGGACCAATCGCGCGTTACTCACTGCAGTTGCTTCCGCGACACAGGCGATCGAACTTCGCTGCGCACCGGGCTCCTTGGTGGCGGTCACCGTGCCATCCGGCGGTGCATTCTGGGTAGCAAGCCTCGCCACCATGCGTGCCGGTTGCGATGCACTGTTGATGGCCAACGCTGCGCCGCGAGCCATGATCGATCGGGTAGCGCGTGAACTGTCACCCAGTCTGATCATTGACAGCGCGCAGTTGGCGGAACTTGTGTTGCCGACAGCCATCGGTTCGACCAACGCGCAGCCATCGCGTCCATGCGGCGGAATTGTCCTGCTCTCGTCCGGCACCACCGGAATGTCACGTTTCGTTCGCCGATCGCCCGGTGCGATCGATTGCGTTGCTGCTGGACTGGTTGACGCACAGTTGTATCAACAGACTGACACGGTGGGGTCATTTCTCCCGATGCATCACGCGTACGGGTGCGAGCACGCATTTCTTGCGCCGCTCTTAAGTGGTGCATCCGTTCGACAGCACGGGTCATTCACTATGGAAGGCGCACAGCAGTTCATTTCCACTGGAGTAACAGTACTCCCGTTGGTACCAGCGGCGGCGGCAGCCATTGCCGAGGGTGCGATTCCAGTGCATGCGCTCCGATGCGCCCTCGTGGCGGGGTCCCCGCTGCGTGGGTCAGTGCGTGCACGGTTCCAGGCGGCCTTGGGCATTCCACTCATCGATCTCTATGGCGCCAGCGAAGTGGGCACTATCTGGCTTGATCGTGGTGCGGGTGGCGTGCCGATCCCGGGTGTTGCCATTCGCATTGTTGACCCCCTGTGCCGAGAGCGCCTGGTTGACGTGGTAGACGGCATCGTCGGTGAGCTGGCGGTTCGATCCGACGCAGCGTTTGATTGCATCGTTGGACATTCGCACGGACAAGAAGATTTGCAGGACGGATACTTTCGAACCGGTGATATTGGTGTTCGATCCGCTGACGGTTTCTTGCACATCACCGGTCGAGCCAAGCTCGTGTTTGATGTTGGCGGACTCAAAGTGAACCCCTACGACGTGGAAGCGGCCATTGAAGAGCACCCGGATGTTGCTGCGGCGATTGTTGAGCCAGTGCTCGTTGCGGATGGCCTGACCCGCGTCGCTGCGCGCGTGGAATTGATCACACCGACGCGCTCGCTTGATCCCACCACTTTGCGCGCGTTCATTGCCGAACGCGTCGCGGCGCACGCGGTTCCGCGCACCATTGCGTTTGTCGCTCAGTTCCCACGCAGTGCAAGCGGCAAAGTATTACGCGCGGCACCAGCACTGCCTCCGGTGGTGGCGCGTCCGGCACAGTTGCGCGACCGCGCGTCCCGCGAACAATGGACGCAAGCACTGTTCAACAACAGCGCCGCCGGCTACGACCGATCCAGCGGCGCCATGATGGGTGGACTGGGGCGTGCGTATCGGCGACGCATGTTGCAAGCGGCGGGATTGCGCCCGGGGATGTCGCTCCTGGATGTTGGCAGCGGAACCGGAGTGTGCGCGTTGCTCGCTCAAGAAATCGTCGGTGCAGCCGGTCGGGTGGTGGCGCTGGACCCGAGTTCTGGAATGCTGTCGGTGGCCCGCGCCCGGGGTGTTCGGGAAACGGTCCTTGGCTGCGCGGAGCAGTTGCCGTTTCCAAGTGCATCCTTTGACTGCGTATCCATGGGCTACATGTTGCGGCACATTGAGGACATGCACACCGTATTTTCGGAGGTGCTGCGAGTGTTGCGCCCGGGCGGTCGGATCGTGCTGCTCGAGGTCACTTCCGCACGCGGCGCCATCACTGCGCCACTCTTTCGTTTCACGATGCGGCACGTAGCGCCGACGGTTGGGGTGTTGGCCAGCGGGCGCGTATCTACATTCCCCATGATGCGCTATTGGGCGGAGACCATTGAGGACGCGGTCCGACCCGCGGTGATCATTTCCGCGTTGGAATCCGCAGGATTTGTAGGGGTTCGCCACGCCACCGAACTCGGTGTCATGAGTTACTACCGCGGCGTTTCGCGGTTGTAATCCTCCGCCGATTTCAGGGTTCTGCAGGCGTAGTCGGC
>CAMDUB010000075.1 GCA_945878575.1 Phycisphaera mikurensis NBRC 102666 | reverse complement strand
GCGGCCATGATTTCTGGTCCGATTCCGTCGCCGGCAGCAAGCGCGATACGCATGAGTCAATTCCTAGTCGTGAGGGTGGAGGGCCGCGTGGCCGTGGGTTGTAAAGGATAAGGCGCGCCGGGCTGTGCGCGGTACGCTTTGTAATTCGGCTTTGGATCCCCACTCGACGTGCCGCACCACGAACAACACCCCCCCGCCGCCCATGACGCATTTGCGGCATTGCGCATCGCCAATTACCGGCGATTTGCGGTGGGGTTTCTGTTTGGGTCCACCGGTCTACAGGTGATGAACACCGCCATTGCGTGGGAGATATGGGCTCGCACCCATGATCCACTGGCGCTGGGCGTGATGGGTCTGTGCCGGGCTCTTCCGGTGGTGCTGCTTTCGTTGTTGGCCGGTCATGTGGCGGACACCCGTGATCGCAAGGCCATCGTGGTAGCCACCCAGGCAGGATTTGCGGCGGTCGCGGTGGGCTTCTCACTGCTTTCGTGGATGGATGCGCCAGTGTTTGCTTTCTATGTGCTGTTGGTGGTGAGCGCATGCGTGCGCGCATTCAACGGTCCGGCGCGGCAGGGCTTCTTGCCGCTGATTGTGCCCAACTCAATATTCCAGAATGTGGTGACGTACCAGAGTGGCATCTTTCAGTTTGCGGCAATCGTGGGGCCGCTCACTGCGGGCGTTCTGATTGCCTATTTGCCGGCGATTTGGCCGGTGTACCTATTGACCGCGATTGGTTGCGTGATCTTCTCAGTGACCGTTGCCGCCGTAAAGCCGCGCGCTGCGCCCCGTGGAAATCGGGCGGTGACCGCCAAGGCGATGTTCGCTGGTATGTCACACATGTGGCACGAGCGGCCAGTATTTGGAGCGATCCTTTTGGACATGCTGGCGGTGGTCTTTGGTGGAGCAACCGCGCTTCTGCCGCAGTACGCGGACGAACTGCTCGGAGCAAGTTCCGAACAGGCGCCGATACTTCTTGGAATTCTTCGCGCTTCGCCTTATGTGGGCGCGCTTGCCATGGCTGGCTGGTTGGCATTCCGACCGAACTTCCGTAACGCTGGCCCGATGCTGCTCTGGAGTGTTGCGGCATTTGCGGGCGCAACCATTGTGTTTGGATATGCAACCGTTCCATGGGTCGCAGTGCTGGCACTGGCAGTTGCGGGTGCCGCAGACAACATTAGCGTGGTGATTCGTCACGTCCTCGTACAGATGCGCACCCCAGACCACTTGCGCGGACGGGTTGGTGCGGTCAACACCATGTTCATCGAGTGTTCCAATGAATTGGGCGGATTTGAGAGCGGGGTAGTTGCGCGTTTCTTTGGGCCAGTAGCGAGCGTGGTGAGTGGCGGAATCGGAACGTTGGTGGTCCTTGGCGTGATCGCCATGGCGGTTCCGCAGTTACGGAAGTTGCGGCACATTGAGCCACTGCGCGAGCCGGATCCGGCGTGATCGCCATTGAGCCGCGCAGTGAATGCACGCTAGTATTGCTGCATGGAGAGTGAACGCCCAGGACAGAAAGTGACGCGCCCGACAAGTGGCGATCGCTCCGCAAAGAAGCCAATTCGTGTGGTCCGTGTGGTAGTTGCCATCGGTGTGATTACGCTGGGAATGGCGGTGATCTTTGGGCTGTACTACCGCCCCCACCCCGAGCCGCAACTACTTCCGCCGGCGGGCCGCGGGTACCTCGCTTCGCTACCTATTCAGACGGTCGGCGGCAAGGTCGACTTTGGTGACGTGAAGCCGTGCGGTAATGATTTCAAGCGCACCGCCAAGATTCGCAATCAGTCCGCCGAGCCAGTGGAAATTCTGGCGTACTCACCCAATTGCGCGTGTCTCACCGCGAAACTGATCGGCGACCGCACCCTGGGGCCGGGCGCGGAGCGTGATGTGGAATTGACCATTCATCCTTCTGGTCACGGGTCACGATCAACAGCCGTTGAGTTTGCATACAAGGCAGGATTCGCGGGTTCGGTTCGTGTGGACTTTGCATTCACTCGTGGCGTGGTTGCCTCGCCTGATGTGGTGGACGTTCATGAGAGCGATCGTGACTTCGCCATTGATGTGGAAGTGTTTTCGGGCGACCACAGCAGTGTCACCGTGATGGCCGTTGATCCACCAATTGGCTCGTTTGAGGTCATGCCAGCCGCCGTTGGGAAGGTGGCTCTCAGTACGTATGAGGCGATGCAGTTCGCCAATTCACCTGCGGGGCGTGTTCATCCCGGAGTGACACTGGGTGCCGATGGCAAGCCGGAGCAACTCGTGGTGACCATCACCACCAACCACCCTGATTGCCCCTTGGCACGCGTTACATTCAATTTCTTGAAGTGAGTGCGCCGGCACGTTTCACGGTGACGATGGTCTTTTGTGCTGCCCGTTGCGCAAATCCAGCAAGCCACTGCATGGGCGCGCGCGGTGCGCGATGCTTCCCGCGTCGGCGCGAGATGATGATGTGCGCCAGCCCCATCAGCCCGACCACGGCGAGCGTTGCACCGATGTAGAGAATCCAACGATGCGCGGCGCTTTCAAACTGGCTGCCGATATGGGCTACGCCAACGCCGATACCCATTTGCAGTGGGGCGGTGATCAGTACGCCCGCTGCCTCCACGGCCAAGATCTTCCACCACGAAAGCTGCATGACGCCGCTCATAGTCACCATGGGCGTTCGTGCGCCCGGGATGAAGCGTGCGATGAGCAGCGCCCACGCGCCACGGCGATCCATCTCATACTTCACTTCAAGAAGTATTCGCGGCCCGATCAACTTTCGGAATGCGCGCCAGGCCAACAGCTTGCCACCGAAGTGGCGACAGATCCAAATCCATCCGGCATCACCAATGACGATGCCGAGCCATGCGGCGAACGCGGCTTGGATGAACCAATTCCATGAACCAGTTTCAGCCCACTGTTGATACGCAAAGATCCCTGCCGGCACCAGGATGAAGTCTTCGCTGAGATGCAGGCCGATGCCCGAGATCACAAACGCTACGAAGACCGCGATCGGGCCAAACTCTACGAGCCGCGTGCCCCATTCGCGCAGTGTGCCTGCGTCTTGAACGGCCGGCGCGTCCACGCCACCAGTGATGGCAGCTGCGGCAACGACGGCGATAGCGAGTTTGATAAGCATGCTGGAGGTGTGCGAGTATAGGCAGGAATGAAAGCGGCCCGCTCCGAAGAGCGGGCCGCGTGGTTGTGTTCAGGTTCCGTTGCGTCGTCAGTCGGCCTGGTCGACCGGGATGCGCATCTTGTAGAAACTTGCCCAGATGAAGTACAGGGCAGCGGTGAACAGGGCGAGGCCGATCCACATCTTGAGTGCCTCGTTCTGGATGGTCAGCACGATCTCAACGGACAGGAGTCCGAAGAGGGTGGTGAACTTGATCACCGGGTTGAGGCTGACCGAGGAGGTGTCCTTGAAGGGATCTCCGACGGTGTCGCCGACCACGGTCGCCGCGTGCAGTTCAGTGCCCTTGGCGCGCATGTCCACTTCAACGATCTTCTTGGCGTTGTCCCATGCTCCACCGGCGTTCGCCATGAAGATTGCCTGGAACAGGCCGAAGAACGCGATGCCGATCAGGTAACCGATGAAGAACACCGGGCTGAAGAACGGCAGACCAAGCGAGAGGCAGAAGACCGCCAAGAAGATGTACCACATGCCACGCTGCGCGTAGATGGTGCAGATCTTCACAACTTCCTTACTGTCCTGGATGCTCGCCTCTGCCTTGTCAAGGTTGATGTTCTTCTTGATGAAGACCACCGCGCTGTATGCGCCCGTAACAACCGCCTGCGTCGATGCGCCTGTGAACCAATACACCACTGCGCCGCCCATGAGGAGGCCGAGCAGGATTTCTGGTCGCACGATGCTCAGGATGCTCTCGATGTTCTTGCCTTCTGGCACGATCATCTTGTTCTTGCTGAGGGCAAGGATGATGCCGAAGATCATCGTGGTTGCGCCAACGACGGCGGTACCGATGAGCACTGGCTTTGCAGTTGCCTTGAAGGTGTTGCCTGCGCCGTCGCCCTTCTCAAGAAGGTGCTTGGCGTGCTCGAAATCGGCATGGATGCCGTAATCGCGCTTCAGCTCTTCCTTGATGTTGGGGACTGCTTCAATGCGGCTCAGTTCAAACACGCTCTGTGCGTTGTCAGTCACTGGTCCGAAACTGTCGACGGCAATCGTCACTGGGCCCATGCCCAGGAAGCCGAATGCAATCAGACCGAACGCAAAGATCGGTCCCGCGAAGTCACGGTAAGCGTCCGGCATGAGCCGGGTCAAATCATCATTGCCACTGAGTTTCCAACCAGCGGCCATCAGCACCAGGATCAGGAGACCTGTCCAGAAAGCACTGAAATTGCCGGCAACGAATCCGGAGAGGATGTTGAGGCTGGCGCCGCCCTGTGCAGATGCGTTGGTCACTTCGTTCACGTGCTTCGAGCTGGTGCTCGTGAAGACCTTGGTGAACTCAGGGATGAGGGCGCCGGCAGCGGTACCGAGACTGATGATCGAAGCCAAGATCCACCACAGGTCCTTGAGTTCCGAACCCATGTACGCCAGCGTTCCAAGCAGCGCATGGCTTGCAAAGAAGGTGGCGACGATGGAGATGATCGAGGTGACGATGACCAAGCGAGTCAGCGGTGCTTCCTCGTCAAACTCCTTCTTACCGGAGAACGATGCCTTGGACCATGCCTCGGTGATGTAGTAGCTGACCAGACTGCAGATGATCATCAGCGCGCGCATCGAGAACAGCCAAACGATGAGCTGCATGCACATCGTCTTCTCATCAGGCGAGCCGCCGCCGAGGGCGTAAGCCAAGAATGCGATCAATGCAACGCCGGTTACGCCGTAGGTCTCAAAGCCGTCAGCGGTTGGGCCAACGGAGTCACCAGCGTTGTCGCCGGTGCAGTCAGCAATAACGCCTGGGTTCTTCGGATCATCCTCAGGAAGCTTGAAGACGATCTTCATGAGATCGCTGCCGATGTCGGCGATCTTGGTGAAGATGCCACCGCAGATGCGGAGCACGGTTGCACCAAGACTCTCGCCGATGGCGAAGCCGATAAAGCTTGCACCCACGAGTTCCGACGGGATGAACATCATGATTCCGATCATGAAGAACAGTTCAACGCTGACCAAGAGCATGCCAATCGACATGCCGGACTGCAGTGGAATGGCCAAGGTCTTCAGGGCGTCGCCGCGAAGACTTGCAAACGCGGTGCGGCTGTTGGCGCGGGTATTGATTCGGATACCGAACCATGCCACGCTGTAGCTGCCGAGAATGCCCAAGATCGAGCAGAGCAGGACGATGCCCACGGCCATGACGTGGCTCGTTTGTGCGGGAGCACCTTCTGCTCCGTGTCCGCCACCGATCGGATTCAGGAATCCGAAGTAGACGATCATCGCACCGGCGATCAAGAACCAGAGGAGCGCCAGGAACTTGCCCTGTTGCGCGAGGTAACTCTTGCAGGTCTCCCAGATGATGTTGGAGACGTTGCGCATGGACGGATGCACCGGCAGTGCGTCCACCTGGATGTACTGGATGACTCCGAACAGGGCTCCGACCAGCGAGACCACAAGACCCGCATACATGAGCGTGGCGCCCATGATCGGCTTGCCGAACACGCTGAAGACGATCTTGTCGTCGATGGGAGGCAGTTGCAGGTCAGCCTCGCTTGCGAATGCAACGGGCGCGACCGCCAGCGCGGCGAGCGTGGCGGGAACGATGAATCGGGTCCAGTTTTGGGCCTTGGCCATTTTTTCGTCCTACGGGTGTGTTCAAGGGCCGAAAGACCCTTTGATAAGGTTGGGATTGTACCGAAGGTCAGACTTCACGGCGGGGCGGTGGAGTCATTACCAACGGATCGCATTGCCAACATTATCAGTCAACAAGCGGCGATGATGCTCACAAGACGGAAATGCGCAGGCCGCCGGGGTCAAGTTCGAAGGCAAACGGCCGAGCGAGCGGGTGGCCAGGCTCTGATTCCAGTTGATTTCGGACTGAATGGGCGGCCGAGGCGGAACGGCACAGAATGAGCAGGAATCCGCCGCCGCCAGCGCCAGCCATGGACCACGAGGCGACCCGATCGCCCAGTTGGCGAACGTTGGCCTCAATGTCCGGGGTGACTGACGCGGGGTCAACGGTGCGTTTCAGTTCCCGGTACTCGGCGAGTCGGTGGGCGAAGGCGGTCACATCGCCGGTGGCGATTTCTTCTGCCATGGCGTGTGCGCCCGTCACCAGTCGCGCGCGGGCGTTCATCACGGCATGCTCGCCGCGGAGGTAACGCAGCACCACGGTTTCCAGAATGTCCCGGGCCATGCGCCGCCTGCCGCTATAGAGGAGCACCGCGCGTTCGTGCAGCGCGCGCACGAAGGCGGGCGGAGCGGCAATGGGCGCCACGTGTGGAACCTGATGGACGCCGGGGCGCGTGGTGCACAGTTTGATGCCGCCCCAGAGTCCACCCACTTGGTCCTGCCAACCACCGCGCGTTTGGATCATCTGCTCAAGGAGCGAAGCGTTGCGAGCCACGTGTTCTGGATCCGTCGAACGTCCCGCCACTCGGTCGAGCGTGGCGAGCATGGTTGCTCCCAGTATCGAACTGGTGCCGAGCCCGCTGCCGCGTGGCACGGCGCTGAAGAGTGTGATGGCCAGCCCGCCGCCCGCGCGTTCCAGGTGCGTGCGCAAGTTTGCTTTGGGGTCACGTGGCACCAGCCCGCTCAGAACAAGCGCCGCGCGCGGAAGTGCGTCCCACACGGCGGGGTCATGGTGATCAAGAAGTTCGCGCGTACTTCGATAGCGCCCGGTTCGCCCGGAATCAACGGAGTGCACAGTGATTTCTGGTGTATCGGTGACGCGCACCATGACTTGCAGGGGAAGCGTGCCACCGAGTGTGACTGCCGCGTTCACCACGCTGCCGCCGTACTCAATGCATAGTGGTGGCGTGTCGCTCCATCCGCCGGCAAGGTCAATGCGCACCGGCGCACTTGCCCAGACTGCTTGATCTTGACGTACCGCAAAGGCGCGGACTTCGCGCGGCATCGGGGCATCGCGCGCAACGGCAGCGCCAACGACAGCCATGGCTGCAGTGCTTGCGGCGGTACGCGCGGTGTGTGATTGAGCAATCGCGGCACGCGCGGCGAATTCGCGGGCGTGATCAAGCGGTGTCAATGCAGCGGGGCGCCACGGTGCATAGGCCTGCGCGTGAATGTGTCCACGAGCGAGCGCATCCGGATTTGCAAGCAGCATCAATTCTGCCAGCGAAACTTTACGCATGCGTTGCCAAGCAGCGGGCGCGCGCGAATTTCCAAGTATCCATTGCATGGCACGCCATGCGTCATCCGGCTTACCGACTGGATAGATGCGTGCATTCCACAAGGTGTGCGGCGCATTGCCCCACAGCGCGCGCGCGGTGCTGCCGGTTTGTTTCTCCAGCATTGCCAGCGGCTTTCCACAGACGGTTCCGCCGTCACTTGCGGCGGTCTTGCAATCGTCATCAATGCCGTGCAGCACCCAACAGTGTTGCGTGGTGCCCACCGGCACCGCGTAACGAGCGATGCCGCGCGGCGCCTGCGCGTCCGCACCCGTCTCCAGCGCCAACACGCTGTCGGCGCCGGTGTGGGTGCGCTTATTGAGAAGGTCGGGAAACATGCGCTCTGGCATGGTTGACGAAAGTCTCTCAATGAGTTCGCGCGTAGTGCCGAGGTGAAGAAAGCTGCCCTTCTTCAAGAGCGTGGCATGCAGCGCAACGGGGTGCACGGCAGTGAAGAATGTGCCAAGCATGCGCGCTCGGCTGGCTCCACCGCCGGCAGTAAAGCGAGCAACGAACGTGGATCGTTCCGTGTTGCCGGACATGGCGTCGGCAATCTCTTGGTAGAGATCCAGGCTGGTATGGCCGCGTGCCAGCTCTGCAAGGAGTGATCCGGCCGGCGCGCTTCCTGTTTGCGCATTCACCGATGCGCCGCGGAGCAGTGCGTGGCACGCTTTCGTTGGGAAGAAGAAGATGCCGCTATCGATGGCTGCCTGACCGCTCGCATCCAGTGCACCGGAGGAGTGCAGCAGCGCGCGCGATGGTTTCTGCAGCGTGCTGACGACGCGTTTGCGCTTATCAAGAACAAATACACCGTGGCGCGCGGCGCGATCGGGCCCTGCGGGGAAAGCGAGCACGGTGGCGCCAGCGGTCGAGAAGGTGATGTGTTCATCGGCCAGGCGCAGCGCGGCATCGCCGCTGGCCACCAGCACTCCGCCGGATGCGGGCAAGGTGAGGCGCGAGAGTTCCGCAAGAATCAGATCGAACAGCGTGGGGACATTGAATGGTCCGAGTCCGCGGGGTGTAGTGTCGGACGTTGTGGCGGAGTCTGTACGACCGGTGCGCTTTGGTGTGCGCGCGCCCTTGCTGTTGATACGGCCGGTGCGCCCCAGTGGAACCCAGATCTTTCCAGGCGCGCTCCATGATGGAAGTCGCCGTGAATCACCGCCGGAATGCAAGATCAGGATGCGCGTGGCGCGCGTGCCCAGCAGACCGCGCTTGGCAAGTTCGGCAAGACAGAGGAGCGTGCTGCCGCCGCTACCAACACGTTTGCCGGCGGGATCGGCCATCACCAGTGTTGCAAGACCGCGCGGCAGTGTGCCGAGATTCTTTCGGATCTCCAGCATCTGTTCGGCGTAGCGCCGCTGCACATCGTTGGCGACGGTCAATAGCAATAGGTCGAATCCGCAAGGAGCGCGTTCTACGTTCACGCGTGTTGGGCGGGCAACGGCTGGAGCCGCCGCGCGTGAAGCGCGTGCGTTGTGTGCGGAGCGAGTGGTGCGGACACGTGCCATGCGGGACGCGAGTGTACGGAACGCGCGGTAGCCTCACCCGTATGCAGTTCTTTGCGCAGACCATTGATTTACTTG
>CAMDUB010000074.1 GCA_945878575.1 Phycisphaera mikurensis NBRC 102666 | reverse complement strand
AGTAAATAGGTGCCGTTCACCCCTGTCCCTATTTTCGGGGCATCACTGCGCTACCAACGGCGTGAATTCCACGCAGTTCTCAACACCGTGACCTGGCCGCAGGCGCCGGAGAGGACAGGGCCGCGCTCAGCGGCCGTCCTCGTAAGGCGAATGCGGGCCAGTCGGCGGGCGTGATGCAACATCGCCGGCCAGCACGCGGGCGCAATGCAACAACGCACAAAACCAAGTGAATTCCCCCCAAACCTGATTCCAACATCAAACCAAGCAAGCATTTGAGTTGCTTCGCGTACCCTGCCCGATTCCCCTATGCCTATTGCCACGCTCACCAACGTCCGTTACGGCTTCGGCACCCACATCGTGCTCGACGGTGCCACTGTGTCGATCGAGCCCGGTGAGAAGGTTGGGCTGGTCGGTCGCAACGGCGGCGGCAAGAGCACGCTCATGAAGCTGATCGCCGGTCTGTGGCAAGTGGACTTCGGAACCCTTGCGCTGGCTCGCGGAACCCGCGTTGGTTACTTGGCGCAGGACCCGAGGCTTGAACCGACGGACACGCTTCGCCACGCCGCAGCGCGTGCGTTCGAGCACCTTGACAGCCTGCATCGTCAGATGGAAGAGATTTATGAGTTGATGGCTACGCCTGACGCGGACATCGACTTGCTGATGAAGCGCCAGGTGAAGATCGAAGAAGAGATCGAACGCGCTGGCGGTTACGCCATCGATCACAAGATTGATGAAACGCTGCACGGCCTGGGCTTCACTGATGAGCAATTCTCGGTGTTGGTTTCCAAGATGTCCGGCGGTCAGCGCGCGCGCGTTGGACTGGCACGACTGCTGCTTGAGCAACCCGACATCTTGCTGTTGGATGAACCAACTAACCATCTGGATATCGAAGGTCGCCGCTGGCTAGAGAATTTCTTGGCCAATGAGTATCCCGGCGCAGTGCTCGTAGTCAGCCATGATCGACGGCTCTTGGACGCAGTGGTGCATCGCATCATTGAAGTGGATCAAGGTCGCATCATTGAATATCCCGGCAATTACCGCGATTTCATCAACCTCCGACGCGAGCGCATGATGAACAGCCAGCGCAGCCACGAGAAGCAACTTGGAAAGATCCGCGCCGAAGAGCAGTACATCCTGAAGTACAAAGCTGGCCAGCGAGCCAAGCAAGCGCGCGGCCGCGAAACACGGCTCGAGCGCTTTAAGCGTGATGAGCTGGTTGACCGTCCAGCTGAACTGGATGTCATGAGCCTTGAACTTCCCAAGGCACCACGCGTCGGCGACTATGTCATGCGCGGCGCGGGACTATCGAAGAGTTACGGTGACAAGGTCCTCTTCAATGAGTTGGACTTTGCAATCAAGCCGCTCGACCGGATCGGAATTGTTGGACCCAACGGCGCAGGCAAGACCACACTGGTGCGCGCACTTCTTGGTGATCTGCAACCGGATGCCGGCGAGCTGAAGGTGAGCCCGCAGATCAAGGTGGGCTACTTCCGGCAGACGCAAGAGCACATTGACCCCATGCTGACCGTGTGGGAATATCTGCAGCGCGTGATCGCTTCCAATGAAGGTGGACTCCGCGCCAGTGAGCAGCAGGCGCGCAATCTGGCCGGCGCATTCCTGTTCTCTGGACCTGAGCAAGAGAAATGCGTTGGCAATCTCTCCGGTGGCGAGCGTGGTCGCATGGTGATTGCTGGCATCGTCAGCGCTGCCAACAACCTGATCGTCTTGGATGAGCCGACCAACCACTTGGATATTCCCAGCGCAGAACGCCTGGAAACAGCCCTTTCCATGGATCCAAAGGACGGCGGCTATGACGGCGCGCTCATCCTGATTAGCCATGATCGAGCGCTTCTTTCCGCATGTTGCGATCGCTTGCTGATTCTTGATGGCGAAGGCAACGCCCGCGACTTTGACGGTGGCTGGGACGAATGGGAAGCGAAGGAAGCTGAAGAGCGCTCACAGCGTGACGCGGTCGAACGCGCCGCTGCTGATCGCGAGAAAGCAAAGACCGAGCAACGCGCGCGACCAGAGTCGTCCGGGAAGAGTGGATCGGGTTCCAATAGTCCCGCAAACAACAAGGCCAACGGCACGTCGGGTTCAAAGGGATCATCAAGCGCCACTGCAGGCGATCCAAAGGTTGCACGGATGAACCTTGAGCAGATCGAAGCACGTATCACCGCCATCGAAACGCGCACGCGCGCTATCGATACCGAACTGATGAACCCAAAGGTCTACGCGGATTCAGCAAAGTCGCGCACACTCACTCAGGAACGCGAACGGCTCCAGCAAGAGCTGGAGCCGCTGGAGTTTGAGTGGAGCCGGCGCAGCGAGTAATCAGCTGCTCATGACAACGCTGCCGTCACTGTCGACCAATTCGATGGTTCCGAATTTTAGTAGACCGGCATTGTCCGAGGCGAGAGTGAATTCTGCACCCCAAATTCCGTGGACCGCGTCGAACGTCCCGACGGTGGTGGTGACATTGGTATCCGAGCGATGCCGCAAGGTGTATTTGCCCGGTTTCACACCAATCGCAATGCCCATCACGATGCCATCTTTGGTGTCCACAGCCAAAGTCAATGTGCCGGACGCAGTGGTGGCGGTTACATCCTTGCTGCTTAGCCCGCGCAGGAAGCTAGCCCTCTCAAACCGTGTCAGTGCGCCCGGGTGATCCAGGGATTCAAAGATCTGTCCCGGCGACGCACGACCCAGCGCATACTCCGAAACCTTCAGCGCAAAGCCACTGTTGAGTAACTGGAACACCAACGCCACCGTCAACGCCGCAGTCAAAGCGATCGAGGCTGCACGCCAGTAGTACGAACTGACGGTGAACCGCTCGACATCCTTACGTAGGACAGCGAGTTCCATTGCCTGCTCAACCAAGTCCTTGGTGTCGACCGAACGCGCCACGCGACGATTGCCGCGCGATGCCATCCGTCCAATCAGGGCGATCGGTGCAAACTGAGATTCTTGCTGCTCAACGGCGGTCATCACCCGCGTCAGCGTCTGTAACTTCAGTTCGGCGGACGGCTCCTCGGTAGCCAAGAACGCCGGGTCAGCAACCGCCGCCGCCTGGATAACCCGCAACTCAGCCTGCAGCGCTGCTGGCGAATCACGGAAGGCGCGATCAAATTGCGCCGCATCGACATCATCGAGCAAGCCCAAGGCGTCGAGCACGGCCAGTGCTCGCAAGTCGGGCCCACGCCCTGGTTCGGGTGTCATTCGGTCACTGTAATTGTTGCCATCATTGAACTGCATCAAATCCCCTTGTGTTACTGCTGACCCATTCGCAGGCCACGATCGATCGGCTCCCTTAAGCCGAAGAATCTTGTCCATGATTTTTGTTATCAGACATAAGCCGATCGCGGAGCCGAGCAAGCCCGCGGCTGAGGGCGCTTTTCACGGTTCCCAGCGGAGCATTCAGCTGCTCGCTCACCTCACGGAGGGTGAACCCTTGGATGTAAGTCCGCTCGATCACCACGCGTTGCAATTCCGGCAGTTCAGCCACCCGACGCTGCAGAATCTCCAGGTCATGATTTCCACCCACATCGCGCGGCGGCATCACCACCGGTCCAAGAAAATCAACCGATGAATCCAGCCCCAATTGCTCCGGGCGCGCACTCTTACGACGTAAGCGGTCGATCAAATGCCGGCGAGAAATCAGCATGACCCAGGTCACCAATTTGGCGCGATTGGGGTCAAACCGGTCCGCCGTCTGCCACAGACGGATGAAGGTCTCCTGAACCGCGTCCTCAGCCTCTGCTCGGGAGGGCATGATTTGCCGAGATGTCTTGTAAACCAGCCCCACAAAGCGGTCGTACAGCTCCGCCATGGCGGCTTCGTCGCCCTCGCCGACCTTCTGCATCAAGAGCCAGTCATTATGTTCAGCAGGTTCCAAGGGTTCTCCCTTCCGCAAGCAGCATTGACGGAGCCGACAACACAGAGTGTGCCTCCGACTCTCGGGGATTGAGACGCTATTCCGACAGAATTCGTTCAGATTTCGATTGAGTTTCGCTCAGATGGTGGCAAACTACACCTGACCGCTGCTGTGCGTGCCCTCCCAGCCCTCTGCGAACTACGTGATGACCAAGAAGACAGGTCTTCCATATTCGTTGTTCAACAAGCCGTCTCGCAGCGGCGCGAGCGATGCATTCGCCGCGCAGCGTGCCTTCACCGTCATTGAACTGATTGTCTGCATGGGCATCGTGGCGGTGTTGTGCGGCATCCTGCTGCCGTCGCTGCGCGCAGCACGAGAGGCGTCGTGCAAACTCAACTGCCAATCCAATGAGCGTCAGGTTGGCACAGCGACCGTGGCATACGGCATGCAGTCAAACAGCCGGGTTCCACCGAGCATCAATGCCCAGGGCACGAACCCGCTGCGACGAGAGTTGATGGCCTCACGCTTGCAGGACGGCGGCCTACCGGGCAACGCTGGCTGGGATGGATTGGGACTCTTGGTGAAGGGTGGATACCTCGGCAACTGCCAATGCCTCTACTGCCCAAGCCATCACGGCGACCATTCCTTTGGTCGCTACTCAGACAATTACGCAAGCAAGGACTCGGCGAGTGTGCAGATCTATACGAACTATCACTACTCCGGGCACATCCTTCGGCAGGGGGGCGCAGGACTGAACGACTCCCGTCAGACAGCCATCACCATCGACTCCGGCAGTGATGTTCTCCTCCTCACCGATGGACTGCGAACCCGTTCCGATTTCAATCACGAAACCGGTCTCAACCGAATGATGGCTGACCTCAGCATCGAGTGGTGGGCTGACACGGGCAATCAGTTGCGCAACAAGCTTCCGGAGAATGCGCTCATCGCAGGTGCATCATCATCATCAGCAGCGCCGGTAAACTACGACAGCATCTGGGATGAAATCAACCCACAGCCGCCAAGTGGTGAGAACCCCTGATGCAGCAACGCTGCGCAGCCGTTGACTCGCGCTGACACCAGCACCACCGTGATGCGCGATCGGTGATCACCAACAAGCTCTACTTCTCAACACGCGGATTCGTCAGCACCCCCTGCTGCGCCCGGTGTTCGCTAAATCCCAAGTCAAACGTGCGATATCCGCGCCACGCGAGCCGCTCACCGGCCAACATCTGATCGATCCGCAACAGCGCCCACGGACGTTCAAAGGTGCATAGCCAACCGCTCGCACGCCATGGCGGGGCGGGACTACAACCGTTGGCAAGTTCGGCGATCACCCAACTGCCGGGCGTGCAATTGCAGTCACCAAGGACAACATCCGGCGCAGCAGGCAACGCCACGCGTCGCAAAACATCATGCAAAGCGTTCGCCAATCGACCGCGCGCCACCCAGGGCGCCGATGGCATGTCAACGGCAAGAATGTGAATTGGCGCCCCGGTGGGCGACTGCACCACCATCCACGCGAGCCACACCGTACCGATGCGCGCGATCGATTCATGACACAGGATGCGGCACTCCAAAATGGGAAGGCGCGATGCAATGGCAACAACTCCAAGATCAACGACGCGCATTCCATCCGGCAGCCACTCATTCCGAACAACCGATCGGAACATTGAACCTGGTCCGCTGATGACAGCCACATCGCCAATCACCCCTGCCAGCGCACGGCCACACGCAAGCGCATGGTCACCAGGCCACTGCGGATTCCAGTGGGTAATCACCACATCGTCAGACGTGGCAGTGGCCGCCATTGGTTGCCAACCAACATCATGTCGAAGGAATCGCGCCGCGCTCCAGACCGTGACGGCAGTCAGTGCAATACACAAGGTGCGCGCTGGCAACGGGGTTCCAAATGATCGCCGCGCTACCCACGCGCCGAAAGCAAACACCACGAACATGACCCACGCCGGCACCCAGAACACGCACTGGCTCCAGACCCACTGATCACGTGCAATCTGCGCTGCGACCCAAATGACGGCAATGAGTGATACGGGAAGCACCGCCATCACCGCCAGCGCAAACGCCCAGCCGCTCAACGGTTGACGTGTTGGCTTCGGCGCCATCACGCTGGCACCGCTCCCGCGAGCGCTGCCAGCGCTGGCAATACGCGCGCTTCCAAGCCGCGGGCCGTACACACGATGCCGACATTCGCAGCGAGCGTTTCGCCGTGCGAGAAATCCAGTTCGCGCCCGTGCGCGTCGGTGATGCACGCACCTGCTACCTCTGCAATCAGCGTGCCGGATGCGTGATCCCAGATGCACTCCGAATGTCCGGGTGCGCGCGGCATCCGAATCACTAAATCAGCATCGCCGCGCGCAAGCAGCGCGTATTTGCACTGGCTGTCCATCTCTTGATTGGTGAACGGACCAAGTGCCGCAATGCACGGCTCGAGCCGCGAAGGCACCGCACTCCTGCTGCGATTCAATGAACGCGCCCAACGCGGAGCCGATCCGTTCCACGCGTTCAGTATCAATCGTGACTGCACGGCGCCCGAAGCATCGCATTCGAACGCGCCCGTGCCACGCGCGGCCGCGTAGATCACGCCAGGTCCACCAGTGTGCACTGCCATATCTCCGCGCGGGCCCATGCGCGGGCAGCCCAACACGCCCACGGTGGTGCGGCTTCCTTCAATGCGCGCCAGGCACACCGAGCACTGCATCCCGAGAAGAAATCCTTTGGTTCCATCAATTGGGTCGATCGTCCAGTACGGCTCGCCAGCGCGTGGTGCATCACCATCAATCATGCGCAGTGCCGCAGCGCGATCGCGCCAGCCGAGCATGCTGCGAATGGCATCCACGACCAGTCGCTCAACGTCGGGGCGCCCGCTGCTGGCCAACACATCAGCGTGCTCTTCTCCGAACAGCGGTACACGTCCGTCCGCGGAGCGAGCGCGCAGGCCTGCCACCACCAGCGCTTGCAACACGTAGTCAGCAGCGGTGACGGGCGAACCGTCGCCCTTCTGAATGGGCGGCACCGATGCCAACGTCTCGCCAAGAAGCCGGGCTGCGGGAAGCGCGGGAACCACGGCGGCAATCGCGGCGGCCAACAGGCTGTCACTTGGAACGTGCGGCATCGGGTCTGAGGAAGAGTGCATGGATCGGTCCGGTGCGGATGTCATTGGGGATAGCGATCCTAGAGTGGAATTCCTCCGTGGAAGTCCGGCATGGAAGTCCGGAGTGGAACTCCAGCGTGGAACTCCACCAGGAACCACCCCCGCGCCCCGCGTCCATACCCGGTGCTGCCAGAACGGCAGATCCCCGCCACAGCGACACCGAATGGGACAGGAAATCGGCCCGTTGCACCCCAAATTGGCGCCCCACGGACTGGCACGCGGGTTGCTTTATCACCATAGCGCGGGCACATCGCCCCCTCCCCCACCAACGAACCATCCTCACCGAAAGGGAATCAACTCACTATGTCAACCAAATCAATCATCATCGGAATCGATCTCGGCACCACCAACAGCGTGGTCGCCGTCATGGAAGGCTCCCAGCCCAAGGTCATCATCAACTCCGTCGGTCAGCGCACCACCCCCTCGGTGGTCGGCTTCACCGAGAAGGGCGAACGGCTCGTCGGCCAGACCGCCAAGCACCAGCAGATCACCAACCCCAGCAATACCGTGTTCAGCATCAAGCGCTTCATGGGTCGCCGCCACAGTGAGGTGGGTCACGAAGAGAAGTTGGTGCCCTACGCCATCAAGGGTGCACCGGACGAAATGGTGAAGGTTGGCATCCGCGGCAAGGACTACTCCCCGCCGGAAATCTCCGCCATGATCTTGGCTGACCTCAAGCGTCAGGCCGAAGAGTTTCTTGGCGAAACCGTCACCCGCGCCGTCATCACCGTGCCCGCGTACTTCAACGACGCGCAACGTCAAGCCACCAAGGACGCTGGCGAAGTTGCTGGCCTCAAGGTCGAGCGCATCATCAATGAGCCAACGGCCGCAGCACTCGCCTACGGTCTTGAGAAGAAGACCAATGCGAAGATCGCGGTCTTCGATCTCGGCGGCGGAACCTTCGATGTGTCCATCCTGGACATTTCCGACGGCGTGTTCGAAGTGCTCTCCACCAACGGTGACACCCACCTCGGTGGTGACGACTTCGATCAGAAGCTCATCGACTTCTTGGCCGAAGACTTCCGCAAGAAGGAAGGCATTGATGTCCGCAAGGATCCGATGGCTCTGCAGCGCCTCAAGGAAGCTGCCGAGAAGGCCAAGATTGAACTCTCCACTCAGGTAGAGACCACCGTCAACTTGCCGTTCATCACTGCGGACCAGAACGGCCCGAAGCACTTGCAAGTCACACTGACGCGCGCCAAGTTTGAGGAACTCTGCAAGGACCTGTTCGAACGCCTTGCTGCCCCGTGTGAGAAGGCACTTGCTGATGCAAAGCTCAAGCCATCTGACGTGCAAGAGATCGTCATGGTTGGTGGTTCCATTCGCATCCCCAAGGTGCAGGAACTCGCCAAGAAGATCTTCCACACGGACAATCTTGACAAGAGCATCAATCCCGACGAAGTGGTTGCTATCGGTGCAGCCATCCAGGGCGGCGTGCTCATGGGTGACGTGAAGAACGTGGTGCTCTTGGATGTCACCCCGCTCTCACTCGGCGTGGAAACGCTTGGTGGCGTGATGACCAAGCTCATCGAACGCAACACGACGATCCCGACCTCGAAGAAGGAGATCTTCTCCACTGCGCAGGACAATCAGAACGCTGTGACGATCGTGGTGCTGCAGGGTGAGCGCCAGATGGCTGCGGACAATCGCGTGCTGGGACGCTTCGACCTGCAGGGCATTGCAGCAGCACCGCGCGGCGTGCCGCAAGTAGAAGTTGAATTCTCGCTCGACGCCAACGGCATTCTCAATGTCATGGCCACCGAGAAGGCCACTGGCAAGAAGCAGGAAATCAAGATCACCGGCTCGAGCGGTATCTCCAAGGATGAAGTGGAGCGCATGCGCAAGGATGCCGAGGATCACGCC
>CAMDUB010000073.1 GCA_945878575.1 Phycisphaera mikurensis NBRC 102666 | reverse complement strand
GCACTGACTGCGGTCACTGCCACCACCATCAATGTTTTAGTGGAAGCTGCTACCTTTGACCCAGCCGCCGTGCGTGCTGCAAGCCGTTCGCTGAAAATTGCCAGCGATTCTTCATACCGCTTCGAACGCGGCGTTCACCCGGCGGATATCGATGCGGCTGCGGAACGATTGGTGGCCTTGATCCTGGAAACTGCGGGCGGGACGCTCTGTGACGGTGTGGTGGAAGCCGGCGCGCCGCTGCCCGCTGCACGTCGCGTTTCGGTTCGACCAACACGCGTCCGCGCCATCCTGGGAACGGACATTCCGCTTGAGGAAATCGTCCGCGCACTGGCAACCTTGGGATTCTCGCCGGTGGTGCGTGGCGACTCAGTGGACTGCTCAGTGCCCGCTCGTCGGCTTGACGTTGAGCGTGAAATTGATGTGATTGAGGAAATCTGTCGCATTCACGGACTGGACCGGATTCCACTCCAGGAAACACTGGCGGTGCGGGTTGCTCCGGTCGAGCCGCAAGTCGCTGCGCCGCGTGCTGCGAAGGGTCTGCTGGTTGGCCTTGGATGCATGGAGTGCATCACGCACTCGTTGATCTCCGAACGCCACGCTGCGCCGTTCTTCCGCCCCGGTTGCATGCCGCTGCGCGTCAGCGATGAACGCGCCGGTGGAACGCCAGTGCTGCGTCCATCAGTTATTCCCAGCCTGCTTGAAGTGCGCCGACGCAATGCCGATGCAGGCATTGCCCAACTGCGCGTCTTTGAGTTTGCTGGTGCATTCGCATTGAACGCCGATGGCAGCCACAACGAACGTTCGTTGGTCACGCTTCTCTCTGATGCACCAAGCGACGCCGACGGTGCCATGCGCTGGATGCGCGGCGCCTGTGAACGAACCGTGCGGCTCTTGGCTGGAAATCACGCCGTATTGCAGGTTTCGGCAATGGCTGAATCCACCCGCGCAGCGTGGTACGCAAGCGAAGCCGTACTCAGCGTGGATGGAACCGCTGTGGCGACTTGGGGCATTCTGACTCCCGCAGTCACTGCGTTGTTCGGCCTTGAAGGAACATTCACGGCCGCCGAACTTCTGCTTCGACCGCTCTACGCCAACTTCCCTCCGGAGGTTCGTGCGCAAGCATTGCCTTCGTTCCCCAGCATCGAACGTGATCTGAGCGCCATCCTGCCCGAGACTGCTACATGGTCAAGTATTGAAGCGTTGGTGCACGGGTTGGCGCTTCCCTGCTTTGAGTCGCTGGGCTTTGTAGGCACGTACCGCGGTAAGCAAACTGGCGCGGGACGAAAGAGCGTCACCATGCGACTGACCTTCCGTGCCCATGACCGAACGTTGAAGCGTGAGGACGCTGAGGCTGCCATGCAAGCACTTGCCGCTGCATTGCAATCGCAGTTGGCTGCAGAAATTCGCGCGTAGAACCGCCCCACTCAACCGCCGGAACAGGAACAGCACATGGCATTTCGAACACTGACGGTTGAGGAATTTTCAGACATGCTTGCCGCGAAGACGCCAGCGCCTGGCGGCGGTGCAGTGGCTGCAGTGACTGCTGCGCATGCGGCAGCACTTGGTGCCATGGTGCTTGAATTCACCATTGGCAAGCCGAAATTTGCAACAAGCGACGAGAGCAACGCCTCAGCATTACGGCGCCTTATCCAACTGCGCCACCATGCGCTTGAGCTTGCTGACCGTGATGCCGAGGCATACGGCGCACTCAATGCGCTCTGGAAGTTGCCGAAGGATGCACCAAGCCGACTGGAAGCGTGGGACGCCGCCGTGGCCGCAGCGATCGACGCGCCGCAGACGATCTTGGATACCGCTGCAGAGATTGCTACCACTTGCAGCGCGTTGGCCGCATGCACCAACGCCAACCTTGCCAGCGATCTTGCCATTGCCATTGATCTGGCTTGCGTGGCGGCACGCGCCGCGGCGCACAACGTGGAAGTCAATCTCCCGTCGGTGACTGAGGACGGCGATCGCAACGTTCGCCGAGCAGCCATGACGCGCGCGCTTGCTGAAGCCGCTGCAGCCGGAGCACGCCACGCGTGAGCACGCTGGGATTGACGCTGGGCACAACCATCGGCTCCACGCTGGGCATGACGATCGGTTCCACGCTCAGCACGACACTTGGTTTCGCAACGCTCCTTGGCGCCGCGGCGCTACTGGTGAGTGGCGCCTATCTCCGCGGACTGTGGAACGATGCTGTTCGGCCAGCGCGGCGCAGCATGGGATGGGCACTTGGGCAAGGCCTACCGGCAATCCCCGAAGATCTGAGCCTGCAGAGCGAAGAGCGCAACACGGTGTTGAGTGACGGCGTGATGCCGGCGTGGTGGATTCACGGTCGCGCGCCACACTCCGGCCGCGCGGTCATCGTGTTGCACGGACACGGCCGCTCGCGCTGGGATTCACTGCGCCGCATCGGTCAATACGCTCAGGAAGCGGCGCTGATCGTGACGCCCGATCTGCGCGGGCATGGCGATGCCCCCGGACGCTGCGCCCTGGCCCGCCGCGAGGCTGGCGATGTGTGCATCCTGATGGCGGCGATTGAGGCGGAATACCCTGGTATTCGCATCACGCTGGTTGGACACTCCATGGGCGCTGTCGTAGCGATTCACGCCGCCGCGCAGCGCGCCGCTGCCGGTGCCCCCATTGAAGAGGTGATTGCCTGGGGCGCCTATGACCGGGTTGCAACGCCCTTGAACGCGCGTCTCAAGCTGCGCTCCCTACCAGCGCGGCCATTCAGCGATGCGACTCTCTGGATGTGTACGCGCGTCAACGGTCCGGAGCGCCCCACGCAGAAAGCAGCCGCTCTACTAGGGACCACGCGACTCACGCTGCACGCCGACAGCCTCGACGAGGTATCGCCACTGGCTGATTCGCAGGCGATTGCTGCGGCACTGCCCAGCGCCACGCTGCATTGCAGCACGGGCATTCCGCACTCCGATCTGGGTGTTCAGTAACGAGCGATCACTTCGCTGGTTGCATCACTGCGGCGCGAGTGACAAATCCCTTGCTGTCCGACTTCATGCTCCACACAAAGGATCCGAAGTACTTCGCCACCATGGCGGCGTCCATCGTCTTCAACACGTCATTGGAATTCCCTGGAACCTTGAAGCCAAGTCGCTTGGCCACCGAGGAATCGTCTGCTTTGCCAACTGCGTTGTCGAGTTTGGAATCATCTTCGCCAAACTGTTCGAGTAGCTCGCGCTCAAATCCCCAACGCGCTGGCAGGTCGATGTAACCCCACGAAATCACCGCTTCTCCACCAACCGCAAGCGCGGCGGCCTTGTATGCCTGGTTGTCAGCGACGCTCGGCAAATCCTTTTGGCCCATCGAACGCATGGCCTGCTCAACCAACTTGCTGTCACCGGTTGCCATGAATCCATTGGCAACGCCGATCGACATCGGCAAGAAGTCCGCCGAGAAGATGGTGTTGCCATCAAAGTCGCGGGGCTCAAGTCCCATGGTGCCACCAAACTGAGTAATCATCGGCACCACCGCCTTCGGATTGGTGCAGGTGACAATGGTTCCGGTCACGCGGCTCTCCGGCGTGACTGGCTGACGAATGGTCTCATAGGTCCAGATACTTGGTCCAAGTGCTTCAAAGCCCTTGGACATCACCGGTCCAAAGTTCACGAGGAATCCGTCGATCTCCTGTGCTTGTTCCTCGGGAAGGTTGGCGACCACCGAGTTGATCAGGTTCATCAGGTTCTTCAATTGAACATTGACGCGACCAAACGCCACAGCGTCCGGTCCGATCATCGGCGGCGGTGCTTCGATCGGTGCACTCGGTCCAAAGAGCGCCCACACACCAACCTTGTCGCCCGGAACATAGATGCCGGAAGTGACTTCGATTTGTCCGCGCGGCGTATCGATACCAATGCCAATGGTCCACGCCTGCACATCGCCAACGAGTGGCTGCAATACCGGCTGCACCATGGCGAGCATGCCTGCGCCCTCACCGGCAATGGACTTCTGCAACGGTCCAGTCAGAATGACTACGGAAATATCCGTCTCGCCCAACTGATCCATCGCGCCTCGGAAATCGCTCTGCTCCGGCAACTTCGCTTTGCGCTTGCCATCAAGGGCGAGCAGCGCGTCTTCCATTCCACCAGCGTCGGTGGATGCCAAGAACCGAGAGCCATCGCGACAGTAGTAGACCTTCTCTGCATTCTTAGCGAATGACAGATCCATTTCAACACCCATGGCGCCACCGCGGCCGTTTCGCTTTGCGTCCGATTTTTGCAAATTGAGTACTTGTACCTCGCGGCCAGCAATGTCTTCCTTCTCAACCGTCACGCCATCCTTTTTCACGGACTCGGCAATGACGGCATCGAACAGCTTGGCCATGCCATCCGCCTTCGCACCCCAATCTCCGTAGACCAGCGCGTGTGACTGCTCGACGTCAAGCTCCTCATCATGCACAGTGAAGAGCGTCATTCCGCCCGTGGTTGGCCAATCCACCGTGCCTTCCGGAATGCCCAACTCTTTGAGGCGGTCTTCCATGGCGTTCTGCGCACCACCATCGGTGCCGAGCACTTTTGCCATTGGCGCCGTCTTCAGGAATGCCTGAATCGGCGTGTTACGCCAACGCTCAACTGTCTGTGTCAACTGGTCTGCAGACACGATCACGTAGGTCGTATCCGGCGCAAGCGCGCGGATCGGCATGGGGCCATCGGCGGCGAATGCCTGCGGCGAAACAAGCGACACAACGAAGGCAACCGCACTGGCGGCAATGATGTTGATGTTCATGTTCATGGTGTTGAAGTGATGCAATTACTTGTTTGGCGAATCAGAACCCGGCACGGCACGCGCGGGACTCGCCGCTGGCTTCGATGAACCGTCCTCCAGTTCGCTCGGCGGACCTGGCTGCGGACGCGGCGGAGCTGGGTGATAGAAGTGACCAGAATTTGGGTTGTTCTTGTCGAACGCAAACGCCTCGCGGTGACGCACAAAGTCCTTCACGTACCGCGCGGGAATGGCAAACCCAACATTCTCACCGAGGGTGATCTTCATGTTGGTAATGCCCACTACTTCGCCGCGCATATTGAATAGCGGGCCACCGGAATTGCCGGGATTGATAGGCGTATCAGTCTGAATGTACGTGCGCCCGTCCAGCTGCATGGCGGGCACGCTGACCACACCTTCAGTGAGGGTTCGCTCAAGACCAAGCGGGTTGCCGATCGCAAACACACGCTGCCCTGCATCAAGGGCATCGTCAGCCTCCACTGGCGCCACCGGGAACGGCTTGCCGTCCGGGCTCTTCAGTTTGATGAGCGCTAGGTCAAGCGAGTTGCTGACCGCCTCGATCTCAACATCATCGATGTCCGTGCGCTTCAAGCTGCCGTCGGCTTGACGCACCCAAATGGTGGCGCGCAGTGATCGCTCACCTTGAATGACGTGTGCGTTGGTGATGGCAAATCCGTCCGGACTGATGATGACTCCGGAGCCAAGACCGCCCGGGGTACTCACCTTGATCACTGAAGCGCCCAATCCCTTGGCAAGTTCCTTGGGGGGCAGCGTTGGCAAATCCTTCGCGATGAAGAAGAGTTGTGACACATCGGGCTGCAGCGCCGCGCCAGAATCTGCACGGGTGACGGAGTCAACCTGCTCCATGTCCACCTGCACCACATCGGCGCCCATGTCTACCCAGACGGCGCGATCGGTCTGCTTCAAGATCTTGCCATCGATGGATGCCCCGCTCCGCAGTTTGACCACATCCCCGGATGCGATGGTTGCGACAGCGACAGCAAACACGGGAACTATTGATCGGAAATTGATTTGCATGGTTCGATGACCTCTTCGGGAAACCTTACCATATGCACCTCGCGCGGCAGCCGCACGCGCGTCACAATCAGGCCGAGTAACCATGATGAATATCCGCCCTCACCGCTCCACCGTCCGGTTCGCCTGCGCCAGCCTCGCTTTCCTGACCATCAGCGCCGTCGCCTTGGCCGCCGACGACATCGCCCGTCATTTTGGATTTGCTGCGCTTGAAGTTCTGAAAGTCGATCCGAAGGCTGGACCCTTCGTGATCGCCGACATGAATGGCGATGGTCTGGAAGACATCGTGGTCATTGACAATTTCAAGAACCGCATCGATGTGAACTTTCAGAAGAAGGGTGCCAAGGAAACCGATGACGCGCCCGCCGTTCGCGGCGTCAACGAGTTCCCGGAACACTGGCGTTACAAGCGCGAAAGTGTCACCGTTGATCGTGCAGTGGAAGCCGTGGTCGCCTGTGACTGGGACAACGACGGACTCATGGACATGATCTACGCCGGCAACAGTCCTCCGGGAGTGGTGTTCGTGCGTCAGACCGAGCCGGGTCAGTTCAAGGTGGCACGCAAGCAGACCATTCGTAATCTTGGCTCTAATCCAAACGGGCTGGCAGTTGCCAATCTTGTGGGCGGAAGCGCCAAGGAACTGGTCAGTATTGTTGATGGCAAGATTTCCATCTGGCCATTGGACAAGGACACCACCGGCGCCCCCACCGAACTCAGTTCCGGCGGAACGCGCGTAGTGGCTGTGATTCTGGAAGACTTTGACGGTAACGGAACCACTGACATCATTGGCGTCGTTCCTGAAGATCCCGCTCCAGTGCGCGCATGGTTCACCGAACGCCAGGGCGACAAGTTGTTTGTTGGCCCGCAAGTGCGCTTTGAGATGCCCGCGGTGCGCGAAGTCTGCGCCGTGCGCCTACCCAATGCCAAAGCGGCACTGATTGGCGCTGTGGAGCGACCCACCAAGCGAGTGACATTCAATCGCGTGGGACGCGGTCGCATTGAAGGGGCTGGATCTCGCGACTCCAGCTTGGTGACTTGGAGCTTTGAAGATCCACAGAACCGCAAGCGTCGCACCCTGTTTGCCGACGTCAACGCCGATGGCATGACCGATGTGGTGGCCACCAACACGCTGGCAAATGCAGTGATGACCTATCGACAAGAGAAGGCCAAGGGACTCAGCGCACCGGTGGCAAGCCCATCGTTTGCTGACCTAGATGCCATCGCCGTTGCGCCAACCAAGGGTGGAGCCATTGTCTTCAGTCTGTCGGAGAAGGAAGGCGTCGTGGGCCGGAGCGAAACCGGCAGTGATGGTTCGATCGGATTCCCGCTTGCAGTGCAGTTGGGCGCGGGACGCACCCCGGTTTCTATCAACCTGGTGGATCTCGGCGGCGAGCGCAACTTGGCGGTGGTAGCAAAGGATGGCAAGAACTTCGTAGTGGAACTTGTGCCCGTGGATGTTCCGGTTGATGCCGCGAAACGCGTGACCATCAACTTGGGGGCGCAGAGTCGATCACCCAACGCGGTCTCGTCCGTGGACGCTGATCAAGACGGCATGACGGACTTGTTGGTCTTCACGCCGGAGAAGCCGATGATCATGCTGCAAGCGCAGGCGGCCGGGAAGGTGCCTGCAGAGGCAAGTGCAGCTGGCGATGCCGCCAAGAACGCTGACAAGTCAGCTGACAAATCTGCTGACAAATCATCCGATAAATCCGCTGATAAATCGGCCAGCAAGCCTTCGGACAAGGACAAGGCAGCGGACGCTGTTGCTGCGCCGTTCAAGGTGCTCGAATCGAAGGACATGGGCCAATTCGGTCTCGTTCAAGCAGCCACCGGCGACAACACCTTGGTGGCCGATGTGGACGGAAACGGCAAGGGCGAATTGCTGGTTGCCGATCGCAACTACGTGCGTGCCCTGCGCTATGAGCCCAAGCCCGCCAACGGCGCAAGCCCCGGCTGGCAAGTGGTCACGCAGATGAACGCAAAGAATCCGGATGCAAAGTTGGTCACGCTCACGTCACTCGGTGACCGACTGGTGGCCGGCGACCGTGACGGCGCGCGCGCGATCATCTTTAGTGCAGGCAAGGATTCCAAGTGGGAGCAAGCGGAGGTCATTGAAATTCCCGGCTTCAAATTCTCACAACTGGTGGCCGGCAAATTTGCCGGCGACGGCAATGACGGCTTGATTGCCGTGGGTGATGACAGCTTTGCGCTCGTGCGTCTTGGCGGCGAACGCATCGTCCTGGAAAGCGTTGGGACATGGACCAGCGATGATCCGCGGCAAACGCCGCACGAGTTGGTGGTCGGCGATCTCAACGGCGATACCTACACCGATGTGGTGGTTCTGGACGGCGGCGAGCAAATGGCCGACGTACTCACCTTCAGTCAGGCGGAACGATTGCTACACGCACTTGCATTCAAAGTCTTTGAAACCCGCATGTTCAGCGGCGGTGATCGTCAAGAGTTTGAGCCAAGCATGGGCGAGATTGCCGACGTCAATGGCGACGGCTTGAACGACCTGATCCTGCTCGCACATGATCGGCTCCTGATCTATCCGCAGGCAAAGGGCGGCGATCCTGCAAAGTGAGTACCCCGGTCAGCGAGTCCAACCGCACTGAGAAGCTCTTAGAGGTCTCACGCACACTCGCTGCCACTGGCGATCTGCAATCGATCCTTTCGGTGGTGATTGATGCGCTGCGAGATGTACTGCAGGCTGAGCGGGCAACTGTGTTTGAGTTTGACCCCAAGGCGATGGAACTCTTCACGCAGGTGGCGCACGGCATTGGCGAAGTGGGCGGTACTCCAAACGTCATCCGCATCCCTATGACGGCAGGTATTGCCGGTGCTGCCGCCACTTCGAAGCAGATCATCAACATTGCCGACGCCTATGAGGATCCCCGCTTCAATCGCGCTATCGATGTCAAGACCGGATATCGCACGCGCACCATCTTGGCGATACCGCTCCTTGATCATGAGGGGGCGCTGGTTGGTGTTGCGCAGGTGTTGAATCGGCATAATGGAACGTTTACTGCCGCTGATGAGTCACTCGCCTCGGGCCTCGCGGCCAATGCCGCGGTCGCCATGAAGCGCGGCCGATTGATTGAAGATCGCGTGGAACGCGAGCGTCTTGAGCGCGAAATGGACGTCGCCAAGGACATTCAAGCAGGCACGTTTCCAAAGGACAT
>CAMDUB010000072.1 GCA_945878575.1 Phycisphaera mikurensis NBRC 102666 | reverse complement strand
AGGGTGGTAGATCTTCCATGGCCGGAACAGCGCCCGAGAAGCACCCATCTCTCGTCAAGGTAGCGCAAGTTCAGTTCTGAACAAGTTTTTAGTGTCCGGAATGCTTTCTATCGGTGAATTACTTGACCGGGGTGGGGGACGATTTCTCGTGGGGAATGGGGGTCTGAGGCGCTGGGAGGGGATATCTGTGGGTCACCCCGACTCCTGGCTTCTTCATCGGGGGCAATGCGGATCTGCATGCTTCGTTTGGGAAACATGATCAATCGGTTCGCTCGCGTCGGTGCAGTGGGTGTTGGGGCTGGATGCGCGATCGCGTTGATGGCCGCTGGTGGGGTCCACCGCAGTGCAGCCCCGCCGCTCGGCGTGGCTCCCGTGACGGCTCCGGCGCCCGCGCCCGCGCTGCCGAACTTTGTGTTTATCTTGGCCGACGACCAAGCATGGAACGGTCTTTCCGTTCGCATGATTGCCGGGGATGATGCAAGCAAGAGCCGCACAACTCACACGCCCAATACGCAGAAACTTGCAGACCGCGGAGTCGTCTTTTCGCAGGCGTATGCGGCGCATCCAAAGTGTGAGTGTTCGCGCGCTTCAATTATTTGTGGGCGAACCACAACCTCGCTGAATGCAACTTCCAAGTCAGTGCGTACGTGGGCGGCACCCGTAGCGGATTCACTTGCGAATTCGTTGAAGCGCTTGCGCCCCGAATATCACGCCGCACACTTTGGTAAGTGGCAATGGTCGCAAACGCCAGCATCCATGGGCTATGACCTGAGTGATGGGATTACCCAGAATGAAGATGGCGATAGCAAGGATCCTGCTGATCCGAAGCAGTCGTTTGGAATCACCAAGCGCGCGCATGCATTCATGGAGCAGCAGGTCAAGGAAGGGCATCCGTTCTACATGCAACTTTCGTACTACGCGGTGCATCAGAAGCCGCAGGCGCTTGCGGAGACACTCAAAAAGTATGAGGGTGCGAGCGCTGCCGATGCAAAGGGCGGCAAAGGCCCGAAGGGTGGCACGGATCGCGCGATGAGTGCAGCGATGGCAGAGGATCTTGATACATGCGTTGGTGTAGTACTGAAGGACCTTGAAGAGCTTGGAATTGCCAAGAACACCTACGTCATTTACATGTCCGACAATGGTGGTCGCACCGAGAACCTCAAGGGTGGAAAGGGGAATCTGTGGGAGGGGGGCATTCGCGTTCCACTGATTGTTGCGGGGCCTGGTGTCCGCGCGGGCGAGTATTGCAAGGTGCCGGTCGTTTCGTATGACCTTCTGCCAACCGTGCTTGACCTTGCAGTCGCTGGCACCGCTGCGCCCGCCGGCGTTGAGGGAGGTAGTTGGCGAAGCGTGCTGACTTCAGGCGCTGACGCCGCGCAGGTGAGTCGACCGATCGATCGTATGGTGTGGCATATGGCAGTGGAAGTCGAGCACCCGCAGAGCGCCATGCGCCAGGGCGATTTCAAGATCCTCTATTACTGGGACACCAAACAGGTGCAGCTCTTTGATGTTGCGAAGGATCGCACTGAATCGAAAGATCTGTCCGCTGAACAACCGGATCGTGTGGCAGCCATGCTTGCCGTACTCAAGGAACATGTTCGCGCGGGTCTTGGTGAACAACAAGTGGAGGCGCTCGAACGTGGTGAGAAACCGACCGATGGTGGCGGGAGGAAAGGACAGCGCGGAGACAAGCAGGCGCCGCGTGAAGATAAATCCGCGCCGCGCGAAGAGAAGCCCGTGCCGAGCTAACAGTTGTATTGCACGGCCTTCCTGTGGAAATGACATCAGCGTTGCGTTGCGATGATCCAGCCACCGCCGAAGGTCACGCCTTGTTGCGATGCAAACTTGGGTCAACCGCAGCGCACATCAGCTGCTCGTTCAGCGTGCCCCCAAGGAACGCATTGATCTGCGGCACGAACGCTTGGGGATTGGCGACCAGCGCGGCGTAGGGAATGCGCAGTACTTGAAAGTTGGGGCGCGCAGCAAGCCACTGCTCCACGACCTTCAGTTGCTGTTCGTAGATAGCCATCAGCCGCTCGGGTGGTAACTGCGCGCCCGTACGCCCGCTGCGTGCCAGCATGGTTGATTGACTCTTGACGACCTCGCGCACGTCGCGCTCCATGAAGATCACTCGGTAGGGGCGATCGTCAGGCAACTCGGCCAAGAGCATGTGGATGACTTTCACCACTTTGCCAGCGGCTTCGTCAATCCAGCCCTTGTCAGTCTTGAGTTGTTTGACGCGCTCAAACTCAAAGTAGCCGCGCGGATTGTCGTCATCATTGACGCGCTGGCCATCGGTGACCGCGGACACGCCGCCGGCATGGATCATTTGCATCGCCAGGCTGGTACCTGAGCGCGGGAGTCCACTGACCACAATGATGGGGGCTTGGGAAGGCATCGGTGGCAGGAATGTACGGGACGCGCCATACTGCTGCGATGATCGGCGTCCTCCTACCGCTTGTGGCCGTGTTCGCCTTGCAACTTGAACCGCTTCCGAACGCCACATTTAGTCGTCCCGCCGGGCCGATCCGTGCCCGTGCAGCATCCGCGTGCGAATTGGTCATGATGGATGCTGACGGGCGTGTGCTCGCCCGTGCAACGGCGCCTGCTGGGGAATTGGATTTGGCTGCGTTGCTACCCGCTCTCCGCGACATTCCCAGCGCAGTGCGCGTGCAAGCAGTGGTTGCCGGAGTCCCCACCGACGCGCCGCTCTTGGTGGTGCCATTGATTGGTCGACCCACCATTCGCACCATGGAAGATGTTCGTCCTGATGGCAAGACGAAATTCACACGCATCATTGGATGGGGCGATCGATTGCTCGATCCTGCCAATGCGGCGCATGTGGAAGCGAAGCGAACGTGGAGCAAGGAAGATCCCGCGCCGCGTTCCGGATTTCGCGTGGCGGTTGATATGGACGTGCTCTTTGATACGAGCGCGGGTGCCATGCGATTTGCCATGCGCCCCGAAGTAGCGCCGAGTACCGCACGCAACTTTGTGGAACTTGCAGCGAGCGGTTTCTATGACGGCACCATCATTCATCGCGTAGTGCCAAAGGGGCGTGGTGGAACGCCGTTTGTCATCCAAGGCGGCGACCCGATCGGCACCGGTGACGGTGGACCCGGATATGACATTGCACTGGAGCCTTCAACGCTTGCGCATGACTTTGGTGTGCTGTCGATGGCGCGCAATGACTGGCCGGATAGTGCGGGCAGTCAGTGGTTTGTTGGGCTCACCCGTGCAGAGACCGCGCGCCTGGACGGGCAATACTGCGCTTTCGGTGAGGCGATCGAAGGCGCAGAGGCAATCATTGCTACCGAACGCGGTGCGATCGCAGATACGGAAACTGGTCGGCCCGTGAATCCCGTGGTGGTGAAGCGCGCCACGGTGATGCCTGCCGCGGCGTGGGTGCCGGGCACCGGGCGTGCGGCGCGGCGTGTCGTACGACCGGAGGCAGTCCAGTGACCGTGCCGATAGCAGATGGTGCACTGAATCAAACGGGGGACATCCGAATCCACATCGATCCCACCGAAGACCGCGGCATTGCTGGTAGCGCCCCGCTTTGGAATCGAGGCTTCATTTCGCTCTTGGCAACGCAGTTTGTGGAGGCGTCAACCGACAATGTTGTGAAGACGCTTCTCACTATTGCGGTGGCGGCTGGCAACCCGTGGGAACTTGTGTTTGGTCACGGTGGCGGCGGTTGGATCGGCGTGGCCTTTACGGTGCCGTTCATTGTGCTATCGGCGTGGGCCGGGCGCATCGCGGATCGAAACTCCAAGCGATCGGTGACGGTTGTCTTGAAATTGGCAGCCTTTGGCGTGGTCGTTCTGGCTGCGCTGGGATTTGGATTGGGCGATGCATGGTTAGCAATGGGAGCGCTGATTTTGTTTGCCATCATCAGTGCGTTCTTCGGACCAGCCAAGTACGGCATGATTGCGGAGTTGGTTGCTCGACGCGACATTGCGCGCGCGAATGGTGTGATCAATATGGCCACTAACGTGGCAGTGATTGTTGGCGTACTGCTTGCAGGGTTCTTGGCTGATGAGTGGGAGGAGAGCTTTGCAGTTGCTGGTGCCACTTTGGCTTCCGGGGCCATTGCGCCGAGTGCACCGTCAGCGTTGGGAGCCTGGCTTCCAGGAATTGCGCTGGCCGTGCTGGTGTTCTTCGGGTTCATCACGTGCTTGACATTGCCGCGGCTTCGCGCGCAGATGCCCTCCTTGCCGCGTGAGTGGAATCCAATCAGTACCTACGTCACCACTATCCGCGAAATGTCGCACTCGCCGCTACTGGCAGTAGCGCTGGCGTGGACCTTCTTCTACTTCACAGCAGCGGTGGCGCTGTTGGTGCTCCCAGACTATTCGCAGATCCTTGCAGTTTCGAACGCCAAGGTCAGTTACTTGATGGGTGGACTTGGAGTTTCGATCGGCATCAGTTGCGTACTGGCAGCCTGGCTTGATCGCCCGCATCGACGCCGATTCTTTGTACCCGCCGGCGCACTTGGACTTGCGGTTGGATTCCTTGCGCTTGGGCTGATGACTCCCACCTACACCAATGTTGCAATCCTGGTGAGCTACACAGGTTTGGTAGCGGGCTTCTACATCATCCCCCTGCAGAGCATGTTGCAAATGTTGGCCCCTGATGAATCGCGGGGGCGATGCTTGGGAACCGCCAATGGAATGAGTTTCATGATGGCGGCCCTTGGCTCAGCCATGTTTCTTGCCTTGCGCAACGTAGGAATGGATTCGAACCGGATCTTTGCAGTGCTGGGCGCCTTGTGCGTTGTTGCAGCAGTGATCACCTGGTGGCGATTGCACCGCAGGGACTTGACCGGCACACGCGGGGCCGCGCAGTAATGAGTTGCCGGACAGTATTTAGTTGCCGGAGGTGAGATCGCCGCCGTACGCCTGCAACAATCGCTCGCGGGTCAGGATTCCAAGGAGCCGCTTGGTTGGTTCATCGATCACCGCAATGGCATCAATGTCCTTGGCGCTGAGTTTGTGGAATGCAATTTCCATGGACTCATCTTCAGTAGTGACCGGAATATCGGTGCGCATGAGATCGGCAGCCACCGTGGCGGCAAGTGCTTCGCGGGCAAGGAGCGCAGATTGCAATTCGCGAGCGGTAATCATGCCTCGATAGCAACCTTCGGAATCAATCACCACTGCATCATGTGCTCCGTGTTTCTCAGCCAATTCAAGGAGCGCGGTGCCGGACGCGCTGTCAAGAATGACCACACCGGGCGGCTGTGCAACTTGGCGTACTGCGATCTTTCGGAGTGCCACTAGTTCAGCGACCACACCTTGACGTACGCCGAGGGCAGCAAGTCCGGCGGTGTAAACACTGAACGGATGCATCGCTCGACACGCGAGTGTGGAGATCACTGTGGCCAATAGCACTGGCAAAATCACGGATTCTTGGTGGCACAGTTCATAGACAAGCATGGCGCCCGCGAGTGGCGCATGCGTGGTGGCTGCCACCATGCAACCCATGCCAGCAAGTACTAACTCCGGCGACGGTGTTGATTGAAATCCTGCAGCGCGCAGTGTTTCTGCAAACGCTCCGCCCAGCATTGCTCCGCACGCCAGACTGGGCGCAAAGAGTCCGCCCGCAGATCCGGACCCCAGCGTGGTGCCAGTAGCGAACACCTTTCCAACAAACCACACCATGAGAATTCCCGCATAGGCGAAGCTTGGTGATGTGAGACCAGCGTGTTCAATCTGGTCGCGCGCTACCCAGTAGCCGGTGCCGAAGAAGGGCGGTAGTGGTGATTCGGGGTGCATCCACACCCATGCCGCGCCACCCATGCCCAGGAGCGCCGCGCCAATGACGGGCTTCATCATGCGCGGTACTGGAAGAATCACAAACGCGCGCTCGATGATTTCGAACGATCGCATGAAGAACACCGCACCGAAGGCACACAGTAATGCCAACACCATGAAGAATGGCGCCAGCCCCATGGTCATGCCGGTGAGTTGTGGTCCAATTTCACGCGCGGCTGGACCAAACAGCGAATCAACGGGGCCAAGCACGCTTTGCACCGTCGCAAATGCCAACACCGAAGCAACCACAATCGGTGCGAAGGTGCGGGCGGAGAAATCTTTGAGCACCACTTCTACGGCAAAGAAGATGCCAGTCAACGGCGCTGCGAACACAGCGGAAAGCCCGGCCGCCGCGCCGCAACCGAGCAGGGTGCTGGTGTTGCTTGCCGATGGTCGCAGCATGAAGCGTGCAACATTTGACCCAACCGTGGCCCCGATGGTGACGATCGGACCCTCTGGTCCCGCGCTGCCACCAGAGACGATGGTGAGTGTGGATGCAAGCCACTGCCGAACGGCTAACAGTGGGGGAATGCGCGAGTTGGTTCGCTGCACGGCGTACATCACTTGCGTGACACCGTGCCCGCGTTGCCGCATCGGCAAGATCGCAAACACAATCACCGTGCCGATGGCGCCGAGGACGGGTGCCACTGCAGCGATCAGCGCAGCACTTTCACGGCTGCCGCGCAGTGCTGATTCAAGTGCGTGTTCCGCCCAGCGGATCGGCAGAATGAAACCGAGCGCTAAGAAGGCAACTATCACCCCAATCGCTGCGCCCCATGCAACTAATCCCCAGTCCGCATCCAGGCGCAGCATGGCAGCCGCACGTTGCGTGGGGCTGAGTAACCCCGCGATGAACGGGTTGCGCTCCCGAGGAGAGATTGGCTCGCGGCTATTCATGGAGTGAAATATTGCGAGCAGTCATTCATCAGTTCATTGCCCTTGTGCCAGTGTCCAACCACGCGTGCCATTGAACGTGCGCAGCAATTCGTATTCACTGACCAGCGCGTGTTCAGCGATGTGGCCAAGCAGGGTGATGGCGTCGGCTTGCGTTGCGGTGCGTCCATCACGCAACTCGAATCGAACGCGCCAGTAGTCGACGCATTCGGTGAATGCGGATCCGCGTGGCCAGACTTGCATTCCTCGGCAGGAAACAAGGGTAATGTGAAACGGACTGGATGCGCAGAGGCGTTCCATCTGCACCGCGGTATCAGCCGCTGGATGCACTGCTTCCACATACACATCCATGCCAGCCACTTCCTTCTTGACGTCGGTGATGGTCCGCATCATCAGTGGCGTCTCGGGCTTGGCAGGAGTGGCATAGTTGATGCGGTCGCTGCTGCCGGCAGGCGCTGGCTTGACCGTCTTTGGCTCGTGGCCGAGACGCGCGATGATCTCTTTGATGAATGATTCGGTGTTCAAAGTTGGTTTGCTGCGATCCCCGAAATCGCCAGTGTGCGCGCCCTCTTCAAGCGCAACCAGTAATGCGTTCTCCAGAGTGGCTGCTTGTTTCTCAAGACCAATGTGCCGAAGCATCATCAAGCCGGAGAGAACCAGCGCGGTTGGATTGGCAATTCCCTTGCCGGCAATATCCGGCGCGGTGCCGTGGACTGCTTCAAAGATGGAGATGTTTCGGCCAATATTTGCGCTGGGCGCGAAGCCGAGACCGCCCACAAGTCCAGCTGCCAGGTCGCTGACGATGTCGCCCTGCAGATTGGTGAGCACCACCATCTTGTATTGCGATGGCTTCATTACCAGGTTCATGCACAGTGCATCAACGATCACATCCGGTGCAGCAATACCAGGGTATTCCGCTGCCATGGTGCGGAATCGTTCAAGGAACAGGCCATCGGTCATCTTCATGATGTTGGCCTTGTGCGAACAGTGCACCGTGTCAATGCCCATGCGCTTGGCCGTTTCAAATGCGAAGCGGAGCACTTCATCACAGCCCGGCGCGGTGATGATGCGCTTGGCGACCATGACGTCGTTGGTGAGACGGTGCTCAATGCCGCCGTAGGTGTCCTCAATATTTTCACGCACGATGGCAAAGTCAAGATTGATGCCAGCCTTGCTGTACGGCGTGACCACGCCCGGCAGTGTGCGAAAGTGTCGGTAGTTGGCGTATGCGCTCCACATCTTGCGCGCAGTGACATTGATTGACTTGCCGCCGCCACCAGTTGGCGTCGCCATCGGTCCCTTGAAGAGAACGCCGAGGTCCTCCACGATGCGGATTGCCTCGTCTGTCATGCCGCGCGTGTTGCCGCGTGCAAAGATCGCTTCGCCCATTTCAACGGGAACGAATTCCACCAGCTTGCTGACTCCCGCCGCAGCGAAGAGTTCCAGGGTGGCGGCCATGATTTCTGGTCCGATTCCGTCGCCGGCAGCAAGCGCGATACGCATGAGTCAATTCCTAGTCGTGAGGGTGGAGGGCCGCGTGGCCGTGGGTTGTAAAGGATAAGGCGCGCCGGGCTGTGCGCGGTACGCTTGTCAATTCGGTTTTGGATCCCCACTCGACGTGCCGCACCACCAACCACACCCCTCGGAAGCCCACGACGCATTCGCGGCGTTGCGCATTGCCAATTACCGGAGATTTGCGGTGGGATTCCTGTTTGGGTCCACCGGTCTACAGGTGATGAACACCGCCATTGCGTGGGAGATATGGGCTCGCACCCATGATCCGCTGGCGCTGGGCGTCATGGGTCTGTGCCGGGCTCTTCCGGTGGTGCTGCTTTCGCTGTTGGCTGGTCATGTGGCTGACACCCGTGATCGCAAGGCCATCGTGGTAGCCACCCAAGCAGGATTTGCGGCGGTCGCGTTGGGATTCTCACTGCTTTCGTGGATGGATGCGCCAGTGTTTGCTTTCTATGTGCTGTTGGTGGTGAGCGCGTGCGTGCGCGCATTCAATGGTCCGGCACGGCAGGGCTTCTTGCCGCTGATTGTGCCCAACTCCATATTCCAGAATGTGGTGACGTACCAGAGTGGCATCTTTCAGTTTGCGGCAATCGTGGGGCCGCTCACTGCGGGTGTTCTGATTGCCTATTTGCCGGCGATATGGCCGGTGTACCTATTGACCGCGATTGGTTGCGTGATCTTCTCAGTGACCGTTGCCGCCGTAAAGCCGCGCGCTGCGCCCCGTGGAAATCGGGCGGTGACCGCCAAGG
>CAMDUB010000071.1 GCA_945878575.1 Phycisphaera mikurensis NBRC 102666 | reverse complement strand
CGCTTGTGGTGGCAGACGCTGAACACGGCGGCGTTCGGGCTGGCGCTGCCGAACGGTGGGAAGTGTCGCCAGATGGGCTGCGTTGGACATTTCATCTGCGCCCGGATGCTCGGTGGTCAAACGGTGATGCGCTGCAGGCGCAGGACTTTGCTGCCGCGTGGCAGCGTGCCATGTTGCCGGACTTCGCCTCGGATTACGCCGGATTTGTGGCGGACATCGTGGGTGCCCAAGCGCTGTGGGATTTCCGTGCCGCGCAACTTGCCCAATACGCCAAGCTGCCCGACGCTGAGCGCACCGAAGCGCGTGCGCAGGAGTTGTGGTCAGCCGCCATGGCGAAAGCCCGCGAAGTAGTTGCCATCAAGACGCCCGATGAACGGACTCTTGAGCTCACTCTTCGTCGGCGCGTTCCATACTGGCTGTCAGTGATTGCGTTTCCGGTGATGGCGCCCGTACATCAAGCAACGGCGGAGCGCTTTAGTGGATTTGATGTGGCGTCCGGACGACGCACGATTGATGCTGCTTGGACCAAGCCCGCCAATTTGGTGTCCAACGGGCCATTTATGGTGAAGGATTGGCGCTACAAGCGACGCATGCGACTCGTGCGTAATCCATTTCATTGGGACCAGTCGCCACAGACCGTCAACAGCATTGACATCTTGCCCATTGAGGACAACAACACCGCCGTGCTGGCATTTGATGCTGGCGGCGCTGATTGGGTGTCCGATGTCCGCGTTGGATACAAAGTGGAATTGGCGGAGCAAGCGGCCCGCTATGTGGAGCATCATCGTGCCCAGTTTGACGCGCTCCGTACAGCGGGTGCAGGTGTTGATGAGGCACTCGCCTCGCTGCCAGAGCCGGTCGCTGGCGAGCGCCGCAACGTGCACGTTGTGCCGAATTTCGGAACGGATTTCTATAGTTTCAACTGTCGCCCCAAACTGGCGGGCGGCGGGTTCAATCCGTTTGCCGATGCGCGTGTTCGGCGTGCATTTGCACTCGCCGTTGACAAGCAGGCACTTGCTGATCGCGTGATTCGCGTTGGCGAGCCCGTGGCACATACGTTGGTGCCGCCCAACGGGGTGGTGGGATACACGACGCCAACCGGACTTGGCCACGATGTGGTGCTCGCCCGCAAGGAACTTGCCGATGCGGGCTGGGCTGATCGCAACGGTGACGGCAAGCTGGAACTGGCCGATGGCACGGTGTTTCCAACAGTCGACCTGCTGTATTCCACCGGAAGCCCGCGGTATCGCGATCTTTCCTTGGCGATGGCAGACATGTGGCGCAACGAACTTGGTGTGCAAGTTGAGCTGACTTCTAAGGATTCCAAGTTCATGAAAGATGACCTGCGCTCCGGCAATTTCATGATTGCACGCGGTGGTTGGTACGGCGACTACCCCGACCCAACCACATTCCTTGACCTGTGTCGCACCGGCGATGGCAACAATGATCGCGGTTACTCCAACGCAGCGTTTGATGGATTGCTGGACCGCGCCGCGGCTGAGGTCGACCCGGCGAAACGGCTGGCAATTCTTGCTGATGCAGAACGCCAAGTGACTGAAGTGGACATGCCGATCTTGCCCATCACGCATTACGCAACCGTGCTGCTCTTTGACCCAGTGCGTGTGCGTGGAATTACGCGCGACCCATCGTTCGATCAGCGTCTCTCAGAGATTCAGATGTTGGCGCCGCGTTAAGTGCGTCCGCTCTGGATGCGCGGATCAATCCACGCATAGAGGACATCAACAAGTAGGTTCATGAGGATCACCACGGTGCTGAAGACCAGCACTACTCCCATCAAGAGGGTGATGTCTTTGGAAAGCACCGCGTCTACAAAGTGCTGACCGATTCCCGGCACGGCAAAGACCTTTTCAACAACAAACGACCCGGTGACCGCAAAAGCGGTGGCTGGTCCAAGGTAACTCAGTACAGGGAGAAACGCGTTCTTGAGTGCGTGCCCGATGGCTGCTTGGCGTCGATTCAATCCCTTGGCGCGAGCGGTGCGCATGTAATCAGCAGACATTTGTTCAAGCATTGATGAACGCACCAGTCGGGCGACATACGCCGCAAACGGAAGGCTCAGTGCGAGGGCTGGAAGAATCAGGCTGCGGAATCCTTGCCACCCGCCAATGGGGACCCACTGCAATTTGGCAGCAAAGACGATCAGTAGTACCGCGCCGGTGACAAAGCTGGGAACGCTGATGCCAATCACCGCCAGCAACTGCGTGCCGGCATCGGCGGCAGAGCCGGGGCGCAGTGCACCAACGACACCAGCACACAGGCCGATGCCGAGCGCAAGCAGGATGGCGGTAAGTCCAATGGTGATTGAAACCGGAGCACCGTCCGCGATGATTTCATTGACACTCCAGTCGCGGTTCTTCAGACTTGGGCCCAGGTCAAAGGGGCGCGGCGCTTTACCAAGCACCCAGGAAATGCCGCTCGCTTTACCGAGATAGTCAAAGTAGAAACCGACCGGGTCATTCAGTCGATACTGCGCAAGCATGGCTGCTCGCGCTTCCTCCGATGGCTGGCGGCCTTCCGCGCCATCGAAGGGGTTTCCCGGTGCAATCCATGCTAGGGTAAAGGTGAGTGTGTAAATCGCCAGTAGCAACAGCGGAAGCTGCGCGAGTCGGCGCACAATGAACATGGTCACTAGCGACCACTCCCCGCGCCACTGTCCTTGGGCATCGATCGAGTGCGCTCGGTTTCCAGACCAACTTCATCAGCGGCACGCTTCGATCGGCGGTCCGCCACCCATTGCACCGCGTCGGCAAGTTTCGCTAGTTCAGGGTCACCGCTGCGGCGGCACACATCAAGCATGGGGTCCTTGGGGTCCACCACGCGGGTGATGGCCCAACTGCGGAGCACGGTGGTTGATGTGCTGGAGCGCGCTGCATCAAGGAGCGGAGCCATGGCGGGGGTGTCTTGCGGAATCACGCCAATGACCCACGCCTGCGCAGTTTCCGGCAGGGCTTTCCATGCATCAACAATGTCCGTCCACAGCGCCGCGGTATCGCCGCGCATGGATTCTGGAAGCAATGTGGGGTCTGCGGCGGCATGCACCAACAGGGCTAGCCGTGTCACCGCTTCGATGCTGCCCGCAGTGTGCACCAAGGTGCGCGAATCTTTCACCCACGCTTCATTGATGGTCACGCCAGTGAATTGAATGGGCTGCGCGCCGGTGACGCTCCCCAAGAAACCAGGCGACTGACCGCCTGACGCCGTGGATGGGTTCGAGACAACCGAAACACTCACCAGGTGTGAATCCAGCGGCTGCACATTGAGGAGCAATCCAACCACGGTGAGGTCAGCGTCCACGGTGACAAGAATTTCCTCGCCCGGCATCAGGCGCAGGCGGCGATCAATGAGAAGTGGCTGGGACGGCAATTCCGCGGCATCGGTTTCACCGGGGCGCGGTGCAGCGGAGCGCATGGTGACTTTGCCGGAAATCGGCGCGTCGCCGCCGATCGCCATCGGTAGCCGCGAACTATTGCGAATGCGGATGCCGAAGGTGAATGGCTCATAGGGTCCGATCAGCGTGGAGGACGGTTTCACTTCCACCGTCAACGCGCGGAACGGACGATCAATCATTTCATCAAGCGTGGTTGGCAGGTGCTTTGCCAACGCGGAATTGAGTACTTCGGCGCGGTCTGCAATTGGCTTGGAGAGTTGTGACGCCACCAACTTTGGCTGCGCAAGGAGGTCAGAGAGTCTGTCGAGTGCCAGCAACCCAATGGAAGTACCGATGTGTGTTTCGGCAATGGTGCGGAATTCGGTGATGGCCTCAGCGGTGCGCTTGGCGTCCGCGAGCGCGGATGCATACGCATATTGCGCGAGGGGATCGTTGGCTCGGAGCGGTTCGAGCGTTTTCAGTGCAACGTCCGCCTTGCCTTGGCGCCAGGCCAGCATGGCATCGAAACGCGCCTTGCCCTGCTCGCCCAGTGCTCCGGACTGCTCCACATCGTCAAGAAGCTTGGGGACCGTGCTCAAGTCCTTGCCAAAGAGCAGCAATGTCACCGCGCGCTGCAGGAGGAATGACCCCACATCAGCTTTGCTCCCACCTTGCTCCTCGGCGCGCTTCACCTCGGCATCGGTCCCGCGTAGAGCGCGCTCCAGGAGTAAGTCAAATTTCTTGGTGTCGCCATCCTTCTGTGCGATGCCCAGCATGGCGATCGAAAGTGTTGACGGCAGCGGCGGGTATTCACGAGCGAGGCGCTCGTTGGTGATCGATGGATCCATCAGTGAGATGACCCGTCGGTAGTCCTCGGTCAGGCGATTCATTCGCAGGTCGAGTTCGTGCGATGCCTCTTGGCGTTGCCCGCTGCCCCAGAGTGCGGTGGCAAGATCGCCAGTGAATGAGTAGACCAATTCATTGCGACGCTCGGCATCTGCCACAGCAATCGCCATGCGTGCGGTGCGCTCAGCGGACTTGAAAGCACCACCATCAAGAAGCACGCTGAGCAGCGCGCTCCACGTGGAAAGGTCGCGGGGGTTGGCCTCTACAGCAATGCTCAGAAGTTCAATATCGGCGGCGGGATCAGCCACTCGCATGCGGAAGTAGCCCGCGGCAGCTTGCGCGGCGGTTGGGTAACTCGGATCAGCTTTCACCGCTTCGGCAAGCCAACGGGAGAACAATTCAGTGTTGCCGATGCGGCTTTCCAGGGAAGCCAACTGGTACGCCAGCCGCGCCGCAGCTGGTGCGCCCAACGCCGCGCGATTTTGCGGCGCAAGGATTGCTTCGTAAGCACGAACGCGCGCGTCGGCAGTTGGGTGCGCTTCAATGGCGTCGGCAATACGTGATAGGCGCACCGCATCATCAAATGGATCAAGCTTGGCAAGTGCCGCGAGCGCTTCGCGGCGTGCGACGCGTGCCTCATCAGGCGTGCCGCCTTCTACCTGGTCAGCAAGCAGCAGCACCATGTCCCACGCGGGGCGACGTTCCGGCGCCATGCGCGCACATCGAAGAGCGAGCGCCAAGCCTGCCTCATAGCCTTCATCAGAAATGTCAGCATCGCGCGTGAAGGGATAGAGATCAGCCAGCCACGCTGCCGAAAGCATTTGCTTGATTCGGGTTTGAAAATCCGGAGCGTTCACCGGAGTTTGCGGTGCGGTGGCAGCGGGTGCAATGGTGCCCGCGGTGGTTTGTGGAGTTTCCGGAGCGGGCGCGGTTTGCTGCTGCGCGGGCACTGCCACTGACGCCACTGTTTGCGAAGTTGCTATCGATGCCGTCGCAAGTGCCAACGCTGTTACAGCACAGGCGCCGGGAAAGCAAATACTCGCGTGGATTGGCATTGATGGAAGTTTAGCGATCAACGCGTGCGAACGCCGTGCGTGTGCGCTTGATGAGGGCGGTAAACGCAATCATTCCGAGCGGTATGGCAACCACCACATCAACTGCTCGTCCCGTCAATTCGGCGGCGAGTCCGGCATCGCGTTCATAACCGCCGATCAGCGGTGCGGCTAAGGCCACCGACCACTCACGAATACCGAGCCCATTGCCGATGAACGGCACCAGATTTGCCGCCGATGCCACCAGTGCTGCGCCGATTGCCGTTGCTGGTTCGATGGACCAGCCGCTGAGTCGAAAGGCGGCCCAGGCGTGCACCGCCCACACCAACACTTCAACGCTGCGGAGCACCATGACCATGGCAAACGGCCGCCACGTGGCGTCCATCGCAAGGGGCACCCACACCACGGGCACCAGCGTGGCGGCCCACCATGGTGCGCCCGCGCCCGCAGCCAGCACTGCCACAGCGCCGACCGCGCACGTGGCAATTGCAGTCGCAGACATTGCTTGCAGAATTACCACCAAGCTGGTGCGTACCGGAATGCCGTTGACGGTGCGGTGATACGCCATACGGCCGATGCTTCCCGCTTGCATGGGTACGTAGTTACCAAGCGTGCTGGTGGCCACCAGCAGGTTCATCTCTTGAAATCCAACGGGACCATGCCGGCGCATGAGTATCCAGAAGACGCCGGATGTCAGCACCTGATTGGCAACAATGGCAACGATGATGGCGACAAGTGCAATCCAGTCCGGATGGCGCACGGCCCGCGCGAGTGAGTCACCGATCGCTTGGTTGCGCCACACGGCAATCACCGCCGCACCCACCAGCAGCACGCCCACAACGGTTCCAATGCGGCGCAGTTGCGCTCGCTGTGAACGGTCGAATGGTTGCCCGCCTTCGGTGGCGGTCGGTGCGGTCATGGTTGAAGGATAGATGGCAAAGCCGTTGCGCGGTAGTCTTGGTTGAATGCCCCGCCACGTTGGATCACCACCCATTGCAGCCAAAATTCGCGATGTGGCCGAGGTGATCAACACCCCATTTCGATTCGTGCAAGATGCGCTGCGATTCCCCAAGTCGGAGCGCCGCTGCGAACGTCGCTTGCAGGAGTCGCTGGAGCGCCGCCCCAACGTATTGATGGTCTATAGCGCGCCGAAGACTGCTTCAACGAGCGTTGCCGCCGCCATTGAAGCGTGCGATGCATTCACGGTGATCAAGGTGCACCACGTGCAACCAGAGTTTTTCTGGCCTGGCGTTGGTACGCGGCTCAGCACCGTTCATGGCGGAATGCGTCACAAGGCGATCGAGCAGCGCACCACGCAGCGATTCTTGGAGCGCCACGCAGGCGACATTCGCGTGGTGTCGCTGGTACGCGATCCCATTGCGTTCAACATCAGTAATTTCACGTACTTCGGCCGCGCCTATTGGTTGCGCACGCATTGGCGCAGTGCGCGCTGGATGCCGGAAGAAGAATTGGCGCGCCGATTCTTTGCAACGTTCACGCATGAAGCGTCCAGTGTCTGGTGGCAGCGCGAGTACGCGCCCACCATGGGTTTCAACCCGCTGACAGAGCCGTTTGATACGGAATTGGGCTGGAAACAGCGCGTATCCGGGCGCTTCAACACATTGATACTCCGGACCGACCTGACCGACCAAGCCAAGTCCGCCGCCCTCCGCGCGTGGTTACCCGGCATTGAAATTGCGGATGTCGGGCGCGTCAATCTCAACGAGAATCAGTCGCCACCCGAGCTTGCGCAGCGTTTGCAAAGTGCCTTGACGCGGAATCCGGAGTACGTGCATCGCATGTTGAAACTGCCCGCCGCGCGGCACTTCTGGTCGGACGCACAGCGGGCAGGGATGGCGGACAAGGCAGCCAATTTCGGCCGATGATTTTCTGACGTCCGTTGGCGCGTGTCAAGCGCTGTCATGACTGAGGGCGCCTCTCATGCTCGCCCCGGGCTTCAGCCAAGCTCATCAATCCGAGTTTCCAACGCAGTCGATTCCAGTGCCGAGTGAGTGCCGGTCCGGACTTGTACTTGTAGTGTTCAAGAAATCGATCAATGCGATCGTCAGGCGCAATGGAAGTTGGGTGCTGAAGTGGGAATTCCATGGCGCGCAGTGGCAGGTTTGCCCACGGAGATGATCCGGTGGTGTGGGTGCCTTCTTCAGTGAATCCGATATTGGTAATCAGATTGCTGCACGGATGAATGGTCAGCATGTGGTGTTTCCACATCGCGTAGTGCCATCGGTACGCCCATGAAGAAGTAGCGCCAGTCAGCGCTGACAACATGCGCCGCCGCCACTTGGTGCCCGCACGCGGACTGCACCATTGCCCGATGAAATCAGGAGCGGCGACCGCTTGTTTCCAATCCGCGGGCTCGCGCTCAAAGCGAGCCCACGCTCTGCGCCAAGTGGCCCAGCCCCATGGATTGGGATAGCGCGTGAAGCAGTAGGAATCACTGGAATGCAGTTGTGCGGGAGCAAATGCACTGCCGTTCATGGCTCCAACGCGCTCATCGGTTTCGTAGCGTTGCAGCAGTTCCGCGACGAATGGGAAGAAGCTGGGATCTGCAACGCAGTCGTCTTCCAAGATGATGCCGGCGCTTTCATGTTGGAAGAACCAATCAATGGCACCGCTGACGGCGGTCATGCAGCCTTGGTTCTGGTCAAGAAATCGACTCTGCACGGTGCACGGCCAGCTTGGTGCAAGCATGGATTCACGCACAGCGGCCACTTTGCTTGCTTCGCCCACTCGCTCCGCGCGCGCCCCGTCACACGCCACGTACAAGCGCGCCGGACCAGCGGCGGCAATCGAAGCCATGGTGCGCTTCACCAAGTCTGGGCGATTGAAGCCGACAAGTAAGACTGGCGGGCATGCGGGAGTTGCGCCTTCACTCTGCATGGGCAGTGGTTACTTTCGATGCAAAGTGGGTACGGCGGTGCTGACAGCCGTTGCCGTGACGAATATCAGTCCAAGATACGCCATCGCCAAGTGAGATGTGATCGGTGCTGACGTCATGGCATTGCACACCCAAACGCCGAGCATGCCCAACAGAACGGCGCGGAGCAGGTCGTCCGGCACGCGGCGTGAAAGTTGCCAGCATGAAATCAAAACCCATGCCAAGAGCGTGACGCCAACGACTCCCTGTTCAACCCAAGCTTGAAGGAAGGCGTTGTGGGAGTGACGCTCTTGCGCCAAGCCGCTTCGTATCGGGACACCTGCGTCCACCGCATAGCGGACACGTGCTAATTCTTGCGGATATGTGTCCTTCCAGCTCTTGGTTCCCCATCCAAGGATCGGTCGCTGGCTGATGAGTGACAAGGACACGAACCATATTTGTCCGCGGATTCCCGCCACGCGCACCATCATGTATGCCATCTCATCGCCCTGATGAGCAGTAGTGATTGGGTCGGGGCTGCCATTCAGAATCGGCAACATGCGCGCGGTAGCAGCAGACTGCCAGATGAGCGCTCCGCCAGTGGCGAGCAGTAGCGCGATGGCAACTACCAATCTCCAGCGACGCACCTTCCCCGCCGCTACCAAGGTGACGGACGCGATCACCATCCCCACGAGTGCTCCCACCGTCCCCGTTCGGCTACCCGCAGCACGTAGAACAATCGCCGCGATGGTGGCGGGAATCACACCCAACGCCGCGTAGCGCTTTTGCTGAATAGCAACCACCAGTGCGCTTGCCCCCACCAGCAGCGCGCCCGCCACTAAGTTGGTGGCGCTGTATGAACCAACAATTCCTGGAAAGTCCTGGCTAAATCGAGCAAGCTTCGT
>CAMDUB010000070.1 GCA_945878575.1 Phycisphaera mikurensis NBRC 102666 | reverse complement strand
CGCCTTACGAGGACGGCCGCTGAGCGCGGCCCTGTCCTCTCCGGCGCCTGCGGCCAGGTCACGGTGTTGAGAACTGCGTGGAATTCACGCCGTTGGTAGCGCAGTGATGCCCCGAAAATAGGGACAGGGGTGAACGGCACCTATTTACTGTTGTGCTGCGAACAAGACCAGCCACTCGGCCGGGGTCAAGGTCTCCGGGCGGCGCATCGGGTCGAAGCCGGCGGCCGCTACGGATTCGCGGTCGAGGATTGCGCCGAGCTGTTTGCGCCGTTTGCCAAAGACGCGCTGCACGAACTCGGTGAACGGCTCCCATGGGTTGCATGGTCGCTCTCCGGCGCGGGGGCGAATGGCGAGCATCGCGCTCGTTACTTTCGGTGCTGGCCAGAAACAACCGGGCGAGAGCACCGCGATTTGTTCAACGTCTGCAAGCAGCTCCATCATCACGCTGATCGGACCGTACGCATCGCTGCCGGCTTTGGCCATCAGCCGGTCGCCAACTTCGCGTTGGATGGTGACGAACTGGCCGCGGCATTCTGGGTGACGTTCCAGCAGTGTTGCAATCAGTGGTGTGGCCGCTTGGTACGGAAGATTGGCAACCAGCGTGAATGGACGACCTGCCAGTGCCTGCAGAATCAACGCGGAAATAGCGTGTTTTCCGTCGAGACAGTCGGCCTCAACCAACGTCAAACAGCCGACCCCTGCGCCCATGCGGTGCGCGTTACGCGTTCGCACGATGGAAGCCATGTCGCGGTCAAGCTCGCAGGCAATCACTTCGCATCCAGCGTCAAGCAATGTCTCGGTGAGCGTGCCGGTTCCGGGGCCAACTTCCAAGACCAACGCACCCGCTGGCAATGCCGCCGCGGCCACTAGCTTTCGCAGTTGGTTGTGATCGTGCAGAAAGTTCTGCCCAAGCGTGTGCTTTGGCCGAATACCGCGCGCGGCCAACTCTTCTTTGATCTCGGTCAGCGTCTGCGGCATGTCAGCGCGCAGTCGCCTCGGCGCGAACCTCGCGCAACACCGTCACCTTGATTTCGCCAGGGAATGTCATCTCTTCTTCAACGCGCTTGGCAATCTCTTGCGCAATGCGGAATGCGTACGCGTCATCAGCCTTCTTGGCGTCGACCACCACGCGAACCTCGCGGCCCGCTTGAATGGCATACGCCTCATCAACAAAGTCATGCTCGCGTGCCAGTGCTTCCAATTGCTGCAGGCGCTTGACGTAGAGCTCCATACTCTCGCGGCGCGCTCCGGGGCGCGCACTGCTGATGGCATCGGCGGCCATCACGATGGGTGTGTACGGCGTGGTCGCGGGAATGTCCGCGTGGTGGCCACCGACTGCGTTCAGTACCGCTTCACTCTTTTCGCCGTGCTTCCGTAGGAATTCCACGCCAATGGCTGGGTGTCCGCCTTCCATCTCATGATCCATCGCCTTGCCGATGTCATGCAGGAAACCCGCGCGGCGCGCGATCGTTCCGTCAAGTCCAAGTTCGTCAGCAATCATCTGGCACAAGAATGCAACTTCCACCGAGTGGCGCAACACGTTCTGGCCATAGCTGGTGCGGAACGCCAACTTGCCCATCGCCTCGATCACCTTGGGGTGCATGCCGCGCAGATTCGTCTCCAAGATGGCGGCCTGCCCGTCCTTCTGAATGCGCTCGTTGATATCGCGGGTGACCTGCGCAACCAGTTCTTCAATACGCGTTGGATGAATCCGACCATCAGCCACCAGTCGTTGCAACGTCTCTGCAGCAATTGCCTGGCGCACCTTGTCGAAGCAACTCACACTGATCACGCCGGGGGTGTCATCCACCAGAATGTCAGCACCGGTGGCGCGCTCAATGGTTCGGATGTTGCGACCTTCGCGACCAATGATTCGTCCCTTCACGTCATCACTCGGAATCTTCACGGTACGAACCGTGGTCTCGGTGGCATTCTCCGCTGCGTAGCGCTGGATGGCCAACAAGGTGATCTGTCGCGCCTTGTCGCGCGCGTCGCGTTCCGCTTCTTCAACGATCTTCTGCGCGAGTACCGCAGCGTCATGGTCAGCGTGGCGTCGTACTTCGGCCATGTACAACTCGCGCGCCTCGTCCATGGTCATGCCAGCGACCTTCTCGATTTGCTCGCGAACCGCGGCGCGTTCGGTCTCCAGATTCGCTTGCAATTCAGTGGTTCGCTTCTCCAAATCAGCGATTCGCTGCTCGCGGGATTCCAGTTTTTGCTCGCGCTGGCCAATTTGCTCCAGCTTGCGGTCCAGGGTTTCTTCGCGCTTTTCCGCGCGGGACTGCGAGGCCTTGACGTCCGCCAAGGCGGACTGCATCTCGCGGTCGAGTGCATGGCGGCGCTCGGTGGCAGCCTTCTCAGCCTGCAGCTCAATGGTCTTACTGCGGGCTTCGGCTTGCGCGCGGGCTGCCGCAACCACGCTCTCCGCTTCCTTGGTGGCTCGCGCCATGGATCGGGTGGAGAAGTGCTTTACTAAGGTCCACATGACGCCGGCACCCAGGGCGGGGGCGGCAAGGACGATCAGGATGAACAGCCAAACTTCGATCTGCATGACAGCGCCTCCTCGGCGAATGCAACGAGGTACGACGCAAGCAGACATTCCGACCTGCAGAGAAACTGCAGTCGACCATCGATTGACTATGAATCAAGTCCCAACCGTTCCACCTGTCGAGGCATGTGGCGTGCGGCGTTCAGTAAAGATTCAGCAAAGGCTCGTTCGGTATTCGCTCATAAGGAACAGAAATTCCATGCGATGGTTGCTGTACTGCAGTGAACTGGCGAGAGGGTCTTAATACACGGTCGAATCTATCAACCGGATCCGCAGCCCATGCCGTGGTCGGTTGCCTTCGAGCACTTCGGATCTGTCCGCAAGCACTCGTCGGATGGTCGGTCGGAACGGCTGGTGAGCCGCACTCCGTCCGTTGAAACCCGCCGCAGAACGGTCGGGTGGAAGACCGAAGTGTAGTACGAATGCCCTACGTCACAAGTGGCCATCACGCCGTGCCGGCGAGTTTCCGGACAGTGAACATAAAGGTCTTCTTCATCGCGGAGTGCATCGCCCAGACCACGCCGACGCCGAGTGCACCCGCCGTTATCGCCCCGGCGGCCAGGAAGATTCGGTAGGTCGCCACGCCCTGTTGCAGGACCTCATCGGCGACCACTTCTGGGGTCACAATGGCTGCCACCAAGTTGATGGGGGTCAATGCGTTCGTGAACGCGCCGATGGCTGGGATGCTCCGCCCGGCCGCCATGCCGCACAGGCCAAGAACCAGACCGGCCACCCCAGTGGCAAAGACGGCGCCCACCGCGCTGCCGATGGTTCCCTTGCTCTTGATCGACCACTGCAGGCCGATCATGACGGCGAACGACGTGAACGCCAACATTCCCAGTGGGTACTCAAGCGCCCCCTCCGGGAGCATGGCAGGAATCACCAGCGTCGCCGTGCCTGATGCAACGCTCACCGATGATCCGCCCGCAACGCCCATGCCGTTGGCGAGTACGTAGACCGCCGATGCGGCCAGCGTCACGGTCGGCACCATCAACATGGGCGCCAAGAATTGAATGATGCCGCGCAACTTTCCGGCGATGTAGGGCCCAGGCTGAATTGGCGTAGTCAAGATGATGTCGAGTGATCCATCTTCGCGCTCGCGACTGACCGCGGTGGCACTCATATTGAGCGCAGTCAGCACGATCACCACCGACTCCGCAGCAACAACGGTTTGCAATGCCAGTCGGAATCCGTCCATTGACAATGCGCCGGTGCGATGCAAGACGGGCAGCAATAGCCCGCCCAGAATGCCCACTCCCACGAAGCCCCAGCGGCCAGTCAGTGCCGCCAAGCTGGTGCCGCGCAATTGGCTTTCGCGCCACGCGATTGGGTTGTGGCCAACGCGCATCGACTCGCGTCCATCGCCAGTCGGCTTCTGCATCCAGCGGCGCCACCACGGCGTTCGAACGGTTCGTGCCCCCAGAGCTCGCACGGCGAAAGTGCTCATGACCATCAGCGCCAATGACAGTGCCAGCGTGACGATGCAGTAGCTCCGTGCGGGATGCATCATCCATGCTTGCGCAATCCAGCCGGGCTGCTCCAGCGACATGGGCGCATAGGTTGCTGGCAACAACAGCGATTCCATTGCTAGAAATGGATTGATTGGAGTAAACACCGTGGTTGACTGAGTAGCGCTTCCTGCGCTGGTTGCAACACGCAGTGCGCTGTCTGCCGCCCATGTTGCAAACAAGTAGATGACCACGGTGCTATAGAAGACAAACACACTGCGCTTGCCCGCACTGCGGGTAATGCTGAGCGCTACGGCCACTGCTCCCACAACGACAGCGGTGCTGGCACTGATCATGAAACTGCCCCACACTGCCGTTGGTGGAACGCCACCAAAGAATTGCGTACTCATCATCAGTGGAAGCGCAGCGATGAGTAGTGCCAGTACAAAGAACAATCGCCCCATCAAGTTGCCAATGACAATTTGCACGCGGTTGAGCGGCGTAACCAACATGATTTCCCAAGTGCGTGGATTTGCCTCTTGTGCAATGGCACCCGCCATGAAGAGCGGAGTCAACACGCAGATGAGCGCTACTTCTGCAAAGGAGAGCATGGTGAACGCAGTGGCGCCGCGCTGCGCAAGTTCACGCAGCGACGAGGTCTGTCCGACCATTCCAAAGAGCAGTGCCACCATCAGGAGCGCAAGGAAGCCGCTCCGAATCCACAGATGCCGCGTCCGGCGCGAACCGTTGGCAACGATGCGCAGAATGATGGGATTGGTGGGGCCCAGATCAGAGATCCAGCGCGTTACAGACATGCGTGGATCTTAGGGATCAGCCCCAACTGCCGAGCACCCTGCCAAGGTCAGCGCCGTCGGTAGTGCCATCATGATTGAGATCGGTGGATCCGGGTTGGCCCCAGCCGCCCAACATGATGCCAAGGTCAGCGCCGTTCACAAAGCCGTCGCCGTTCAGGTCAGCCGGATTTGCAGCAACCAAGATCAACGCGGCAGTGTCCATATCAACCGGCGCGCTCTTGCCAAACATCGTCCACAGGTCGAACGCTGTCTGACCAGTGGTATCGGTGGTGTTGGTGTCGCGGAGGAACTCCATGTACTCGCGGCTTGAAGTCTGGTAGTTCAGTGTCACCACCGCCTGGGTTGCGTCGGCTGGGATGGCAAAGAGTGTGTCGTCCCAGTATTGACCGTCGGCGTAGGTGTAGTCCACTGGCGCGCAGCCATCGGCGGCGAACGCAGCGTTGGTGAATCCACGTGGCGGAATACGGTTGTCCTTGAACTTGGTGTTCGCCAAGGCGAGATGGAAATTCTCGCCAGCCGGAATGCCGGCTGCGGCGGCGACTTCCGCACTGCTTCCGTGGCGTGCTTCGTAGACCTTGGTGTCGGCAGTGATGAGTGTGGCGCTGCTGAGGTCATAGGCGCCGCGTTCGGCAACTAGCACTCCGGCAGCATTGAGGAATTTCACATTCACCCACATGCGGCGCCCTTCGGGATAACCGCTCGGCAGTTTGTGCCCGCCCTGGTTGGTGACGCGCACTTTCAGTTTGCTGCCCTCTTGCGTCAATGCCAGGTCGCTTGCGTCACGGAGCATTTGCACGGTCCGCGCTTTGGAATTCTGAATCCGCTCTGGCGTCAGTCCCATTGATTCCGCGTCGCCGCCCGCTTGGTACGCAACGGCTTCGATCACCCACGTATTGCTTCCGGCCATGGAGTGCGAGGGCATGTTCTGGCGCGTGAAGAATGGGTCGCCGGTATCCCAGAAGACGCAGCCGCCGCCGACTTGGTCAGGCATGTGGCAGTCTTGGCACGACTTCATCGGACCAGTCAGGCTTCCACCAAATCGACCGTCGGCAAACTCAACTCCAGTGGTGGCAAACGTGCTGTTTTTCCACTCGCTGTAGGTTCGTTGCTCCGGGAACATCTGCGAAGGCAATTGCGTGGGATGCTGCGTGTTCAGTGCATTCAGGTCGTACTGCCCGGCGGCGTTCTTGGTGAACACCGGATTGGAAACATCGTGGCACGTACCGCAGAATTCACTCTTGGAGTGGAAGGGGCTGGTGATCAGCCACACTGGTTCGCCCCAGAATGATGAACCGTGGAAGTTGATCGGAACGTCGCTGAACGGTCCGCGGCGCACGTCGCGCGGATCAATAATGTAGCGGGCGTTGCCGTGACCCTGCGGAATGAGGCCTGCCGCGGCGAGTGGCGAAAGCACTTCAGGATCCGGATCTGCGTCCTGACCTTCAATGGGGTAGCCAACAGCACTGAACTTTCCGAGCTCTGGATTCACAGCGCGATGACAGAAGTGGCAATTGATGCCGTCGAAATCATCGTTGGTGAATTCCACGGTGGTTCCCGTGGCGCTTCGTTCACCGAGCCAAGCGCCGGGCGCATGGCATCGAATGCAGTATTCACCGGACAGGTTGGCGTCCTGATTGGCCACTGCGAGCGCGGCATGCCAGACCGGATCGCGGGCCGACTGCGCCATCATGCTGGTGACCCACGTATCAAACGGCGCAAATGTTGGGCTGTAGTCGGAGTGGCAGAAGGTGCAATTGGTGCTTGCAATGGTCGCCGTGAATTGATCGGTGTTCGCGTTCGGTTGTGTCCCGGGCTGCCGGAAATCCTCGGCAGTCGTTGGGATTTGCGTCTGGACTGGAGGGCCGCCCATGAATGCACCCACCGTGCTAACAACGCCAGCAGCGAACATCGCGCTCACGCCAACAATCAGAGTGACTCGTGCGCGTGGCTGGCGTTGAAAGGGGGCTGGCATCTTCATGTGTTGTCTAGCGAGAAAGTGCGGGGGCTCGGGAGTGCATGCCGGCGGAGATTCAATGTGGACGACACCCTCTGTACGTTCAATAATGGGGGGGAGGATCGTTCAAGTCAAGGGACTTTGTGTGCATTCGGCAGTATTCGAATGCCCCCAAAGTGCTCCGAGACCGAATCCATGCCAAATCACACCCCAAGCAGGCTAATAAGTCCAATAACCTTAGGCGCCGCCGCTAGCGGTGACCTTTTGTAGCAGGCCAGCCGTGTTGACGACCGCCTTAAAAGTCAGGTCGAGTTTCGCCTCAGAAATCCCCGCCGGGGGCGTGGACTTCATCTTCACCAGGGAGTCCAGGGACGGCGCGATCGCCGTGAGTAGTTTGGTTCGTGCTGAACTTGCGATTCCGGACAACTGATTGCGCACCGCGAGCAGTGCACGCTGCAGGGAGTTAATCAGTTGCGGATCGGAACCCGCAGCGACGCGTGATTGCAGATCGTTGATGGTGGCAGCCAAGCTCATGGCAATGGCCTCCGCTTGGGGCGGAGTCAGCGCTTCCTCGCGGAGCATCTGCGTGATGGCCTCTACTTCGTGAGCAGCGACCACCCAGTCACGTTCCTTCTTGACCACGGCGGCAATCCGCTTGGTGATCGCATCGAACTGCGGCGGAGAGAGCGGTGCTGCATCAAGTGCCTTGGGCAACTGCGCGCTCGCGGCAATACGGATGGCAACTTCCGGCTGGTTGTCCGGATCGAGGTTGTCGAGCAGAAAGTCGATGCTCTCGGCGGTAGCGATGAATCGCGCCAAGATGAAGGCGTTGGTGGCCCGCATCGAATCAGTGCCTTCGGAAAACTTTGCAAATCCCTTGACGAATTCGATTCCGAAATCGCGCCGGAAGTTTGGGCTCACTGTCGTTTGCCGAATCTGGTCAACCAGCTTGGTTCGGATAGCCACCACGCCTGCGGGGTCCGCTTCGGCAAATCGCTCGGCCGCCTTGGTGACGAATTCGGTCACGGACTTGCGTTGCTCTGCGGTGAGCGCCTGCTTCACATTCACAAGGTCTGGCGGGATGGCGTCGGCTTGCGCCAAGACTGGCGACGCGGTGGCGACCAACGTGAGCGCTCCGACAATCGCTGCGATGCGTGCGGAGGATGAGAACTTCACTGAATTCAGGAGCATCGGCTGTAGTGCTTTCGGGCGGGACGGCGAGCAGGTTGAACAGCGAACGGTACCCCGTGTCCGAAAGCCGTGTCAATGCGGAGTGTCCGCGCCCGGGGTGGGCGCGGTTGCAGCGCTGTCGGCTTTCGCGGCGGGAGCCGGTGTTGCCAACAACTCGCGGATATTGATCATCAGCCGCTGTTCATATGGGACATCGCGGCCAATCGGGGTCCACTCGGTGGGAATCCGGGTGGATTCGTCCTCGCGGTCCTGAGTCATGGTGGGGTCGGTGGACACACGGGTTTCGCCGCTGGTCCAGCGGCCGATTTGCTGGTTCGGCCGGAATGCCCGATCGACGTACACCCACGCGCGCAGTTCGATGGTGCCCTTGGTGGTAAGCAGGTCAAAGCGTTCCTCCGCGCGAACGCTGCCAGGAATGGCCGCGCCTTGTGCTCGGGCATCGGCCGCAGGAGCTGGTGTGCTGAACGCCTCAGGGACAAATTCGAACCGCACCCGGCGCCGCTCAAAGTTCACCGTGTGCGCCAGCATGTCTTGAATGCCGTCATTGTCGGTGCGCCACGGCTCAAGCATGGAGCCGGCGGTGCGTGCATCGGTTTCGATGACGCCGAGTTCCCGGTCGGTAATCACCGGTCGAAATCGATACACGCGCGCGGTTTCCACCGCTGCGTCAAAGACGCGTTCGTAATCCGTACGCGGGAACGCCAACACTGGAGGTGCCGGATCGGCGGCGCAGCCCACCAGGGTCAGGCACGCGGCGGCGAACATCAGGACGGAGAGGGCGGGGCGCACATGGGAAAGTCTACGGATTGCATCACATTGCCGCCTGTGTCCGATCTATACAAGAGCCATGAAACTTGCAGTACCGGTGATCCTCATAGCCATCATTCTGTTGGCCGTTGCATCCTTTGATGCCACGGGCCCGCGCGCAGACTTCACCATGGTGCAGGCCAACGATGCGTTCACTCTCGACCCACAGAAGATGAGTTGGCAGCAGGACATTCGCCTCGGGCGCGCCATCTACGAGACGCTTGTGGTGGCAGACGCTGAACACGGCGGCGTTCGGGCTGGCGCTGCCGAACGGTGGGAAGTGTCGCCAGATGGGCTGCGTTGGACATTTCATCTGCGCCCGGATGCTCGGTGGTCAAACGGTGATGCGCTGCAGGCGCAGGACTTT
>CAMDUB010000069.1 GCA_945878575.1 Phycisphaera mikurensis NBRC 102666 | reverse complement strand
GCACGGCTGAACGTGGACGGCTCCTTGGGACTGCCCTCCGTGTGCGGCGATCTCAACGGTGACGGAATCGTCACTGGTGCCGACCTTGGTCTACTGCTCGGAGCATGGGGACCTGCGAATGGCTCACCGTTTGACCTAAATCACGATGGCGTCGTGAACGGCGCAGACCTTGGATTGCTGCTCGGTTGCTGGACTTCCTGAACACTCCCCGGCGCTCACCTGAGTGAACACATCACGCCCGACCACGGTCGCGCCACGCCCGTTCGAGGCGTTCGGCGCTGATTGGAATAGACGTTCGGAGTTCTTGGGCAAACAGGCTGACGCGGTACTCCTCCAGCAGCATCCGAAACGGCGCGATGGCCGCAGTGCCGCGCCCCTCAGCTGCCAACGCCGCCTCTGCTCGGGACATTTCATCCTCCCAGCGTGCTACTTCCATCATGGCCACTGCATCACGCTCCGGTCCAGCCGTGCGCAACTTGCGAGCGCGCAAACCGAGCGCTGCCACGTAGCGAATCAGGTGCTGAACATCTTGCCAAGGAATACGCGCCAATGCGTCAGGAGCAGCCAACCGCTGCCGCTGCCGAGCGATGTCATCCACCGCCGCACGCCATGACGTGGGCGTTGGACCATCGATGGCTTCAAGAACCTCCACTGACCGCGTATGCAATGCCAGCGCAGCACGAACCACCTCTTGCACGGCAGTGCTGAGGACGGCAGCGCCCTGATCGACCCGTGCTTCAAACTCAGCGGGTGTGCGCACGATGGGTCGATCGTCAACAAACGCGCGCCCTGCTACGGCAGAAACAAGCGCAGTCATCAGTGACTCACGGCCAAGCCGCGTTGATGCAAGCCAAGTCATCAGCAATTCTTGGAATCCAGATGCGTACTCCAAGTGATGCCGAATGGCATCCCGGGCAGCGATGGAATGCAGTGTGCGCATGGCTAATCGTGTGGCGCGTTCCGCTGCATCCGAATCAGCGGCAAGTCCAAGTGAGACTGAATCACCGCCATCAACCAACATCGGCCACGCAATGACACGTAACCCGTCGACGGTGGCTTCAATCCGCTCTGGAAGTTCATCAAGGTCAAAGTTGCGTAATCCAGTGCGGTTCCAATGGCGCTGAAAGGCTCGATCTAAGAGTGATTCGCGATACGCGGCAGACTTGGGAGCCAACGATCGACGCAGCGCGGCAATGTCATCGCCAGCAGCAAGGACGTCACCCGCATCCGATACAACTTCAATATGCAGGCGCAGGTGCGGCGGCAGTTGCGCGCGGTCAAAGTCACCTGCACTGAGCGCCATACCAGCAACCTTGGCAAGGTGCGCTGCAATGGATTCAAGAATCGAACCTTCCGCAAATGGGATCGATTCTGCAGCTGCCTCGGCCACTTCACGCAATGGAAAGAGGCGGACCCGCAACCGCTTGGGCAACGTGCGTATGAGCGCCTCGATCTTTTCTGCCAGCAATCCAGGGACCAGCCACTCCAATCGATCGTTGGTGGTTGAGCCAAGGTCACCGAGCGCGATGCGCGCATGAATTCCATCAAGCGCGGTGCCGGGCGACAATTCATAGCGCAACTCCGCAGACGCACCGCCACCAATCTCAATGGCGTCAGGGAAGCGCAGGGACATGTCTGCATCCGGAGCGCTGGCAAGCAGGTCTGACTCTCGCATAAAGAGCGTCCGGCTGTCACGTGATTCCACGCGACGCCGCCATCGTTCAAATGATGGAATACTGTGCACGTCGGCGGGGACGCGCGCGTCAAAGAATGCAAAGCGAGCTTCACTATCAACAAGCAGTCCGCGCTCACGTCGCTTGGCTTCCATGGCCTCAATGCGCAATCGAAGTGCGTGATTGTGCTTGATAAATGGAGCATCCAGTTCGCAATCGCCATCTACCAAGGCGCATTGAATGAATATGTTCCGGGCATCTTCTGGCTGCACCGGACCCCACGGGACGCGACGGCGTGGCACGATGGTGAGTTCGCCAAACTGCACGCGCTCCCAGGCAGCAACCTGACCAGTGGCACGCACCCAGTGCGGCTCTGACCGGATGCGCTCCACCAAGTGCGGCGCAATGCGTTCGACCCAGTCGCCTTGCACACGCGCCAGGGTTCGTCCAAATCGGCGCGAAGTCTCAACGATTTCTGCCGCCACCACCCAGTTGGGGGTACGCCGTGCCAAGGTTGACCCGGGGAATATTGCAAAGCGCCCGCCCGTTGCAGTGCGATATTCGCCGTCTTCACCCCGGAATCCAAGTTGCGAAACAAACCCAGCAAGCATGGCGCGGTGAATGCGGTTGGCATCACACTGGTCGGCAAGTGGTGCGGCGCGCATACCAAGCCGTTCAGAGACCATGGATCGCAACTGTTCGTGCAGTTCCGACCACTCCCGCATGCGTTGGTGAGAAATGAAGTGTTCGCGACACCAACGACGCAACGCAGAACTTCCCAGCGCCGCGCTTTCTGTGCGCCAGCGTCGCCACAGTTTGAGAAGTGAGAGAAAGTCGCTTTCTTGATCGCGAAATATCAACTGCGCAAAGTCTGCTGCACCACCTTGGCCGGCGGGACGTTCGCGTGGATCCTGAATTGAAAGCGCAGCGGCAATGACCAGGCCCTCGGCGAGCGCGCCTTCGTCGATTGCAGCAAGAACGGTACGAGCGAGACGCGGATCAACGGGCAGCGTGGCCATTCGCTTGCCGAGTGCCGTCAAATCACCGCGGCGGTCAACGGCACCAAGTTCGGCAAGTGTTTCCAAGCCCTCTGCAACGAGGCGCGGGCTGGGCGTTTCCAGAAACGGAAATTGGGCAATTTCGCCAAGTCCCAAGGCCTTCATTTGCAGAATGACATTGGCAAGATTGGTGCGCAGTAGTTCGGGTGCAGTAAACGGCTCGCGCGCTAGAAAGTCCTCTTCGGAATACAGGCGAATGCACACGCCCGGACCGACGCGGCCGCATCGACCCTTGCGCTGGTCAGCAGAAGCGCGCGCGATCGGCTCGACCGGCAGACGCAAGACACGCGTGCGCCCGGACCACCGTGCAATACGTGCAATTCCGGTGTCAACAACAAAGCGGATCCCCGGCACAGTGACGCTGGTTTCTGCAACATTCGTGGCCAGAATGATCCGGCGCGAAGGACCAACATGAAAGACGCGATCCTGTTCCGCTACGGGCAGGCGTGCGTAGAGCGGCAGCACTTCCACACCGCGCGCCGCGGGCACGCGTGAGAGTGCATCGGCAGCATCCTGAATATCGCGCTCTCCAGAAAGAAAGACCAAGATGTCGCCGGGACCAGAATCAAGACATTCCTCCACGCCCTTCACTGCACGCTCTGCCGGCGAGCTATCCGACGCTTCATCGTCAAACGGCCGCCACCGTGTTTCAATGGGATGCAACCGACCATCCACTTGCACTACTGGTGCATTTCCAAAGTGCTCACTGAAACGATCGACATCAATGGTCGCGGATGCAACAATCACCTTGAGATCCGGGCGCTTGGGCAGGAGGCGCTTGAGATAGCCAAGCAAGAAATCGATGTTCAGACTGCGTTCGTGCGCTTCATCCACGATGACTGTGTCGGAGCGCAACAGCAGTGGATCGCGTTCAATCTCTGCAAGAAGAACGCCGTCGGTGACGACGCGTACTAAGGAGTGTTCCGAAGTGCGGTCATCAAAGCGAACCTTGAACCCCACAGTGCCGCCGAGTGTGGTTTGCAGTTCTGCGGCAATGCGCGCGGCCACGCTGCGTGCCGCAATTCGGCGCGGCTGGGTCATGGTGATCAGGCCATCAACGCCCCGCCCCGCCTCCAGGCAAATCTTGGGCAACTGCGTGGTCTTTCCGGAACCGGTATCGCCACTCACGATCACCACCTGGTGGCTGACCAAGGCGTCCCGGATCCGGTCTCGCGCCTGCGCCACCGGCAAATCGTCGGGATAGGTGACCGGAGGGACACGCTGCGCTCGGGCTGCCCGGCGCTCGGTGCTGCGGACAATATCCCGCTCTACGGCGGTCACAGCGCTCTCGGAAGGCTCCTGCCGCCCGCCGCCCCGCGTCAATCCAGCCAGTCGACGCCGAAATCCGGGCTGTTCCTGAGCGGGACAGCCCGCAAGGAGCTCCTGAAGACGACGGATCCGTTCGAGCACTGCGAACGGATTGTAGGTCTGTATCCTTCCCGAACCATTGGGGCGCTTAGCTCAGTGGCAAGAGCGTTGCTTTTACACAGCAGTGGTCACTGGTTCGAATCCAGTAGCGCCCATTTGACTTCCCGTTTGGTCCGTATGCCCCGGCAATTGCCCACCAACGTTCGTGCCCCTATGCACACCCCCATGACCACGATCCGCGCAGTTCGCTCGGTCATGGCCAGGGCTGTCGCGACGGTGGCGGCCAGCGTGGTGATCATCGGCTGCTCAGACATGATGGTGGAACGTGCTGACCCTGCGCTGCAGAAGGCGGCAGTCAATCGCGATGCCGTCGCAGTAGCGGCGACAGACATCGATCCAATCATGCGCGGCACCGTGGCGTCGGAAACGTCGCTGGTTGGATTCGATCCAGTGGTAGTGCGCGGATACGGAATTGTGGTTGGTCTGCGCGACACCGGAAGTCGGCAAATGCCGTCAGATGTGCGCGCGTTCCTCTCGCAGGAATTAGCGAAGCGCGGATTTGGTAGTGGTGCGCCCGGCTCACCGAAGATGACCCCGCAGCAGTTGCTGAACTCAAGCGATTCCGCGGTGGTGATCGTTGAGGGTGTGATTCCTCCGGGTGCCCCCAAGGGTTCGCGCTTCGATGTTCGGGTAACCACTGCTCCGGGAACTTCGACCACCAGCCTCGAAGGTGGTCGGCTGTTAGTAGCCGATCTGCGACCCGGCCTGCTGTACACGGGTAGTCGGCAGCCGTTTCCGTTGGCCGAGGGCGCCGGTTCCATCGTCATCAATCCCTTTGTTGAGCCAAACGCAACGCAACGCGACACCATCAACCGCAGCAGTGGACGCATTCTTGATGGCGGAACGCTCAGCAAGGACATGAAACTGAAGTTGCGGTTGCAGACTCCGAGTCATTCGCGATCGGAAAGCATTCAGAACACCATCAACACGTTGTTTCCGCTGGAATCCAAGCAAAAAGACCAGACCGCGCATGGTCGTTCCGGAGAAACGATTGATTTGACCGTGCCGCCTTCGTACCGCCGGCGCACTGGAGAGTTTGCAGAACTGGTTCGGCACACGCCATTGAATGTTGAGAACGCAGAGCAGACCGCGATGGCGATTCGGCGTTCGTTGCTTTCCAACCCAGGTGCGGCAGGTGCAGCCAGTTGGCGCTGGCAAGCACTTGGCAAGCGCGCCCTGCCGATGATTCAGGATCTCTACGAATACCCCGAAGAACAGCCGCGCTTTGCGGCATTGAATACGGGTGCGAAACTGAACGACATGTTGGCCGTTGCCCCGCTGCTACAGATGGCGAAGAGCAGCGACTCAATCACCTATCGCACCGAATCGATCAAGCTGTTGGGGCGCATGGGCGTCAATGCGGAAATCGAGATTGGCTTGCGCGAGTTGCTCAACGACGCGGATGTTGAGATTCGCCTTGCTGCGTTTGAGGCGCTTGATCGGCGGCGCGATCCACACATCATCGGCATCGAGATGGGCAAGAAGTTTGTACTGAACATTGTGCCCAGTAAGTACAAGATGATTTACGTGTCACAGAGTGGCCAACCACGCATTGTGATCTTTGGCGAAGACGTGGAGGTGAAGCGCCCGATGACGCTCTACACATGGAGCGGACGCTTGATCATCAAGGCGGACGAAGGCGACAAACTTCTGGAAGTCTTCTACCGCGAGCGCCCAGAAACGCCTGCAGTGGTTGACCGTGTGAAGCCGGATATGTCCTCCTTGGTCAGCTACTTTGCCCGGCGCCCCACCCCCGACCGACCGGAGTCCGGCCTCAATTTCACCTACAGCGAGACCATCAGCGCCCTCCACGAGCTCTGGCGCCTCAAATATATTGATTGCGATTTCCGGGCCGAGCAGGACCGAATCCTGGCCGAGGTCCTCCGGGATGACAAGGGCGAGAAGGATTTGAGACCTGAATTTACGGCAGAAGACGGAGATTCCGATTCTGACGAGGTCGGCCCGAGGAGTATTTCGGAGATCGGAGTCGGCCGAGGAAGCGATTTAGAGACAGCTTCCGTCGGATCTGGACTTGATGCCGCGAAGGCGCGGAAGGATACTGTCCCACGTTGACCAATCGCCCCTTGCTCGGGGCTAGCGGTCTGAGTTGTCCATATGAGCCGCGCGTTCCAGGAAGGGACGCGACGAATACCCGACAGGAGGTCTTGCCTTGCGACTTTCCCGACTCGTTCTGAGCGGCTTCAAGAGTTTTGCCGACACCACCGAATTCCGTTTCGACTCGCCGATCATTGGCGTGGTTGGACCAAACGGCTGCGGCAAGTCCAACGTCGTTGACGCTATCAAGTGGGTGCTTGGTGAACGCAGTGCCAAGAGCCTGCGCGGCGGCGCCATGCTGGATGTTATTTTCGCAGGTAGCGCGACGCGCAAGCCGTGCGGTATGGCAAGTGTGACGCTGGTCTTTGACAACCCACTGCTGACTGCTGAAGAGCAAGCCCGGCTTGCACCGGCTCCGGCCGTCTTGGCCGCTGAAGTTGACGCGCACGCTGAACATGCCGAACACGTCGATGAGGACGGGGCCGACGGCAGTATGACGGTCAATCGACATGCAGTGCGCCATCGCGGTCTGCCCGTCGATACCGACGAGGTGGAAGTCACCCGCCGACTCTATGCCGACGGCCGCAGCGAGTACCTCATCAACGGGCGCAAGGTGCGCTTGCGTGACATCAAGGAACTCTTCATGGATACGGGTATCGGTAACGATGCCTATTCCATCATCGAGCAGGGAAAGGTGGACGCTATGTTGCGCGCCGCCCCGCTTGAACGTCGAACGATTCTTGAAGAAGCAGCCGGTGTTGCCAAGTTCCGCGCGCGCAAGGTGGAAGCGCAGCGCAAACTGGAGAGCGCTGAGAAGAACCTGGTGTTGGTGCGCGAACAACTTGCAAGCACCGAGCGCCGCCTACGCATTGTCAAGGGTCAGGCAGAGAAGGCACGTCGCTTCCAGACGCTTGATCTGCGCCGCCGTGAACTGCGTCAAGCAGTGGCATTTGACCTGTATCACGAGTACCGCGAGCAACTTTCCGGCCTTACCAGTCAGTTAGCGAGCCTGGAGCGCGATCGGCAAGAGTTGTCCGGCGCTATTGCGCTCCTTGAAGACCGACGCAACGAGGTGGAGGGCATTCGCCAAACAGCCCAGGACGCACAGCGCGCGCTGGAGCAGCGCCGCATTGAGGCGCTCGGCACCGAGAAGCAAGCTGCCCAGCGAATGGAACTGGCAGGTCGCGGGTTGAGTGAAGTGAGTGAGCAGGCCGCTTCCGACTCGATGCGCCTGGCCGAACTTGAGGCGCGCATCACTGAACTCACTGCACAGATTGACGACACCGCTGAGCGCGTGGCCGGTGCAGCCGAGGCAGCGAATGAAGCGGAGCGCAGCGTGATGACCGCATCCGACGCACGTGCTCGAACGGCTGAAGCCGCGCAACAGACTCGCCTAGCGGCGGATCGCCTGCGCGAACAAACCGTCTCTGCTGATCGGGAAATCTCCCGCACTGCTTCGCACCTTGCCTCGGTCGATGAGCGCGAGCGCGGACTGGAAGAGCAACTTGCCCGCATTGAGCGTCGTCGTGAGCCGTTCATCATTGAGCTGGACGCGCAACGCGCGGCGCGCAACCAACACGTGGTACGGCGCATGGTGGCACTGGACGAGGCCGTTCGCCTGGAGTCCGACGTGCACATCCATATTTCTGATGCAACGTCCCTTGGCGATCGCCATGCTGGACTTTCGCGCCGACTCTCCGAGTTGCGCGATGAGCGGACCGCGGTTGAAAGCCGCAGCCGACTCTTGGAAGAAATGCAACGCGCCCGTGAAGGCGTTGATGAAGCGGTACGCGAAGTAGTTGGTGACCGCGATCGCTTCCCTTCCGTCCTGGGAATCCTGGGCGACTGGATCGAAACTGAGATGGCCGACGCTGCCGCCGCCGAAGCGGCGCTGGGGCGCGACCTGGAATTGTTGGTGGTGGACAATGGAGATTCCGTGCTGGCAGTTGCCACCACCTGCGCCACCGTGCGCGGGCGAGTAACCATGGCCTCCGCTGAATTGCCGGCAGTGAACGCCGCTGTGCGCGAACCCCGCCCCGGAATTGCGCCGGTATCCGCCACGGTGCGGGTACGCGACGCTGCTGCCACGCTGGTGCATCGCCTGTTGGCGGACACCTGGGTGGTTGCTGACTTGGCCACCGCCCTGGAGGCTTCGGCCACCACCCATGCGGGCGCTCGGATCGTTACCCGTGCTGGCGAGTTGGTCGACGCCCTCGGACGCGTCACCGTGGGTACCCCCACCGGCAACGGTGCGGGCGAAGGCCTCTTGGCTCGTCGCGCTGAATTGGCGCAACTGACCCAGCGGTTGACGATCTTGGCCATTGAGATGGAACTCTTGGAGGGTGAAGCCGCTGTGCTGCTTGCCCGCTCCGACGAAGCGCGCCTTCGCCACCGCCAGGTGGAAGACCGCCTCTCCAATGTTCGACGCGGCATCATTGATGCTGAGTACCAACGCGATCGCTGCGAGCAGATGATCCAGCGCGTTGAACATGAGCAGTCCACGCTTTCCTTGGAATCAGACGAACTGATGCGGCGTATTCGCACCCTCAGTACCGAACGCACTGAAGTAGACGAGCGGCTTGGACGAGCGCGTGCCATGCTTGAAGCACTGGTTGGCCGCCATGCGGTTGCCGATGCAGACGCCACCAAGGCGATTGCCAAAGCCGAGGCCGCGGCGGAAGCACTTTCCACTGCGCGTGTGACTAGCAGTGAGCGGAATTCGGCGCTTGATGTCCTGCGCCGCGAGCGTCGGACCGCTGAGCTCTCCCGCGATGAGCAACAACGGCAGCGCGTGCACGCCGCTGAGCAGGCTGACCGTCGCAAGCAGCAGATCGATCGTTACCAGTCCACCATCGCGGAAGCACGTGTGGCTTCCGAGGCCGCTGCCGCCGAATTGGTTGGGCTCACTGAGGGCTTGGCAGGCGCCGCGTTGGCCGTTACCGCAGCGCAGCGGAGTACCGAAGAGGCAGCCACCGCGCTGCGCATCGCCCGCGACCAGGCGCACATCTTGGAGCGCAACTGGAACAGCGTGGAACTTGGCCGCCGTGAGGTGGAAATCAAGCGCGAGGCCTTGGAAGAGTCCGCGCTGAGTGACCTGGAACTTGATCTTGGCAGTGGCTATGCCGAACATGTTGCCGCACGGGCGCTGCCGGAGTGGGCGCAGACCAACCGCGGTGCCGCTGAGAAGGAACTGGCTGGACTCAAGGATGAAATCCGCAAGCTTGGCAACGTCAACCTCGACTCCATCGAGGAAGAGGGTCAACTGGAGCAGCGCAACGAGGAATTGGTTCGCCAAGTGAGCGACATCGATTCCGCGACCACCCTGCTCGGTGAACTGATCGTGCAGCTTGACGCTGTCACCCG
>CAMDUB010000068.1 GCA_945878575.1 Phycisphaera mikurensis NBRC 102666 | reverse complement strand
GCTTTGTCCTCTTCGGCGAGTGCGGCCAGGTGAGCGGGTTCCGGACTGTGCATGCATGCGTCCTGCGTTTGCGAGCTGCAGGATCACGTCAGTATTGACTAGTTCGGCACCTTCACGAAACTCACAATGCGGGGCTGCTCACCGGGGCGATCGACGGATGAGCGGTCGATGGTCATCATGTAACGGGAATCGTCAACGATGGACTCGGGGTCGGTGCCATTCCATTGACCAGTGAGCGTGTCCTGCTTAATGGTGCGGATGCGAAGCCAAATGGTGAAGACATCACTGCGAGTGGTGACGATGTTGGAAATACCGCGCAGCATCTGGTTCTGCTCAACGGCATCGCCCGAGGTCATGTCGTAGTGATAGGCCTTGCTTTCAACGAACTGTGTGCCCAACGAGTCGTTGGAAGGGTCATTGATTTCATTGGCGATCGTGTTTCGATCATCCGTGGCAGTCACCAGCAAGTGCTTGTCAATGGCGGTTCGACCAGTGAGGGGATAGACCTGCGTTTGGCCCGCGGTGAGCGTTTGCGGAATGCCCTCGGTGCGGTACGCCAATGCTGTACCGCCGACCGATTGCGGACCGGAGCCAACGGATGAACCGCGGCCGGCGCCCCAGGATGGATCGTCCCACTTGGTTCGGTACGGATCCGTGCCGGCGAAGCGAATCGACCAACCTTCGGCTTGGTTCCAGCTTGAACCAACCAACGCTGCAGCGTCAGCACTGTCTGCCACGTTGTTGCGGTTTACGTCCGCAACCTTGCCCTTGGCGATGTCTTGGACGTCCGGCGTACCGTTGCCGTCGGCATCGCTTGCGGCGGTAGGAGCAAACTCCGCGCCCTTGGTCAGCACTGCCAACTCACCAATACTGTCAAAGCCACGCTCGCTGCGCGTACCCGGCGCCCACTCGCGGTGGTTGGACGCGTCTGGGAAATCAAGACCACGGCTGTAGTAGCTCGGCATGTTCTGGAACAAGTTGTTGCTCAAGTCAGGCAACACATTGCCCTTGTTGCGCCACAGTTCCATCGCTTCCGCCACGCGAACGCGCGGGGCGGCCACGCCGTAATCAAAGAGAATGGAACTCGGATTGCCGGGGCCCGGGTTCCCGCCGCCCATGTCGTACGGGGCGGATTGCCACGCCAGTGGATCGCGGACAACCCGGCGCTTGCTCAGTGCGGAGCTGGCAGCATTGAGCGATGCTGGATCGGAATCGGCGGTCTTGGTAATCGGGAAGTCATCGTCATAAACCAAGCGCATCATCTGCGGCATGGCGTGCAACACCTCGATGGGCGCGGTGTTGATATTGATGAGTCCAGGCGTGAGCTTGCCTTCAAAGTTGCGAGCCAACCGGAGGCGGCGGTTCTCGGCGGTGGCGCGCTCATTGAAATCGATCACACCGTCGGGGGCGGTGGTACTGGTCCACGTGTCAAACGGTGCGGCGCCGCGATCATCAACAACGAATGCGTCCAGCAACGCTGCACCACCCGGCAGGCGAGCGTTGAAGCCGATGCCGTTCTGTTGCGCGGGAGTGGTAGCGGTAACCGCACCCTCAATCGTCGGCGGCATGGTCTGAATGCCACTCAAGAGCGTTGGTCGACCGCCCGCTGGTGCAACAGTGTCGTACTGCGCGGGCTCAAGTTGCAGGCGGTTGTAGTGCTCTTGGTTGGAGCCATAACTGCGAACGCCGGTTGAAGTTGCAGGCTTGGGGAACTTGGGGAAGTACAGGTCAGCGGTGGAGTCCTGCGGCTGCGCAAGAATTTCCGCCAGCGTGGCGTAGGCACGACCACTACCGGTGCGCTGCACCAATGTGCCCCACAACGGAACATCCAAGATCTCGGCGGCCTGATCAAAGTCCGCATCCTTCTGGAAGAGCCGGTACGGCGCAGTGAAATTACTGGGGTCGGCACCGTTGACGAACTTAAAGTCCGTGACGCCCTTCTCCCCGTAATTGAGGGTCATACCAGTGGGCGGCGTGGCGTTGTTCAGGAGCCACGCGGGGTACTTGTAGGTGCGCGATTGGGTGCTTTCGGGAATGCGGGTCGGGAAGAAGGTCGGCTTGCCGCGCTTCAGTTCGCCCCAAATGTTGTGGTAGAGCGAAGAGATCCACAGGCTCTGCGGAGAGCCGGTCGCATCACCGTCGGGCAAGCTGGTGGCATTGGCGATGATTTCGCCCTTGCGGCCGACACCCTCTTGGGTACCACCAACAAACGTCTCACGACCCACGGAACCACCGTTCGGCAAACTGGACGCCATCACACCCGTGTTCCGCGCAAACGCGTAACGCGGCGTGCGTTCATCCATGGTGATGACGCCACGACCAGCTGGTGTCGGCGTGATGCCGTTCTGCGTATCAAACAACCACTGCCGAGCTCCACGCGCCCAGGTGGTGAAGTAATCGCCGGTCTGCATACGAATACCGTCGATCGCCAGACTGCCGGAGCGACACACGATCGCTGGTGGCGGCGGGAGCGAGCCTCCAGAACCATCGATGTAGAGGCGATTGATCAGGTCCGTGACGCGCTGACCAGTCGAGCCGTTGAGGTCTGGATCCAATTCATTTTCAAAGCGATCGACCACCGTCCAACTTGGCGTGCCGCCGTTTGACGGATAGATGGCGCGGCGCAACTCAATGTAGGAATTTGTTGGCGGAGCACCACCCACTGAAGGTGATGGCTTCCAACGGTTCATGTCGCCACTGACATCAAGCCCAGCGAACACCGTGGGAACGGTGGTTCGCGTGGCGTCAAAGTACAGCGTTCCACCACGACGGTTGGCGTCGAAGTACTGCGTGCCGGTAGCGGATGATCCGCCCCATGCTGGCGAATAGATGGCGTTGATGTCCGGCGTGAAGAATTGACCCGGCTTGATGTCGTTGGATGGGTCGGCCTCGGTGGTGGTGATGTTTCCATCGCCGTCGGTGTCGATCGACGCGCCGATATCGAGGAAGTCGAGCCATGCATCACGCGGGAACGCGTCGCCGTTTGGGAACTTTTCTGGAAGGCTGAACACCAGCGCCGTACGCGGCTCCTCTGGCGTGCAGGGTCCAAGTTCCACATCCGGGCCGTAGGTGTTGCCACTACGACTTCCGGTCGGACCGGGAAGTCCGAAGAAGAATCGCTGCGGTGACCCCGAAGCAGGATTGATGCGCAGCTCAAAATCCGCCAAGTTCACTGGCTCGTTGAACGGATTAGCAATCTGCGCAACAAACACCACTGCTGGCCAAGTGGCCGGATTGGCGGGGTCGTACACCACAAAGTGCTCCCCGGCGCCGTTCGCAGTGCAACTTGGCAGCGCAAACGGGTCGCTTGCATTCAGTGAGCAATTGTCAGGATCGGGGCAGCCCGGCAACGGATTGCCACCCGGAGGCCCCAGTACGGCATCAAGTTCAGCTTGGGTGACCTTGGACTTTGGATAGACGAAGGCGAGGAAGACTTCCTGAATGAAGGGCTGCTTCTCAACGCCAATGAAACCGCCATCGGTGATTCCGCTTGCACCGAGCGCATCGGTGGGAACTGCAATCGCCTCCAACGGATGCAACGGCTGATCGAGGTACATGGTGTTGGTGATACGACGCTTGCCGTCGCGGTAGCACAACACGTTCGCCGAGAAGCTGGCGATCATCATCTTGGTGGCAGCCAAGGACGCATTGGCATCGGTGGAGTTCTGACCAGGACGACCGAAATAACTCTGGCGAGTGCCTTCATCAATGAGCGCGCGACGCATCACGCGTTGCAGGTCGAAATCAAACTTGCGATCGGCCTGCGTGATCTGCGTTGGAGTGGCGGCGGCGCCCGCCGTCGGCACATCATTCGGGCGGCGCAAGTCAATCTTGCGATTGTCCGTCAGGAAACGCCGCCGTGCGAGTTCAAAGTCCTCAACATCCGCGACGCCGTCACCGTTGGCGTCACGAATAGCAATCCCAAATCCACTGGAGGCTGCGGGGATCAACCCGGCTGCTGGGAACATGATGTTTGGGTGGTACGGCGCCAAGTCATCGGCAGTGGTAACCGCGCCGTCGCCGGTGACGTCGTCGGGGTTACCGTCCAAGTCAAAGTCCACGCCACGCTTTAGGTAGGCAGGACGAACGCGCAAGGAATTACCAACAAAGTTCGTGTCAGGCGTACCAGCTGCCTGAAGACTGTGATCAACCACCGTCCAAAGCCGCGGCGGCAACAACTCGTTCCGTGCACCGGAAATGGTGGTCATCATGCGCCGGTGGTCGAGCAGCAACTCTGCCCCACCGCGCGGCGCGAACGCGGCGCCCGTGCTCCATGCCGCCCGCGCGCGCCAGTCTTGAACGCGAACATCGTCAGGATCAAAGAAGCGCGCGGACTCCTCACGCGAACGCGTGGAGCGGAGGAATTCGCCAAACAGAATGTCGGTGGAGTACATCGATGCCGAACTATTCAAGGCATTCTCAATGCGGCTGACCGTCTGCGGACTGTTCTGACCGCTGGCCGCGCGCAACTCAATTTCATCGTCTGATCCAAACGGGCTCAGGGTGACCAGCCGAGCAGCGGTGACCGGGTCGACCAGTTCGCCGCCGTTGGCCATGGCCTTGAAGTAGCTCAGACGATCGGCGGCGCGTGAGAGGACGAATGAGTCCCCGTACACCGCCGATGAGCCGGTCAAACCAAAGTCCGCGGACGGATCAAAGAACGGAACCACGCTGTTCACGTTGCCAGCGGTGCCTTCTTGGGTCATACCGATGTCCCGAAGGAAACCGGTCTGGTAGGGATCGGCGGTGTTGCCACCCGCCGCTGCCAACTGCGTGCGCCGACCTTCCCAACGTTCCGGTGCCCAGCCAACATCCACGCCACCGGTTGGGCCGCCGGCATTGCTAGCAACGGCGTAAACCAATCTGGCAGCGGTCTGCGAAGGCTGTGCCGCTGGCGCTGGAAGCAGCGTCTTGAAACTGAAGTTCACCCGGTATTCCGGATCATTCTCCCGCGCATTGAAGAATCCGACCAGGGGGTCACGGAACCCAGCCGTGTTTCCAACCGTCGTGGTTTCGTCATACGAATCACGGCGCGTGACCAGTGCCACGTCAGACGGCGTCAACCCATTGGTGCTCGCGCGGTCCGACCGTGTCGCGGTGTTGACGTTGATGAGCGCGCTGTTGTCCATGATCCGCACCGCAATCAGCTGTCGCGTACTGCGATCACTGGAACTGGGCGCTACAAACCAGAACGAATCCGTCCATCCATCGCCGTCAGCATCGGCAAGCGTGCGTCCGATCAGGTTGCGCGATGTTGGCACGTACGTTGTGCCGGAAAGGATCTGCTTGAACTCATCGGATGGATCACCAAACGCGCCAAGTTGCAGGAAATTGGGGAGTGCGTCGAGACGGCGAATGGGCGTACTCACACCCGTGCCGTTCACCCCTTTGATGATCTGCGCGTGCGGTGGAACCGTGTTGAAATTAGTGATGCCAACGTTGAACCATTGGCTGACGCGGTTCTGCCAGTCGGTGCTGTCAAGCACCAAGTATCCGCGTGCATCCTTGCCGGTGACCAATGGCTCGCGCGGCGCCACATACGGCAGCCACTGCTCATAGGGCGTACCCAGATTGAGTTCCCCTGCCACCCAACGGTCAGCGGCAGCAGTGGCCGCGGGGAGCATGTGATCCCAGTTCGATTCAACGTTGGAGATGTTCCAGCACAACCGGAAACCATTCTCCGCCGTTGGAATCCAACTCATGTGTGGCCAATGACTGAAGCCCAATCCTTCCGGCGAGAGAATCGGCGCGCCGTTGGAGAGCGCCAAGTTTCCCCAGTTGGCGTTGAATGGCAGCGGAACTTGTGTGTTCGGCGGCGCGGGCGCCACGGGATTCTGCAACTGCGTGAGGAGCATGGCGCGTACCGGCTCGGTGCTTGCCAACCAACGGGTGTCGCCGAAGCCGGGATTACCAATCGGATTACCTTCGCCGGTAATGTCGCCGTAACGCGCGGGCCAGTTGGTGAACGGGTTCACAGAGAACGGCGCAAAGTTGTAGCCGTCCAGGTAACCGTCACCCCCAGCAACCGAGGTGAAATCCAAATTAGAAACCGAGTCAAAATAGTCAACGCCGTAACGAATGGCGAGCGGTTCCGCGGGGAGACGCGGGAAGTCACTGCGCGCCATGAACTCACCGAACGCTGGCTGCCCAGTCAGACCCGTCGCCTGGTTAGCGGCAATCTGCCCCGCGGCAGCCGTCATGCTTGAACCGTCGATGCGTTTCACAAAGAGCGCATTCGCTACTTCTTGGGCAACGTCTGCCGCTACCGATTCAACACGTGCCTCTCGGCCTGTGGCCTTCTGCTGCGCGGCAGCCTGCGCGCGCCCACTTTGCGCGCGCACCAGGAATGCGGTGGCAATGATGACCAGCAGCACCAAGATGGCGGTGACTAAGACAAGCGTATTGCCTCGGGACTTGGTGGTGGAGTTCATGGGGTACTTTCGCGGAAAGCGATCAGCAACACTCAGTCCTTGCGACGTTTCGGGACATCAAGCACAAATTGAAACTCACGTCCGCGGTCTAATACCAGGCGCGGGTCATGAATGGTGGCAGTGATACGAATCTGTGTTGGCCACGGGGTGTAATCCTCGCGCGCCACAATGAATCCGTCCGGAGTCACGGCGTAGGCCTCGTCTTGGTTGAAACCAAACACCGCCGTGTAGACGCGGACGGGTACGCCTGCACCGAACGGCGCCTGAATGGCAGCGGGCGAATTCGCCGCTGCGCCAGCGGTGCCTTCGATCGCCTGCGCAACGGCGCGCATGTGGAAATTGGTGCGAACCGTGGTGGTGGCGGATCCTCCGTTCGGAACGTCGGGCATCACGGAAGTGTCCTGTGCAAGCGCTACACCGAGTTGTTGCGACGCGGGAATGACTACCGTGCCATCGCCAGAATCCGGGAAGCCAAACCACGGCTGCTGGCGCACGCGCTGGGTCGGGTCTTCGTCATTGGCTGGCCAGCTAAAGGCAAACGGCTCATAGCCGCGCAGGAGGGTCGTGATAGTTGGCGTGATCGCATAGGTGGGCGCAGCACCAATCGAAAGGCGCGCGGTGACTGGCAACACCGCGCCTGACGAGTCCGTCTGCCGACCAGTCAATGGCTCCCAAGTCCAGTCCACTTGGAAGGTGCTGCAATTGGTCACCAGTGTTGGTGAGGTGAGCATCTCGCTCTTGCGATCGGTATTGCCGATTGACTTCTCCGAGCGCGGCCAGCCGAGGAGACCAAAGGTGTTACTGATGTTCGTTGTGGCGGGAATACCAAAGGTGCCGCGCATGATCCGGTCTCGCTGCGTGGAGAAACCATTGATCGCACCCGGATCCATGTTGTTGCCCACGGCGACAATCGCGCTACCACTCGGCCATGCTGGGGCCCCGGCGCCCACCGGCCATGTAATTGGCGCAATGCCGTTGCCGGGAGTGTTAAAGGGCACGGACATGGAAGACAACGTCACTGCGCCTCCGCCCACCGGAAGCGGCGTCTGCAGCCGAAGTGTTGGTGAAATTTCTCGGCGGACCTTGCCAAAGTCACTCGCTGCAACATCAACCCACCCAGACTGCATCACCGGACTTGGAATGAGATTGGTACTCAGCGAAATGCGATTGCGGTCGCGCATCTCTTGAAAGTACGAAGGGTCCGAACCAGCCGCGCCGGTGTTCGACCGATCGCCAAAGATGGACGGCGCCGAACTTGGTCCTTGCGTTCCCGCCAACGTGAGATTGCTTGGTTCCGGGTAGTAGATGGGCCGACCGCCGTCATCGGCGAGGAGCACTGACTTACGCGCAAGCACCCACTGTCGCGCCTCGGGCTGGTTGGCAAGTACGCGCGGACCCGCCGTCTGCGTAGTGGTTCCGTACTGCCAGCCAAGTTGGTAGGTCAGCGGGTCAAACCACGTCCACGGAACCACCTGCTTCACACCGCTTGGAGCGGGACTGACGCCGGTGATGATCGGCTTGATGACCGAGTTCGGGTTTGATCCAGGCGGGTTACTGGTTGGATCATTCGGCAGCGATGGAAACTGCACGCCGTGTCCGTAGTACACGCGCGCGCCGCGCGACTGCTGACCACCGCCGCCGGACACTAAGTCGCCGGGACCGGCCCAGCGCGCCGATGTTTCCGTACCCGCGGTGAAGAACACAATTTGATCGCAGCGCAAGATGGCATTGGCATCCAACTGCGGATTCAAGAGCGGTGCGTTTGCCGATGGGGAGATCACCTGATTGACATCATTGCGGACTGCCACGCACTGAATGGCCATGTAGCCGTCTCGGCACAGGCGCTCCAAATCGCGGCGCATCTGCTCTTCGATCACGGTGCCCTGCTGCAATACATCTGCGTTGGCTTCGCCGGTACTGGAGACCTTGCTTGCCGTATTGAAGATCTTGCTGGTGGCAATGATCACCGCCAGCATGACCACCACGGCGATCAGAAGTTCAACGACAGTAAATGCGCGACGCATCAGAGCTCCCTCACTGTGGCGTAGACAGGAACCAATTGCGTTCCATTGGCGTCAATGATGGCTGGAACGTAGTGCATGGTGCGAACGCCCATTGGCACAGGGTCGGTAGTTCCAGTCGGAAGCAGTTCGTAATCGTCGTACACCTGCGCGTTGGGGACGCGCGGGACCGGTGCACTGAAGCGGACTTGCAGCGGATCAATGGAGTTACGCCGGCCTTGCGCCACGCGGTGCACATTGCTGTTGTTGTCAATGATCCACTGTCCGGGCAACTGCCACTGTTCGCTCACTTGCGGAACAGATGCGGCGGCGAAATCTGTAGCGGCAATGCCTTGATTCGCGCCGAAGAAACCAGTGGTGAACGGTGCTTGACCAGTCAGCGAAAGTGTTGCAGGCTGCTCCCACCCGGTGCGCACCTGCAGCCCAATCGGTGCACCCGTTGTTCCGGGCGCGCCACCAACACCTGACTTGGGAACACGCCGGTACGGAACCGGCGGAAGATTGGGGTAGCTCGCACCGGCGACTACCGTCGGCAGGCTTGGCGCACCGTTCGAAGGCGATGAGTAACTCCGTACCGCACCGCCGACGCCGATGACGCGGTACACAAAGATGGCTACCTGAATGCGCCCACCCATGCGTCGGAACATGCAGTCCCATGAGTACGTGGGCGGAGTGAACGTGGTGGCGCTTTCCGGCACGGATGGCCACCACCGCTCGCGTTGCGTGACGATGATCGGCGGCGCCAGGCTGGTGCGTGAGGAGTTGTACGGCGCACCCCACAGTTTCAGATTGCCGCCGGCCGTGCGGGTGACGCCTTGATTGGGAAACTCACAGAACTCTTGCGCGCTGGAGCCCGCGTTCTGAGCGAGCGTCGAGAAGATATCGATGGCACCCACGTCATCAATGGTGGTACCACCCTGATTGCTGCGGATCACGCCGGGGCGAATCCAACTCCAATCGCCAGCGCTTGGCCGGGACACGTAGCTGCCATTGGAGATCGACTGCGCCAAGAGATTCGTGACGCCAAACTCTTCAAACGTGCCAAAGTCCTCTGACTTCACACGACTGCGCAGCAGCCCCAGCGCCTGCTCCGCCACCACGGGTCCAAGCTGATCATCCGCGGTCTGTTGCTGCTGAGCGATGCCCGCAGGAAAGAGCGCCGACACGGAAATGATTCCGATCGCCAG
>CAMDUB010000067.1 GCA_945878575.1 Phycisphaera mikurensis NBRC 102666 | reverse complement strand
CTACTCAATAGCGGTAGTGGTCTGGCTTGTACGGACCGTCGGCAGGAATGCCCAAGTACTCGGCCTGATCCTTGCGGAGTTCGGTGAGCTTGGCACCAAGCTGCCCGAGGTGCAGACGTGCCACCTTCTCATCAAGCTTCTTCGGCAAGGTGTAGACCTGCTTGACGTACTTCTTGTGATTGAGGAACAGTTCAATCTGCGCAATCACCTGATTGGAGAAGCTCGAACTCATCACGAAGCTTGGGTGGCCGGTAGCGCAACCAAGATTCAAGAGGCGACCTTCAGCAAGCATGATGATGCTCTTGCCGTTGGGAAGCTTCCACTCATCAACCTGTGGCTTGATGTTGACGCACTTGGTGCCAGGGGTCTTCCTGAGACCAACCATGTCGATCTCATTGTCAAAGTGACCGATGTTGCCAATGATCGCCTTGTCCTTCATCTTCATGATGTCCTCGGCGCGGATGATGTCCTTGTTGCCGGTGGCGGTGATGAAGATGTCAGCAGTTGCAACGGCATCGGCGAGGGTAACGACTTCGTAGCCCTCCATGCACGCCTGCAGCGCGCAAATTGGGTCGATTTCCGTGACCTTCACGCGGCAGCCTTGGCCACGCAAGCTCTGGCACGAACCCTTACCGACGTCGCCGTATCCGAAGACCACGGCAACCTTGCCTGCAAGCATCACATCGGTGGCGCGCATGATTCCGTCAACCAGTGAGTGACGGCATCCGTAGAGATTGTCAAACTTGCTCTTGGTCACAGCGTCGTTGACGTTGATCGCCGGGAAGAGGAGTTCACCGAGTTCCTGCATCTGGTACAGACGATGCACGCCGGTGGTGGTTTCCTCAGTGACGCCAATCACGTTCGGCGCGGTCTTGGTCCAGTAGCCAGCGTGCTTCTGCTGCAGCGCGGTGAGGAGCTGCAGGATGACGGTGTATTCCTCACTGTCCTCGGAGGTGGCGGTTGGCACGGAACCAAGCTTCTCAAAGGCAAGACCCTTGTGGATGAGCAGCGTGGCGTCGCCACCGTCATCGAGGATCATGTTCGGTCCCTTGCCATCTGCAAAGTGCAGCGCCTGCCAAGTGCACCACCAGTACTCATCGAGCGACTCGCCCTTCCATGCGAAGACCGGGATACCGGTTGGCTTCTCAGGGGTACCGTTTGGACCAACAGCGACCGCTGCGGCAGCGTGGTCCTGCGTACTGAAGATGTTGCAGCTGCACCAGCGCACTTCGGCACCAAGTTCAACCAAGGTCTCAATGAGCACCGCGGTCTGAATGGTCATGTGCAGACTGCCAATGATGCGTGCACCCTTGAGCGGATTTTGGCCCTTGTACTCAGCGCGCAAGGCCATGAGGCCTGGCATCTCGATCTCGGCGAGTTCAATCTCCTTGCGACCGAAACGAACGGTGTCAGCGGACATGTCCTTGACCTTGAAGGGCAAGAACTCCGTGAGGGAGAGGCGCGAGTTGGTGAGGAACGGGTTGGCGGCGGTAGTAGCGGCGGCAGTAGCAGGCATGGGGGCTCCGTGAAGAGTGTTTCCGGCGGTCCGGGAGGCTATTCATCCGTTCATCCGGATGAAGGGATGAATAGTAGCAGGCATTCGGTTCTGAGGCAAATAAATGGTCCGCGGAACCAAAAATTATTCCCAAGACCCCCACATAGCCCCAAAAGTGGCGATCCTGCGCGGATGAAGATCACCATGCCACTCGCTGGGCTCACGTTGACCATGATGCTGGTTGCCTGCGGCTCCAATACCGCCGACCTGTACCAGGCCCCGCCCGCCGATGGCAGCGTGGCGGCAAACAGTTCCGATGTGAGGGACAACCCCGCCATCGTGCCTTCGAACGGCAGCGACACGCCACGCCGGGCGGCGGATGGTGGCGATCGACCCGCTACGCGCGCCGCACGCGCCGGTGCCACCGAAACCGAAGTCGTCGACCCCATCACCCAAGAGTCCGTGACGGGTCAAGGTCACATTGGCTACTTCGGGCAGTGGCAGGTTCGCTTCAATTCATCAGCAAGCGCCGAGCAGTTTGCGGCGCTGCCACGTGCGAAGCGCGCCACGTTGGCTGCAGCGCAGGTGTTGCCAAAGAAGGGCATCCACAATTCAATCTGCCCGATGACGGGCGAAACGCTCACCGCGCTGGCTGCCCCGGTGACATGGGATGGAACAACCATCGGGTTTGCAAGCATGGCTGATGCAAATCAGTTCCGCGCATTCACCAAAGAGAAGCAGGCAGCGGTGATTGCCGCGTGGATGAACGCCGGGTCCAAGTAAGACTGCATCGACTTTGAAGTGAACCCCACGGGTGCGGTGCAGGCGATGCGATTGACTCGCCAACGCTGTTACGACCGAAGGAAGAGTGCTGCAAACAAACCGGGGCCCTTGCCACTGGTATCCGGACGTAACCGCGTATGACGGCGCAAAGTGAACCCGCTGCCCCTCGCAAATACCTGTAAATCTTGCTCAGAAAATCCAAGGTGACGGTGGCCCATGGTCTGTTGGTAACCCGATCGATCATGGCTTGCCATATCCACCACCAAGAGCGCGCCGCCCGTGCGAAAGCCGGGCGCAATGGCGCGCAGCATCGAGGCGGGGTCGTCAACGTGATGAAAGACCAACATGACGATGCCGATATCGGCTTCGCCTGCGGCGAGTGGCGGTGCAAGTAAATCGCCCTGCCGGAATTCCACGTTTACAAATCGCTTGAGTCGCTTCCGCGCAGCTGCAAGCATGGCTGGCTCGCGATCAATGGCAATGACGCGACCAACCACTGGCGCCAGGCGCTCTGCAGCTTCGCCGGTGCCGCAGCCGAAGTCCACCGCGACTGCGTCAGGCGGCAGCAATCCCAGCAAAGCCTCGAACACGAACGCGTCGCCGAAGAGTTCGCGACGCAATTCGTCCCAGTCGCCGCCGATGCGTCCGAAGAAGGTTCGACTATCCACACGACGCGCGGCGATGACTTCTGCAAGGCGAGCATCGTCTTCTTCAAATGAAGCGGCGCTACCCAAGTGCTCGCGGCTCATGCGCCACAGATCACGCATGTCCGTCGCAAGCGACGCCGGCGACATGCGATAAAGGCTCTGCGTTCCCTCCGCGCGCTTGTCGACCCAACCCTGCTCAAAGAGCGGCTTCAGGTGGCGACTCACCGTGCTCTGCGGCAGTTGCAACGCGCGCGCCAGTTCACCCACGCCAAGCTCCTCACGCTCCAGCAGACGAAGCGTGCGCAAACGCGCAAGATCGCCGAGCGTGCCGAGCCAACTCAGCCACCGTTCGCGGGGATTGGTGGAATCAGGCGTCATGCAGCGTGGCGGAGCATCATGCGAGGAAATACAGGGGCATTACGGCCCAAGCGGGAGCGCGGTGTCCTTACCAATGGCAACCTGATGTGCAGCCAGTGCATCGGTAATGCGTGGGTCATTTGGAATGATTCCATACGCCTGACGCAAGCGACGAACGCCATCGGCCTCTTTGCCAAACTTGAACGCCAAATCAGCAGCGCGCATGTACGGCTCGATCGAGGCGCGCTGCCCGGGGAGCGGCTCATTGACTTTGATGGAATCCATCGCACTGGTGGACGCCGTGTCCGGATCGCCAGCATCTTCTGCAACGCGGCTCAATGCCAAGTAGGCACGCCACGAACGGAAGTCCTTGCCGAACGCACGCAACAACTGATACGCGTCCTTGACATCCTTCTGCTGCGCCATGCACTCGGCAAGACTGGTCACGATTTCTTCGTTGGATGGGCGCAGGCGGTACGCGCGGTCAAGCGAACGACGCGCATCCTCAAGCTTGCCCTGCCCGAGCATGGCTCGACCATACGCAAACTGCGCGCGCCAATCACCGGGCTGATCGCGAACCACTGGCTCGATGGCCGCGGCTGCCTCGGCGTACTGACCGTAGCGCAGTCGGTCGTTGGCTTCGTTGGCGCGCGACTCAGCGCTGTCCGATGCCTTGCATCCCGAAAGCAGCATCGGGAGCGCCACGACATGGGCGAAGAGAAGTGCGATTGGGAAAATGCGTCCGTGCGTTGAATTCATGTGCGGCATGTGCCCTCCTGGCAGCGTGTGCACTCGGCGAACGACGTCCGCTGAGTTCATGGGATGATATCGGCGTGACCGAATCCGCGCCGCCATTTCCCGTGCTCACCGGCCCGCCATTTCCGCACGCCGCGGCGGTGCTTCACCATACTGGCGGTGCGCAGGGAGACCACTTTGACGTACTCCTTGCAACACGCACGCCCCACGGCGAAGACGATCTTGCCTGCGCCACGTGGCGAACCGCCAATGACCCGGGAACGCTGGCCGCTGGTCAATCAACCCCCGCGGAACGGATCGGCGCACACCGCGCCGCGTATCTTGCCTTGACCGAGCCACGGGAACTCAGCGATGGGCGCGGCGTTGTAACCCCGGTCCGATCCGGCACGTGGCGCCCATACGGAACGGACGGAACCAACATCGACCTGCACTGGTCGGACGGCACGCGCACACGGATCGCCGCACTACCCACCGGCCTTTGGAAGAGGATCGACTCATGACTGGCGAAACAATTGTGGTGGCACTTCTCATGGCTGGCCTGGGCGGCGGATGCCTCTTCTTAACGCTCCTCACGCTGCCGGGCAATTGGGCGATCTTGATTCTGGTGGGCGCTGCACAACTGTGGTCGCTGTCCGGGGACGGCGCGCCGCTCTACAGCGGGTGGACGCTCGTGGCACTGTTCATGCTTGCCATCCTTGGTGAGGTGTGCGAGACCGCCATGGGCGCTGCTGGTGCGCGTGCTGGTGGCGCGCGCGGACGCGGCGCTTGGGGCGCGGTGCTTGGATCATTCGCAGGAGCGCTGCTGGGAACGGTGCTGTTGGCGTTCATTCCCCTGGCTGGAACACTGGCCGGCGCACTCATCGGTGCGGCTGTCGGCGCGTTCATTGGCGAAATGACCTATGGCGACCGCAGCGCCATCAGCTTGGTGCTGCCGGCCGCTGCAGCTGCTGCGGGCCGCATGGCGGGCGTCCTTGTGAAACTGGCGTTCGGAATTGCAATCTGGTTGGTGGCCGTCATCGGCGCGCTGTGGAACTAGCGTGCGAAGTTCACCAACGCATCGCCAACACGCTGCAGCGCAGTGAACGCAGCCGCAATGTCCCAGCGCTGCGCGGGTCGATCACCGGTGGTGTTACTGATCGAGCGAATCTCGATGGCCGGGATACCGACACGCCGCGCGGCGTGCACCACTGCAGCTCCCTCCATCGCTTCGGCCATCGCACCGGTCCGCGTTCGAACGGCGAGCGCCGCCGCGTCCGTGCCGGAGCATGTAGCCACGGTGGCAATCGCGCATGCGGAGCCAAGTGCATGAAATGCCCTGAGCAGTGCGCCGTCAACCGGCACTCGGTTCCCTTCAAAGTCGCCGAGCGGGAAGCCGAGCACGCGCATATCACCCTGACCTGCAGGAAGTGCGATGCCCTCTTCTGCGTAGATGCACGCGTCGGCAACAATCACCGTGCCGAGCGCAAGATTCGAGTGTGGTAGCGCGCCGGCGATGCCAGTGGAGATGACCGCCGTAAACGGCGTACCGGCCGCGCGTGCCTCGGCGAGTGCCTCTGCAGTGGCAGCCGCAGCGTTGGTGCGACCAATACCCGCAACAACCACATGCACCTCCGGCGCAGCAAGGCAACGCGCGCCGAGTGCGGTGCGTTCCGCTTCGACCGCGACGATGACCAGGATGCGTTTCATGCTGGCGCGCGAAGGAGCGCGGATAGTTCAGTCAGCGCTACTGGGCGCTGCTCGCCGCTGGCAAGATCTTTCAACATGACACGCTCGTCCGCCAATTCCGCGCCCAGGAGTACAGCAAATCGCGCGCGCTGCTTGGATGCATCGGCCAGCAACTTACCCACGTTGCGGGTGACCTTGTAACTGTGACGAACGTGCAACCCTTCGGCGCGCAGCCGCGCAACCAAACGCGGCAATTCCGCATCGGCCGCTGGATCAGCAGTGGCAATCACGAACGCATCCGGACGCGGCAGCAATTCCGTGCCATCGGTTGGCAGGAGACCACGGTCTGCCAGTACCAGCCCCAACACCACATCGCCCATACCGAAACCGATGGCCGGCGTCTTGGGTCCGCCGAAGAGTTCAATGAGTCCGTCATAGCGACCGCCACCTGCAATGGCGCGTTCGCCGCCGGACGCTTCGTGAATTTCAAATACGGTGCCGGTGTAGTAGGCCAGACCCCGCACAATGCTCAGGTCAAACTCACACCAATCGGCGAGCCCAGCTGCCACCAGTGCGTCGCGCAGGAGAACTAACTCTGCCAACGAATCCGGGGCAATTCCCGCAGTGGTGGTCAGCACGCCAAGGTCATCAGCAATCTGCACTCGCGTGCGTACCACGGACTCAAAGCGCGCCAGTGCATCGCCCGCCAGACCCAGTGCTGCAGCGCGCTTAGTGAATTCTTCGGGCGCCATCTTGTCACGGCGATCCAGAAGTTCAAACGCACCGGCGACGGATTCATCGGCCACACCCAGCGCACGTACAACATTGGCGGCTGCCACGCGGTGACTGATCTTGACACGCACATCGGTAGCGCGCAGGCCAAGCCGCGCCAGCGCCGCCACCGCAACGCCGATGATTTCTGCATCGATCGCCGGGCCTTCAGCGCCCAGGAGATCCACGTTCCACTGATAGAACTCGCGCAATCGACCGCGCTGCGGGCGTTCGGCGCGGAAGAAATTGGGGATCGCAAACCACTTGACTGGCATCGGTAACTGCGCAGCACGCGCGGCAGCCATGCGCGCAAGCGTTGGCGTGAACTCCGGACGCAACGCGTAATCATCACTACCACCAGCGCGGCGGAAGCTAAAGAGTTCGTTCACAATTCCTTCGCCACTCTTGGCGGTGTATAGCTCCAGGTGTTCGAAGGTTGGACCGTCGATTTCGTCGTATCCAAACGCAATGCTTGCATCGCGCCACGCGCCTTCAATGCGACGACGGACCGCCATCTCGGCTGGATAGAAATCGCGGGTGCCTTTCGGAGACTGAAACTTCATAGGACTCTTTGGAATTTCATTTGGGTCAACCGTACACGACATTCAGCGCTTGGCGGGTTTGATGATGAGCGCGCACGCCAAACCAGCCAACGTCCACGCAATCATTCCGTCAATAAACAAGAACATGGAGAATGCGTCGGGAAGGTGGAAGAAGTTCCAGACCACTGCATGCGACGAAAGCATGGCGAAGGCAGGGACCACAATTCCAAGCGCCAATCGATCTTGCAATCGCGCGCCGAACTTGCATGCCACGGCAATGATGGCGGCCAGAAGTCCGGTACCGAAGAGCTCAATCATGAAGCCGCGCACCAATACGGTCGGCGACATTGGGTCAACACCTTGGCGACGCATAAGCACCAGCATGAGCGGACCCTTGCGGTGCTCTTCACGGTACGAGTTGGTAGCAATGGTGGATTGCTGCCCCGTCATGACTGCAGTGGCGGGCGGTGCGGGGTAGATGTACGCCCCGTCCGCTGCCGACGCAGACTCAAAGGTTGCTGCCAATCCATCGCCGCCGGGGAGCGGCTTGATTGCAGAGTCATAGATACCGGTTGTCCAAGAGACCGCGCCCCAGCCAAAGGCAAGAACCGTACCGACAACGATGGCAATCAGCATGCGTATGGACATGCGACAAGGCTAGCAAAATCGCGCGCAGGACTACTTCACTTCGGAAATGGCTACCGGCCGACGCGTTCGTGCGCAGCGAATGGCTGCCTCAAGAACCCGCTGTGTTTCATAGGCGTCTGCAAAGTCAGGGATTGCTACCACTGGCTTCTTGCCGCCAAGCACCATGACCGTGTCCGCAGCCTGGCTCACAAAGCAATGTTCGTAGCCAAGCACGTGCGCGGCGGGCCAATAGTTGCCCGCGTAGGGATGAGTGGCGTCGGTGCACATCACTCGGCTCCAACCGCGCAGGCGTGCGGGCAGCGTGTGATCCCACCACTGCAGTTCGTTCATGCGCTCAAAGTCAAACTTCAGGCTGCCCTTCTCGCCATTGATCTCAATCTGATTGCGATTCTGGTTACCCGTGGCGAGGCGCGATGCCTCAAAGCTGGCGATCGCGCCACCGGACATGCGCGCCATAAAGAGGACCGCATCATCCACGGTGCTCTTGCCCTTGCGGCTGCCACGCACGGCGCGCTTGGCGCCCTTGCCAGCAATGGCGCCGCCGGTTGATTCGATGATGTCGCGCTCCTTAATGAAGGTCTCCTCGATCGCGCCCACTACTTCGGTCACTTCTTCACCGGTAATGAATCGGGCCATATCAATGATGTGTGCATTGAGGTCGCCATGCGCCCCACTGCCCGCGAGTTTGCCTTGAAAGCGCCATAGAAGCGGCGTTGATGGACCGCCCCAATCCTGTAGGTAGCTCGCACGCACATGGAAAATGCGGCCAAGTTTGCCTTCATTCACCAACTGATGCGCAAAGGCCACTGCCGGGCAACGGCGGTAGTTGAACCACACGAATGTCTTGATCCCCTTGGCGGCTGCCTTCTTGGCGGCATCGCGCATGCGGCGAGCGTCGTCAAGGGTGCCCGCGAGCGGCTTCTCACACGCCACATGCTTGCCGGCAGCAAGAGCGGCGATCGAAACTTCCGCATGGACGTGGTTGGGGGTGCAGTTGTCGATCAAGCCAATCTGCGGATCGGTGACCAAGTCTTGCCACTCGTCGCTGCAGCATTGCCACCCCCAGCGCTGCGAGAATTCAGCCACATCCTGCACTTTGGTGCCAGCCACCGCCCGCATGTTCACTACCAGCGGCAGGTCAAAGAACCGGGGGGCGGACATCCACGCATTGCTGTGGGCCTTGCCCATGAACTTGGTGCCAACGAGCCCGATGCCAAGGGTGGTGTGCTTGATTGGGGACGGTCGCTTGGTGGTGGTCTTCTTGCTCATCGGGGGTCGCGCTTTCTGTAGGGCGCGTATCCTACTGATCACCTATGGGAACTTCCGAACACACCGAAATGTCATCCGCGATCACCACCCGCCTTGCACGCATTGAGCATGAGCTCGCCGCAGCGCGACGCGATGCCGTGCGCTGGCGCACCGGAACGATCATCTTGGGCGCAGTGGCACTCGCTGGCGGCTTGATTGCCGCAACGCAGGTGGCACGCGTTGAAGACGTGATCCGCGTTCGACGCCTTGAAGTTGTTGGCGAAGGCGACAAAGTGGTGATGCTGGCGCAAGCTGGTGACACCGGCGGTCAACTTGATGTCTGGTCCAAGGGCGGCGCCAACGTTGTTCGCCTATCGGCCGGCACGGACGGCGGCGACTTGGCCATCTGGAATTTGGTCGGCAAGCCAGTCGGCGGTCTCTTTGCAACACCGATTGGCGGTCGCGTTGAGATTGGCGACGTTGACGGAACCACGCTGGCAACATTCGCGCGTGGCGAAGAAGGCGGCGCGCTCATTCTGAATGGCTCGGGCAGCAATGCCAGCAGTCTTCGCGCTGAAGCGGGTGCCGGTGGAGCAGTCATCAGTATGCGGCGCCCCGGTGGCGAACTCGGCATGCTTGCCGGTGTGGCGCAAGGTGCTTCGGTACTTTCGATGCGCAATCAAGCCGGCAAGGAGATTGTCTATGCAGGTGGCGCGGAAGATCAGACGGGCACGCTGCGCATCGCTGATGCATCAGGCAATGAATGCGCGGCATTCCTCGCAGTTGCTGGCGGACATCTGACCTTGAAGGACGGCGCGGGTGCAGTAGCTGTTTCGCTTGCAAGCGC